>CALNAE010000212.1 GCA_937874315.1 uncultured Bifidobacterium sp. | reverse complement strand
CGAATGCTGGACGACCTATACGGCCGACGCGGCCCGCTGGTTTCGCGGGGGCTGCCGGCGATGGCGCGTCGCTTCGCGCTGAGTGGCATGTTTCGCTGAGTCATGACGGGGATATGGCTTCGGCGGTGGTATTGGTTCAGGGTGACTAGCAAGGTTTCGCGACGGCATTCGCCCATGGCCGGTTGCCGTCGGCCATGGGTCATGTATAATGGCTCAGGTTGTTTGTTGTGCAGTCGGTTCGGAAAGCCGGCGCTGCGGTTTTCAGCCGGTGCACACGAGCAGTCATTACGCGGACGTAGCTCAATGGTAGAGCCTCAGTCTTCCAAACTGATTACGCGGGTTCGATTCCCGTCGTCCGCTCCACTGGTGCGCGGCAGGCGTCGATGTGTTCGAATGGCGTGAGATGTGGGTGAATTCAAAGTGAGGGGGGTGGCTCGATGGCCGATGCGCCTCGTCACGATCAGGCTTCCCGGAAGGACAACACCGCGACCGAGTTAGTCGGCGATGTCGTGGAAACGGTCGATGTTTCTAAGCATCCCGAGCCCACCATAGAATCTTCGGATCTTTCGTTGGCCGATATCGAACGCCGGCAGTTCAAACCCATGCATTGGATGGTGTTCATCGTCGCGCTGTTGGTGGTACTCGTCGCACCCTACTGGTTCGGCCGACAGCTCGCCGTGCAGCATACCCGGGGCGTGGTGGAGCAGCTCGCCAACTATTCGCTGCAAGGTGCCGCATTCTCATCCTGGGCGGTCACCATGGTGATGTTTACCTGCCTGGCCATGGCCATCGTCGAGGCGAGGCATTGGATATGGCGTGTGCTGTTTCTGCTCTTTCTGGCGGCCGAGCAGTTCATCGCGGGCGTGGCCCTGCTGCGGTTCGACTACTGGTATTCCACGTATGTCGTGTATGGTCGATCCGCGGGAGTCGTGAACGCCATGGATTTGGGCATCGTCGCCGCGGGCCTCGGGGTGGCCGTGTTCGCGGTGTTGTTCGTGGGTCTGCTGGTGGTCATTCGCAAGGACTCGCCGCTGAATGTGCTGACGCAGGGCTGGGCCTCGATGATCATGTACTTCGTCATCGAGATCGTGGTGTTGATCGTGGTGTTGTTCGGCGGGTTGCTCACTTCCCTGCTCTGAGGGCCGGTTGTCGATCCGCTCATATCCACGGCGTTCGGTATAATGTTGTCTTGGCGTGTTTCGCCCGCGGATAGAGAGCGCTTCGACATGGTGTCGCAGGCACCGCGCAGCAACAACAAGGAGGATGCCGTGGCACTTACGGCTGAAGAAAAGCACGAGATTATCACGAAGTACGCGACGCACGAAGGCGATACGGGTTCTCCCGAAGTTCAGGTCGCTTTGATCACCAAGCGTGTCAACGACTTGACCGAACATCTTAAGTCCCACAAGCACGACCACCATTCTCGTCGTGGCCTGCTGCTGATGGTCGGCGATCGTCGGCGGCTGCTTGATTATCTCAAGCGGGTCGACATCGATCGCTACCGTACGTTGATCGACGAGCTTGGTCTGCGTCGATAATACGGACTTCTGCCCGGGCATCTAGTTGCCCGGGCACTTTTGCATGGTGAAGGGTGAACGGATACCGGGGTATGTCCTTCTGGGGCACGATGATTGGGATTACGCACGCGTGGCAGTCCATGCCGCGAAAACGCCAAGGATCTTCGCGAGAGGATCGATAATTCAAGTTGGACGGCGACGGATGCGTTCGGTACAGGGATGCGCGGCCAGGTATGCCGCGTCGGCGCAGAGGATACGACCAGAGACCGGATCACACCGTGCGGCTGTGATGTTGTTGGATAGATAGATAACAGAAAACAAAGGAGGAACCCGTGGAGGGTCCCGAAATAAAGGCCGTTGAGGCCGTAATAGACAATGGTTCATTTGGGAAGCGCACGTTGCGCTTTGAAACGGGGCGTTTGGCCCAGCAGGCGGATGGCGCGGTAGCCGCCTATCTCGATGACGAATCGATGGTGTTGTCCACCACGACCGCCGGTTCAAGCCCGAAGGAAAATTACGATTTCTTCCCGCTCACGGTCGACGTGGAGGAGAAGATGTACGCCGCGGGCAAGATTCCCGGTTCGTTCTTCCGTCGTGAAGGTCGTCCTTCATCGGAGGCCATTCTTGCGTGCAGGATCATCGATCGCCCGCTGCGTCCCCTGTTCCCCCACACGCTGCGCAACGAAGTGCAGGTCGTCGAGACGGTGTTGTCCGTCAATCCCGATGATGCATATGACATGATCGCACTCAACGCCGCCTCGGCTTCGACGATGATCTCCGGCCTGCCGTTCGAGGGACCGGTTTCCGGCGTGCGTCTGGCGTTGGTCGATGGTCAGTGGATTGCCTTCCCTCGTTGGAGTGAGCGCGAACGCGCCGTATTCGAGATCGTCGTCGCGGGCCGTGTGATCGAGAACGGCGATGTCGCCATCGCCATGATCGAGGCCGGTGCCGGTGCCAACGCCTGGAACCTGATCTACAACGAAGGCCAGCGCAAGCCCGATGAGGAAGTGGTGGCCGGTGGTCTGGAAGCCGCCAAGCCATTCATCAAGGTGATCTGCGAGGCTCAGGATGAACTCAAGCGCGTGGCCGCGAAGGACACCAAGGAGTTCCCGCTGTTCCCCGAATACACCGATGCGCTCTATACTCGCATCGATGAGATAGCCCACGCCGATCTCGACGATGCGCTGTCCATCGCGCAGAAGCTGCCCAGGCAGGATCGCATCCATGAGATCAAGGAGCAGGTGCGCGAACAGCTTGCCGGTGAATTCACCGATATGGGCGACGCCGAGAAGGACAAGGAACTCGGCAACGCCTTCAAGGAGCTGCAGCGTCAGATCGTGCGCCGTCGCATTCTCACTCAGGACTACCGTATCGATGGTCGCGGCCTGCGCGACATCCGCACGCTGTCCGCCGAGGTCGACATCGTTCCTCGCGTCCATGGCTCCGCGCTGTTCCAGCGTGGTGAGACGCAGATCCTGGGCGTGACCACGCTCAACATGCTCAAGATGGAGCAGACGATCGATGCGATCTCCGGACCGCAGACCAAGCGGTACATGCACAACTACGAGATGCCGCCGTATTCGACCGGCGAGACCGGCCGTGTGGGTTCGCCCAAGCGTCGTGAAATCGGCCATGGCGCATTGGCCGAGCGCGCTTTGGTCCCCGTGCTGCCAAGCCGTGAGGATTTCCCCTACGCGATTCGTCAGGTCTCCGAGGCCATCGGCTCGAACGGTTCGACCTCGATGGGCTCCGTGTGCGCGTCCACGATGTCCCTGCTGGCGGCCGGCGTGCCGCTGAAGGCTCCGGTGGCGGGCATCGCCATGGGTCTGGTCTCGGGTGACGTCGACGGTGAGCATATCTACAAGACCCTGACCGATATCCTGGGCGCCGAGGATGCATTCGGCGACATGGACTTCAAGGTCGCCGGCACGTCCGAATTCATCACGGCGCTGCAGCTGGATACGAAGCTCGACGGCATTCCCGCGGATATCCTGGCGGCCGCATTGCAGCAGGCCAAGGAAGCGCGTACGACGATCCTCGAGGTCATCAACGAGTGCATCGATTCTCCCGCCGAGATGAGTCCCTACGCCCCGCGTATCATCACCACCACCGTTCCGGTGGACAAGATCGGTGAGGTCATCGGGCCCAAGGGCAAGATGATCAACCAGATCCAGGAGGACACCGGCGCCGACGTCACCATCGAGGACGACGGCACGGTATACATCTCCTCCGAGGGCGGGGAAGCCGCCGAGAAGGCGAAGGGCATCATCGACTCCATCGCGAATCCGCATGTGCCTCAGCCCGGTGAGACCTTCAATGGCAAGGTCGTGAAGACCACCAGTTTCGGTGCCTTCGTGAATCTCACTCCCGGAACCGACGGACTGCTGCATATCTCCCAGATCAGGAATCTGACCAACGGCGAGCGAGTCGAGGCCGTCGAAGATGTCCTCAAGGAAGGCGACAGCGTCGAGGTGATCGTGCAGAGCGTCGACGATCGCGGCAAGATCTCGCTGGCCATCCCAGGCTTCGAGAATCAGGAATCCTCGGCGCCTCGTTCCGGGCGTGATCGCGGCGACCGCGACGATCGTCGTTCGGGCCGTGGCCGTCGTGACGATCGCGGTGGATATCGCGGGCGTCGCGATCATGATGATCGCGACTTCGACGATCGTCGTGGCGGCAGGGATCGTCATGAGGATCGCGAAGGTTCCTACGAGGGCCGTCGCGAGGAGCGCCATTCGGACCGCAGCGAGGAGCGTCGTGACGATCGCGATTTTGACGATCGTCCGCGCCGTCGGCGTGAGGAGCAGGAGGATCGCCATGCGGACCGCCGCGATGATCGTGGTTATCTTGGTCGCCGTGACGATCGCAATCCTCGCTACGCCACCGACGAGAACTATGACGACTATCGTGCCGATCGTGAGGAACGCTCGGAGCGTCCGCGTCGCCGCGTTCGTCGTGATTTCGATCCGTTCGAGGGCTGATCTCGAAAGACGTGGATTGACGCGATACGCCTGACGCGTACCGTAGGGGTTTCAACAGGCTGGGGCACATCAGGCAATGATGTGCCCCAGCCTGTTGGTGTATGTGGCTGCCGAGATGTGATCTACCCCACAGAAACGCATGCAGGTTCCTGCAGACGGAGTTATCGGCCGCCGGTTGGTCCGCTATCACTGACACTGGTGCTGGTTGGCGGGTTGCGAATAAGGAACCAATGCCGGTTCGAACTGATGAGAGGGGCGGTCCCGATGGGTCGATGGTGTCGAGGATGCTCCTCCATGCTTGGCGTGGTCATGGTACTGATCCCGTCGGTATGCGACGCGGCGCCATCGCAGGGCGTTCGGTCGGCCGTTGTGCTCCAGACCCCCGCGGTGGTCGCGGTTTCACCCAATCCGGGGTGTCCGGTCTGGCTGCAGTGGGCGTGCGGCGGAGCATAGGGTGAGGTATGGGACGTCGTGCCGTGCGGCGCAGGTGCCATGCCGTTACGGGCAGACGGACGTGGGCGTCGAGGCCTGCCGTTCCGGATGCATCCTGATACCTCCTGATGCATCCCTGTGCATCAGCTCCAGATGATCGTGGCGTGCAAAGACCAACTGTCGGGCTTTGCCGTTATCTCCCATTCCCCATGCCGCTCGGCTATGGCACGTTCATAGCGGCGTAGCCCAGAACACATTCCCTTCGGCAGATCACCGTTCTTGGCTTTCTGTCGGATGCTCGTCGTCTGCACCGTGACCGGTGTGTCGGCGAGACTGATGTCGCAACACCGCTCGTCGCAGCAGATCGCGAGAGTATAGCCTTGGCGCGGCGCGGCATGATGCGCGATGTTGCCGAATAATTCGCGGAGCAGTCCGAGGAGCAGACGGCCGTCGGCATCATGGGAGGCCGGCAACGGGCTGGGCATGATGACGGTTCCCGTGAAGCCCAACGATTCCAAGAGCTCCTGCTGCTCGTCCAGCAGATCGGAGACCCGCTCTTGAAGATTCGACGGTGGTTGGCCGGCGCATTCGAGCCTGGGGACGGGGGCGATCGGCGTTCTCGCCTGTTCCAGGGAACTGATGGCCGTGCGCGTCTGCGTCAGGGCGTTGGCAGCAATCTCCCGAATGCGATGGATGGATTCCGCGTGGTCCGTCGCGGAGGGGGTGTCCATGATGGCATCCGAAAGCATGATGATATCGTTCATGTCGTTGGTGGTGTAATCGTGTAGATGCTGGGCGATGGTGTTGTTCGACAGGGCGGAGATGTTCAGGATCTTCTGCTCCTGACGATGCAGGCCCTTGCGTGTCAGCACACCGACGAGCATCGAGATCAGAGTCAGCAGCGCGTACGATATCATTCCGCCCCCGCTCATGAACGCGGTCGGCAGCAGCACCATGTTCAGCGCTGAGCCGCAGACCAGCAAACCGGCCAGCACCGCGGCCCGCCAGATACTCAGATAAGCCGATGCCCCCACGATGAGCAGGGCGGTGAACATCATGCTCACGGGGGTGGTCTGCGGCACGACGAAATCGACGCATTGGGCGAGAACCACAGCGTACGCGCCCAATCTCGGGTCGAACGCGAACCAGATCAATGACGCCGTCCGGAATACGAACAGGGTCGTCGACTGCCAACTCAGTGGGGACGCGACCAGCCAGGAGACGCCCTCGACAGTGGTGAACGCGCCCGCTATCGCGGTGATCAAAGCGATATATGGATATCGGAAGAATCTGGATCTGCGCTGACGCCGGTTGTCGTCGGCGTGGTAGCGGGCATGGATGTTGAGGGTCATTGTGTTGTGTCTCGTATTGTCAGTTGTGTGCTTGGTATGTGTCTGTCGTGTTCGAAGGTGGAGACGCGTCTGTGGGCGCGGCACGCACCGTCAAGCGATGTGCATCGTGCGGCAATAGTCCATCACGTCGTGCCAGGTATTGGATCGCATCTTGTTTTTGATATTGCGACGGTGGGAAAAAACCGTGTCGACGGTGACGTGCAGGGTCGATGCTATCTCCTTCGTGCTGAGCGGGGTGAGGCTTAAGGCGAGGATCTGTCGTTCCGTCTGCGTCAGATTCGCGTTATTCTCCGCGTTTACGTGCCTGTCCATCGCGGCACAGGCCTGACGAACGGGCACGAACACGGCTCCATCGGGATAGGGCAGCCCTTGTGCCACCATCCCGATGGCATCCGAAAGCGTCTGCCGTAGGGTGCTTTTATCGAGTAGCGCCTGTGCTCCCGAATCTCGCATGCATCGTTCGTAGATCTGTGGTTGGTAGGACGTGATGCCGATGATGCCGATGCCTGATTCCTGGCGACGCAGCTCAACGGCGACCTGGGCTCCGGTGATGCCATTGAGTGCGACGTCGATGATCATGACGTTGGTGCGTTTCGCTCCGAAACGGCATTCCTGTATGGCCCGTGCGGGGTTGTCCGTCGACCACACGTCGAGATCCATCTGGTCTTGACGAGCCAATCGTTGCAGCAGCGCCACCTCGCATTCCAATGCGCAGCAGTCATTGTCCAAGACGCCAACACGGATGGATTTGCTCGGGGTTATGGCCGATTCGCTCATATGTCCATGGTACATGGTTTCAGCGTCATATCCCGCTATCCCTACCACTTGAGACAATCGAGATATCGATATATAGCATTCATGCCCGAAGCGGGCCTGAAATAGGGAGGAAATCATGGGAGCCATCATCGCCCTCATCGTCATCGTCGCCGTGGTCATTATCTTGGTGCTGTGGGCCATGGGCGTCTATAACAAGCTGATAACGCTGCGCAATCGCGTGGGCAACGGCTGGGCCCAGATCGACGTGCAGCTCAAGCAGCGAGCCGATCTGATCCCCAACCTGGTGGAAACCGTCAAGGGCTATGCCGCCCATGAATCCACGGTGTTCACCGAGGTGACCAAAGCCCGTGCGAATGTCGTGGCGGTGTCCGCGGACCCGAATGCCACCACCGCCCAGCGGGCTCAGGTCGAGAATGAGTTGTCTCGCTCCCTGGTGAATCTCAGGGCGACGGCAGAGTCCTATCCGCAGCTGCAGGCGAATCAGAACTTCATGGATCTGCAGCGCCAACTCGCCCAGCTTGAGCAGAAGATCGCCTATGCTCGGCAGTTCTACAACGATGTTGTGCTCAAGTTCAACACCCTGATCGAAACCGTTCCCAGCAACATCGTCGCGGGGCTGTTCCACTTCACGCAGGCGCAGTACTTCCAGACCGACGACTCCGATCGACAGGTGCCGCAGGTCAAGTTCTGAGTCCTCACAGGGACGAGACGAATCCGGCGGAGTGCCGGCGTGCGCGCGAATCCGGTGCCGGGCGCGTCCCGTATGCTTGAACCGGTCGTCGAACGATACGAAAGAATGGAGATGCCATGACGCTGCGTCGTTGGCTACGCTCGATCCTCATAGCCGCCGTCGTGACGGTGGTGGCGATGACGGCGCTGGTGGTGGCGATGACATCGTCGGGTTCCGCCGCCGATCTCACCTACCGCACGCTCGACTACGATGTCCACATCGCCGCCAATGGCGACATGACCGTTGTGCAGCATATCGATATGCGCCTTAAGGACCGCGGCGATGGTGATACGAGAAGACCGTGGAAGCAGCTGTATCAGCAATACACGCTGAAGGCGAAGAATCTCACGTCCATCACGAACGTGAGCGTGACCGATCGAGACACGGGGAGGCAGTATCAACAGATTGCCCCTCAATCGCCGTCCTCGGTCGATTCGGCGCAGTGGGACGCGCAGTACGCCAACCACTGGTACGTTTCCGATGTGACCGACGGCGCGGATTCCCCGCTGCCGTATGATGCGCAGGAGACGGCCAAGAGCCTGGACTCCGGGAACCGAACGATCGAGGTCGGCTGGAACATCCCGGCGACGACGAAGGCCGATCACATGCGCTTCGATGTGGCCATGACCTTCACGGGAACGGCCACGGCCTATGACGACGTGGCCAGCATCCAATGGGAACCGGTCGGCGCGTCGAATCAGATCCCCATCGGCGAACTCAGCGCCAGCGTGCATTTCCCCAAGGGAGTCACCGCTTCGAATTCCTGGGCATGGCTGCATTTTTCCGGTCGCTCGACCACATCGCGCGATTCGGATGGAACTCTGCATGCCACCGCATCGGATGTGCGGAACGGTCAGTATCTCGATCTGGTCACCATATTCGATGTCGCGGCGACGAAGGGCATAACCCGTTCGGTGGCGGGCGATGCCAAGACCCGCATCATGCGCGATGAGGCCGCGCAGGAGCGGGCATGGCAAGACAGCCAGCGGGCTCGCGCGCGGCGCGTGCTGATAACGGCCATCATCGCCGGTGTGCTGGGTCTCGCACTCGTGTGCTTGGGTCTCGCCGCCGCGATACGGAGCAATCGTGACGCGCAATATCGCGGGGACGTCGAGTATTGGCGGGATCCGCCGGAGATGAGTCCGGCGAGCGCGGCGGCGCTACTGGCGATCATGCAGCCGGTGCCCGCCAAGCGGCTTGCATCCCGGCAGCTGGCGGCCACGGTCATGTCGTTGGCTTCAAAGCACGCCATCGCCATGCTGCCCGGTGCGGTCGAGGACTATCAGGGGCTTGATGTGATGAATATGCCGGCGCAGGAGGTCTCGGCGGTTATGCGACAACGATTGGATCCGCGTCGCAAGCGAGCGTCGACGAATACGGTGGCGATTCTTCCGGTCGCGCGCAATAACCGTGGGATGCTGCGGCTGAGCGAAAGCGAGGAGGGCGCGTTGCAGTTGCTGGAGGCTGCGTCCCAACGGCTCAATTCCCCGGTGTTCGATCTCAAGGGCATGCAGCGGTCGTTCTCCGGCTGGCAGGAGGGTGTGAAGGTCCAAGGACGGTATCAGGCCGCGGTGGATAACGAATTTGCCGCGTTGGGCGCCACCAGTTCCACGGGAATATGGGCCCGCGTGTCCGGCGGCTGCGGGCTGGCGCTCGCGGCGCTCTGTGCTGTGACGGTTGCGGTCTCCGGGCAGCTTGCCTTGGCATTGCTCGTCGCCGGACCGTTGTGCTTCGGCTCGTGTGTGGTTCTGGCGGCCGCCAGAAGCGTGTCTCTCAGTGCACGCGGTCAGGTGCTGGCCGGGCAGGTGGTGGGCCTGCAACGGTATCTCGAGCAGTTCAGCGATTTTTCCGAGCGTGATGTCGACGACCTGGTGCTCTGGGACCGTTATCTGGTCTATGCCGTCGCCTTCGGCATCTCCGGTACCGTGCTGCGCCAGATGGCGAAGATGAACCCACATCTCGCCGATCCGCAGTGGCTTGACGCCTACGCCGGCACGTCGCTGATGTACTGGCTGTATCGACCGTATCTATGGGCATCTCCGGCTTTCGCGGGCGATGGCGTGATCTCGGATGCAGCACAGGCGGCCGCGTCCGGATCGTTGAGCGCGAATGTCGGGGATATCGGTGCACAGCTCAGCTCCAGTTTCGCCGATTTGAGCCATACCATCCAGTTGGCCTCCCCATCCTCCTCATCCGGTTCGGGTTCTGGCATGTTTTCGGGCGGTGGCTTCGGCGGCATGTCCGGTGGCTCCGGCGGAGGCTCTTTCGGCGGTCGATAGAAGGCGGATGAGGTCGCGTCATTCGTCGTCAGCGAAGCTTCGGATTCCCTCTTTTACGGGCGATTCCGGTGGTTTTTGTCACTCGTCGTCCATGATACGTGCGTGGTTTTCTTTTTTTTCTTCAGGTGCTTTCGATGGTCTTCGACCGTCTGTCGCCCCCAACACCCTCATCGCCCGCGGCCTTGCCCGCGCCGGAGGATTGTGCGCAAACCCGCGCACACCACAACACGAAGAGTCGGCGGTGGCTACGGTAATGGTTATATTATGGTGGATTCGTCGTAGTATGGCCTTACTGACCATGGCATTGCGGGCCATGGGGGTTTCGTATTTGTGCAAGGAGCGCTCTTCATGATATTGCATCGTTCTCTCGGTCCCATCGATACCACAGCCGTCGGTTTGGGGGAGATGCCGCTGACACTGGAAGATAATCTCGGCAAGGACACCGGTATTGACACCATTCACGCGGCGCTTGACGCCGGTTGCCGGCACATCGACACGGCGTGGGCCTACTACTGCTCCGGTGGCGAGGAACAGACCGGTGAGAAGCTCGTCCGCGCCGCCTTGGAGACGTGGAAGGGGCCGCGCGATGAGATCACCGTGGCCACGAAGGTCGGTCATTTCCGCAACTTCACCAACGGCGTTCCCACGTGGGATGTCGATGGGCGGCCAGAACGGCTGATCCACGACGCCAAACAATCCGCACAGGCGCTCGGCGTCGATTCGATCGACCTGCTGTATTTTCATCGCCCCGACCCCAAGGTGCCCTATGCCGAATCGATCGAGGCCATCCGTCAGTTGCTCGATGCCGGCGTCGCACGTACCGCTGGCATATCCAATGCCTCCATCGAACAGATCGATATCGCCCGCTCGATTCTCGGGAATCGTCTGATCGCCGTGCAGAATCAATACTCACCCGTGTATCGCGACAGCGCCGACACGTTGGCGTACACGGCCCGGCTCGGTCTTGCATTCGTATGTTGGAGTCCGCTTGGCGGGTATCGCAAGGTCAAGGACGAACATCGGTTCGATGCTTTCCGCGATGTGGCCGCCGAGCTTGGGGTGAGCTATCAGCAGGTCGTCCTCGCGTGGGAACTGTCGCTCGGCGAGCATGTGTTCGTCATTCCCGGTGCGCATCGCCCCGCCACCATTCTCGACAGTCTGAAGGCCGGGCAGCTCGAACTCAGTGAAACGCAGCTGAGCCGACTTGGCGACTGACGCCATGGAATACGTCGATCGATCCCACTCGCAGCGTGCGGCGTCAGCCGACATCGACCGTGGTGAGCATTCTCTTCGCCGCGGTCCGGAGGTGCTGGCCCCCGCCGGAGATTTACGTGGGCTCGAGGCAGCGGTGGATTTCGGCGCCGATGCGGTGTATTGCGGCGGCAAGGCGTTCGGTATGCGATCGGCGCCGAGGAATCTGTCGCTGCAGGATTTCGAGGAGGGCGCACGTTACGCCCATCGGCATGGCGCTCGCGTCTATGTGACGTGCAATATCCTGCCCCATAACGACGAGGTGGAGGACCTGCGGACCTATATCGGCTCGTTGCGTGACACCGGCGTGGACGCTTTGATCGTCACCGATATCGGCGTGCTCATGCAGGCCCGACGCATCGCACCGAATCTGGAGATTCATGTTTCCACGCAGGCGGGCGTCAC
Source organism: uncultured Bifidobacterium sp. (assembly GCA_937874315.1). Taxonomy (GTDB): domain Bacteria; phylum Actinomycetota; class Actinomycetes; order Actinomycetales; family Bifidobacteriaceae; genus Bifidobacterium. The sequence goes on along the minus strand of CALNAE010000212.1, from coordinate 50,638 downwards.
CAACTATTTGGCGGCCAACGCCTTATACGAGTTGGGCGCCCGCCGCGTGGTGCTGGCGCGCGAACTCGATCTGCAGGCCGTGCGTGACATTCGCGCGAATATTCCGCAGGACATGGATATCGAGTGTTTCGTTCATGGCTCGATGTGCATGGCGTTTTCCGGACGATGCCTGATCTCAAACTATTTGACCGGGCGGGATGCCAACCACGGCGAATGCGCGCAGCCGTGCCGCTGGCGATACAGCGTCGTGGAGCAGAAGCGTCCCGGACAGTATTTCCCGGTGGAGCAGAACGGCGAGGGGACGTTCCTCTTCAATTCCCAGGACATGAACATGCTCGCCCATGTCGACGATTTGATCGATGCGGGGGCCAGCAGTCTCAAGATCGAGGGCCGGGCGAAAAGCGCCTACTACACGTCCGCCATGGCGAACGCTTACTCCTGCGCCGTGAATGAGTACATGGTTCAGCGGGGCTTCAGGGATCGCAGTGGCCGCACGCTCAGGGCTTTCACTGACCACGTGCGCCGCACGCCGCATGGATCCGCGCCGTTGCTGGGTGCTGACACGATACGCACCGACATGCCGGCATCTCATGTCCGACTCGCGGATTGGCTGCTCGAAGAACCGTACAAGGTGGCGCATCGTGATTATTCGACGGGTTTCTATTATCCCGAGCGTCGCGTCGGCGAAAATCATGATCGGGGAGGATACTTCCGCGATTGGCTGATCGTGGGGGAGACGCAGCGGTACGATCCCGTGACCCATCGGCTTTGGCTGGTCGGACGCAACAAGATCGAACCAGGCCAACAGGTCGAGTTGCTGGCCCCTCATCGACCGCCGATCGTCTACACCGTGCCGGAAACCGGATTGGAAAACGCCGACGGCACGGCGGTGAAGGCCATCAATAATCCGGCGCATGTCTTCTCCATGCCATTTCACGAGTCGGTGCCCGCGAACACCGTGATTCGCGCGCGTGCCAAGCATGCGACGCTTAAAGCGAAATAGATCGCGGCGACGAGGCATGATGGCGACATGAGTAAATATGACGAAGAGTACGCAAGCGGGCGCTCGAATGATTCCATCATCGACAGCAGCGCGATGTCGCCGACCGATCGCGATGGAAACCCGATTCCCGTGACCATCCCCATCGAGTTGGCTCCCGGCGTCAAGGTCGTCTATACGACACGACTGGGTGGTGTGAGCGTCGCCGATTGGTCATACTGCAATCTCGGCGGAAAAGGCGAAGAGGATCCCGATCTTACGATGCGCAATCGCATAGCTGTGTCGCAGGCGATACGCGCCGATCTGTCATTGGTCAGCCAGGTGCATTCGGCGGTGGTGGCGGATATGGATGATCTGTTCACTCCCAACGCCCCCTTCGGTTGCGATCTGTCGGGATCGGGGCAGGCCGAGGCCTACCGGGCGGATGCCGAAATCATCGCGCGCCCTCATGTCGCGCTGGGAATGTTCGCGGCGGACTGTCTGCCGGTGCTGTTGGCGGATGCCGAAACCGGCATCATAGCGGCGGCCCACTGCGGGCGTCGTGGCCTGCAACGCGGCGTGCTCGAAGCCACGGTCGCCGCGATGGTGACCAAAGGCAGCGAGCCGGTCAACATCACGGCGACGCTCGGACCGCGCATCTGCGGTGATTGCTATGAGGTAGGCAGCAAGATCGCCGATGATTTCGACGCCCAGTTCCCGGGAACGTTCACGGTGACCAGATTTTCCGGCCCCGGCATCGACATCGCCGGTGCAGCCGTGCAGTGCCTTATGAAGGCCGGTATCCCGCGTGACAACGTCATCGATTCCCGGCCTCGCGTCACCGCGGCCACGCAGTATCTGTCCGAGGACGAGGAGCTGGCGCGGTTGTGCCGCAGGGATGACGAGGACACGCCCCAACTCTCGCAGCGACTGGCTAAGATGCACCACCCGATGTGTACGTTCGAGAACCCCTTGTGGTACTCGCATCGCCGCGCCGCTCAGGCCAACAAGGCGCATGAGGGAAGGCTGCTGGCACTGGTGATGCGGGAAATCTAAGGTCGGATTGGGTCGGTTCCGTCTGCGCGCCGTGGCTTGGATGCGCAGGGCGCGGCGCGCGGTTAGACTTGGCACCATGGAACAGATCAATGTCGTCATCTCCGGCTTCGGCCCATACGAGGATGTGGAGGTCAATCCCGCCTTTGTCGTCCCATCGTTGTTGGAGACCCGAGGATTCGACGGGCTCCAGTCGGCGCCTGATCCGGATCTGGCCGAAGTGGAGATCTCCATCAACGCCGTACGGCTGCCGATAAGCTTCGCCAAGGCCTGGCCGCAGTTGCGCGCATCGCTTGAGGCGATGTCTCCTCAGATTGTGATCGCGACCGGCCTGAAGCGGACCGCGCGGGGTGTGCTGCTGGAGCGCTGCGCGATGAATCTGATGGATGCCGATAAGCCCGATGTCGATAACGCGCTTCCTGATCGGGTCCCCATCGATCCGCAGGGTCCTGCCGCGTATTGGACCGGTCTGCCGTTGCGGGCCATCATCGGCGATTTCGCCAGGGGCGGCATACCCGTTTCGCTGAGTTCCGACGCCGGCACCTATGTGTGCAACTCGTTGTTCTATAACCTGCTGCACTGGACGGCGACACGGCAACGGACGCTTGCCGGTTTCGTCAATCTTCCCCAGATCACCGAATCGGAACATTCCCAGCATGGCCTGTCGATGCGTCAGCAGGTCGAAGCCTGCCGAATTATCGTCGAACAGAGCGTGCGCTACTATCTGCAGCCATCGTCGGGTGACATTCTGTTGGCCTGAGGTGGCGACCGGAGGCGTGCCCCGAACGTGGCCGATGCCGTGCATCGGTGCAGATGCATTGGACAGTTGTTTTTCGAGGTATCTGTGTGGATTGCGCGAGTCGCATACCATTGGACCCACTCATGATATACAGTGCAAGCGGTTGTGTTATTACGCGCTTTCGGAAGTGCCTGCGGTGAAAGGAAAACGACATGGTGGAAGGGTTCCCGGTTGTATTGAGGGGCTATGACAAGGACAGGGTCGATGAGGCATTTGCCCAGTCGCAAGAGACGCTGAGCCGTTTGCGAGAGCAGGTCAAATCCAGCGATGACACGATTCTTCAGCTTCAGGCACAGTTGCAGGAGGAGAAGAACAACGCCAAGAAATCCGCGCAGGGCAACTCCTTCGCGTCGTTGGGTGCCAATGCCCAGCAGATGCTGGCCTCCGCCGAACAGACGAGTTCCGAGCTGTTGAACCGTGCGAAGCAGGACGCGGCGGCCACGCGCGCCAGTGCGCAGGCCCAGGCGCAGACGCTGCTCAACAATGCGAAGCTGGATGCCAAACATATCGTCGACGACGCCAGGGCCAAGTCCGATACGCTGTTGTCGAACGCCAAGAACGAGGTCGATACGTTGACGACCTCTTCCAAACAGGATGCAGCGCAGTTGCGCAGTGCGACGGCGAAGGCGGTTGCGGAGCAGCGCGACACGGTCGAGATCGAACTGAGCAATGCCCGGGAGGAGCATAACAAGCGGCTGGCGGCCGAGCGTGCGACGCAGGAACGTGAAATCGCTCAGCTGAAGGCCCAGACCACCGAACAGATCGCCGCACAGCGCAAGGCGTCCAACGAAGAGCTCACGAAACTCAAAAGCGAGGCCAACGACCAGATCGAGAAGGCTCTGGCCGAGGCGAACAAGAAGCTCGCCGACGTGCGCGAGCAGGTATCCAGGATGATGACCGAGGCGAAACGCCAGGCGGGCGAGGTCGTTGATGCGGCCAACGGCAAGGCGCAGGAGATCAAGGACGAGGCCGAGGTTCATCGCACCAAGGCCATGAGCCAGGTGAATGCCGAATCCGAGCAGATTCGTAAGGACATCACCGCCCAGCAGGATGAGGCGACCGCCAAGGTCAACGAATTGCTCGACCACCTCGAGCAGCGCCGGGACGAGGCCAAGAAAGAGGCGGATGAGCTCATCGGTCAGGCCAAGACCGTGCGTGAGAACGCCGATGCCTATGCCGTGAAGAAGCGTCAGGAGGCCGATGACCAGGCGGCTCAGATCGTGGCGAAGGCGGGATATGACGCCGATCATCAGCTGGAGCAGCGTCGCCGGGCGGCGCAAAGCGAACTTGACGGGCTCACTCGTCATATCGCGCAGTTGCAGGACCGCGAATCCGCCATCACGCAACGTGTCACGGAATTGCGGTCGCTGTTCGCCAACGCGTTCTCCGGCATCAATCTGACTCCCGAAAGCGTACAGAAGACCAAGGCCACTGCCGATGTGCCGGTGGTGAATGCGATTGCGCAGGATGACGGCGAGGGCCAGCATTCCGATCATGAGGATCAGACCGGCGATGAAACGACGCCGAACGACGGCCGGGGCGCGGGGGATGAGGACGGCGATTCGTCCACGGCCTCGACGGCTGCCGGACAGCCCGACTCCGACACCGGTGAGCAGACGCAGTACGACGAGCAATCCGAAGCGGCCCCTGCCGGTGCTTCGGTTGAGACGGCGACGGCCGGCGTTCCCGTCTCGTCGGTTTCTCGTCCGACGGACGCCACCGGCGACAATGAGACCATGCCGATATCCTTCGCTCCGCAGCAACATCGTCGCGATACCGCGTCTTCGGCGGATGAGAATCGGCGTGGCGACGAATAGACCAATGACGGTGGAACGATAGATAGCATTGCGACTGACCATCGCGCGGTCGTCCCGTGACGATTCCGTGACCTTCCGTGATGCCGCGTAGCCATCTCGTGAGGTTATCGTGAGGTTATCGTGCGTGAATGGTCGTTGGAAGCGTGCCCACGACTTCCATCCCCATGGCTAGACTGGGCAGAGCCTGAGATTCTATGCGGCGTCGACACCGAAAGGTGTCGGCGCCTCGTGGTTTCGAGGGGCAAGGACGTTGGCGGGGTGTGATATCAACCCGTTATGTAGGGATGCCAACCCATTGTGTGGGGATATAAAGGAGCAGTATGACTGAACTGACACCGTTGGACGACAGCGCGCTTCGCAAGCTGGATGACGATTTCGCACGAGGTGACGCTCATCGCCTTGCCATGAACGCCGTTACGACCTCGGGAATCGCCAACGTCGCAAGGAATTACGACCGTTCGCGTCTGTTGCAGCGAAGGTTCTCGGTCACCGTGGATAACGGCGAGGTCACCAACCAGAACCGTTCCGGCAGATGCTGGTTGTTCAGCTCGCTCAACGTGGCGCGATTCGTGGCCAAGCGCGCGCTGAATCTGAAGGAATTCGAGTTTTCGCAGAACTACGCGATGTACTTCGACAAGCTGGAACGTATCAACTATTTCCTGCAGGACGTCGCCGAGCTGGTGCGTAAGGGTGAGCCCGTCGATTCGCGGCTGATGCAACACCTGCTGGCCGATGTGATGGGCGACGGTGGGCAGTGGACCATGGCGCTGAACGTCTATCGTAAGTACGGTGTGGTGCCCAAGGATTTGTTCCCCGAAACCGAGTCGTCGAAGAACACCGGTGAGATGAACATTCAGCTGCGTTCCATGCTGCATACCGCTGTGGCGCATATGGTGGCCGATCCGGCGCATGTCGCGGATGTCGTCGATACCTATCTGGAGGCGGGCCATCGCATGCTTACCATCCACTTGGGTGAGCCGCCGAAAAGCTTTGATTGGGAATGGACGGACAAGGATGATGTGTTCCATCGGGTCGGTGAAATCACCCCTGTGGAATTCTGGAAGCGCTATGTCGATGCGGGTCTGGAGGACTACGTCTGCCTGGTTGATGATCCGCGTCGGGAGCATCCGAAAGGCAAGAAGATCGGCATCGAGCATCTGGGTAACGTCGTGGGTGGCGAGGCAACCGAGTACCTCAACGTCCCCAACGATTTCATGAAGGAATGCGCGCGCAAGATCCTCGCCCAGGACGGCATCCCGGTGTGGTTCGGCTGCGATTGCCACCCGATGATGGACCGTGAGAACGGTGCCTGGGCGAGCGATCTGTTCGAGTACGGACGCGTCTACGACGTCGATTTCGATCTCGATAAGGAAGACCGGGTGCGTTTCGGGGATTCGGCCATGAACCACGCCATGGCGTTGGTCGGCGTCGATGTGGCCGACGATGGCGTCTCCACACGTCGTTGGCGCGTGGAGAACTCGTGGGGGGACAAGGTCGCCGACAAGGGGTATTTCACCATGAGCGACGATTGGTTCTCCGAATACGTCTACGAGGTCGCCGTCCCCAAGTCGATGCTGCCCGAGGCCTATCGCAAGGCCTTGGACGAGCCGGCGATCATGCTGCCGGCGTGGGATCCGATGGGGGCGTTGGCTTAAGCGCGTCCCGTGTGACGCCTTTGGCCACCGTCTGCATCCACCATGTAGTCGGTGGCCATTTGTGTACTCGTGTGATGCGCTAGGCTGGGACGCCTGAAGAACAATGAGCATGGTTCGTCATCAATGCGGGTTTCGTGGGATCGAACGGTTCCACGGAGTCGGGCTGCGAGGCGACGGGCATACAGGAGTGGCTTATGGCAGGGCCGGGGATGCGTGGACCGGATAGTTCCGAGGATGATCGGCTGTTCAAGGCGAGTGCCGTCTTTCCGGAAACCGTGGATGTCAATATCCGGCAGCTTGACCCGATCCCGGCCCCCCGTGCGTTTCTCAAGGAACTGCCGTTACACGATACGATGCGCGACGTGGTATTGCAGTCGCGCCAGGCCATACGTGACATCCTCGGTGGTGGCGATGATCGGCTGTTGGTGATCGTCGGCCCTTGTTCGATACATGATCCGCGTGCGGCGAAGGAATACGCGGACAGGCTCGCCCGCGTCAGCCGCGCGCTGTCTGACCGGCTGTTGATCGTCATGCGGGTCTATTTCGAGAAGCCGCGCACCACCGTCGGTTGGAAGGGGCTGATCAACGATCCGGATCTCGACGGGCACTTCGATATCCGCAAGGGAATGTGGTTGGCCCGTAAGGTCCTGTGCGACGTGCTGTCAACCGGTCTGCCCACCGCCACGGAATGGCTTGATCCCGTCACGCCGCAGTACCTGTGCGATCTGATCAGTTGGGGCGCCATCGGGGCGCGCAATACGGAAAGCCAGGTGCATCGGGAACTGGCCAGCGGACTGTCCATGCCGATCGGTTTCAAGAACGCGACCGACGGCTCGGTATCCGTCGCGGCTGATTCGTGCTACGCCGCGTCCTTCGAGCATCATTTCCTTTCGATCAACTTGGACGGGCGCGTGATCTCGGCGCAGACGGCGGGTAATCCGTATTGCCATCTGGTGCTGCGAGGCTCGAACCATGGGCCGAACTACGATGCGGATTCGGTGCGAGACGCCATGCGGGGTTGGCATAGGGACGGGTTCCATACGCCGGTGACCGGGCTGATCGTCGATGCGGCTCATGGCAACAGTGGCAAGGACGTGGAGCAAGAGACGCGGGTCGTCGAGGAATTGGCCTCGCGGCTGGCTGCGGGAGAACGGGGAATCGTCGGGGTGATGATGGAGAGTTTTCTCGTCGGCGGACGGCAGGATCCGGCGCCAGTGGACCGACTCGTCTACGGACAGTCCATCACCGATCCATGCATCGCGTGGGAACAGACCGAAACGCTGCTCGGCATGCTGGCGGATGCGGTCGCGCGACGACGTGGCGTGGCTTTATCCTAGGAAGTGGAACGCGGCCAAGGAGAGTGCGATGCAGGATACAGACGAGATGACGCCCCATGATGCGACGGGACCGGACAACGTTCCGGCGGTTTCCAAGCTGTCGACCGGTCAGGCGCTCAATACGCCCGCGGGACTCAAGGCCATTCACGCCGCCGTTCGTAGCGGCAGGAACCCGTTGACCGATACCGATGTCCCACGTTGGGAGGACGAGGTCGGCGTCGATCGAATCATCAATCGTCGTGTGCTGGAGCTTGAACCGTTGCCGACGCCGGCCCAGGTGCTTGGCGAGTTGGCGATGTCCGTGAAGGACCAGGATCTGGTAGCCAGCTCGCGTGACGCGATTCGCGCCTGTCTGTATGGTCAGGATGACCGGCTGCTGGTGATCGTCGGCCCCTGCTCGGTGCATGATCCGAGAGCCGCGTTGGATTACGCGCAACGACTCGCCCGTCTCAGCGCGCAGGTGAACAACGAGTTGTTGATCGTCATGCGGGTCTATTTCGAGAAGCCGCGCACCACCGTCGGTTGGAAGGGACTGATCAACGACCCGGATCTCGATGGCAGCCATCGTATTCGCAGGGGACTGTTGTTGGCTCGCAGCACGCTGCTGAGCGTGCTTGATGCGGGGCTTCCCGCGGCGACGGAATTCCTTGAGCCGACTTCGCCGCAGTACATCGCCGACGCGGTCAGTTGGGGTGCCATCGGCGCGCGCAACACCGAATCGCAGATCCATCGTCAGCTTGCCAGCGGATTGTCGATGCCCGTCGGCTTCAAAAACGCGACCGACGGATCGGTAAAACCCGCGGTGAACGGGTGCTTCGCCGCCGCGCAGAACCATACTTTCTTCGGCATCGACCATCTTGGTCGTGCCTGCGCGGTTGAGACACTGGGCAATCCCGATTGCCATGTCGTGTTGCGAGGCTCCGAACACGGCCCCAATTACGACGCGGATTCGGTGTCACGGGCGGTGACGCAGATACGACGAGAACTACCCGCCGATTCCGCGGCCGCACACGGCTTGGTCATCGATTGCTCACACGGCAACAGCGGCAAAGATGAGCGCCAACAGATTCGGGTGGTCGAAGACATCGCCGAGCGTCTTGCCCAGGGCGAACAGAACATCACCGGTGTGATGATGGAGAGCTTCATCGCGGCGGGGAACCAGCCGGCGGCACCGTTGAATCAACTGGTGTATGGCCAGTCCATCACCGATCGCTGCATATCCTGGCCCGACACGGCGTCTCTGCTTCGCAAGCTCGCCGAAGCCGTTCGTACGCGGCGTTGGCTATAACCGTGAGAGAAGCATGATTCAGCGAACCCAGGGAGGACATATGCGCACGGTTGCCGTTATAGGAGCACTTGAAGAGGAGGTGGCCCATATCGCCGCCGCCCTTGAGCGCGTCCGGCACGATCGATTCGCCAGTCTTGACGTGTCGTATGGCACGGTAGGCGCAAAGGCGGGCGATGATGTCGCCGTGGCGGCCACCGTGGGCGGGATGGGTCTGGTGAACGCCGCCGCGACGACCCAGGCCATGATCGATGCCTATCATCCCGATGCCGTCATCTTCTCGGGCATCGCCGGTAGCCTGAATCCGAGGCTGCATATTAACGACGTGGTTCTGGGCAGGACCTTGCGGTATCTCGACAGCGACATGCAGCTGATAGGCCAGTGGAAGCCGAGAACCGAAGAGTTTCACGGCGACGCGCATCTGCTCGCCGTGGCCGACGCGGCCTTGGACGAGATGGGCATCACTCATATTCAGGGGACGATCGCATCGGGCAATCATTTCGTCGACACGCCGGAGAAGATCGATCGGGTCAGGGCCCAGACGGGTGCCGACGCCGTGGAGATGGAGGGCGCCGCCGTGGCGCATGTCGCCGCGCGCAATGACGTTCCTTCCCTGATAATCCGAGCGCTGAGCGACAACGCCGATACCGATTATGAGATATTCAAGGAATTCGATATCTCCGATTACGCCGACACTGCGGCGAGACTCGCCGTGGCAATCGTCACGCGGCTGTAAGGATGTGAACATCGTGCCCTGGTTCGCCTGGCTATTGGTCGCCATCGTAGCGATGGCGGCGAGTTTCGCGCTGGGGTGGTATCTGTCCTCCTTGGGTGATGTCGATGATGGGGAGTCATCGGATCCGAGGACGTTCATCGAACGGCAATGGTCTGCCGAAGCCGAGCGCCGACTCGTTGCGCTGATGCCCGATGCCATGGTGGTGCTCAGCGGGCAGGGTCTGGTGCGCTATCGCAGCCCCGATGCCGACGACCTCGGCATTCTCGAGCATGATCGGCTGATCTCCCCGGAGCTGGAGGACATTCTCGAACAGGTCGTTTCCGATGGCGTGCAGCGCGAGCGTGAGATCCATGTCGCGCCGCGCTTGACGCGACCGGATATGGGTGAGCGGGATTCCCCAGCGCACTCTGGTGGGAAACGGCATGCGGTGGAATATGTTCGCGTGCGCATCGGCGTCGTGGATGACGACGTATACGTCATGTTTTTGAGCGATATCAGCGAACAACGGCATTTCGCCTCGGTGCGTCGCGACTTCGTCACCAATGTCTCGCATGAGCTCAAAACGCCCGCCGGGGCGATAGCGTTGCTGGCCGAAACCGTCATGGACGCCGCCGATGATCCTGACGCGGTGAGATATTTCGCCAACCGCATGGGCGTCGAATCGAAGCGGCTGACCCAGTTGGTCTATCGGCTCATTGATCTGCAACGAGCGCAGAGTCTCGATGCGGTGAAAGACCGTGTCCCGGTCCGCGTATTCGCCGTCGCCAAGGACGCGATCGTCATGAATCAGACGCAGGCGCAGGCCCGCGCCGTCGAGCTGCGCCTGGTGGATGCCGGCAACCGCATCGCGTTGGATGCCGTGACCGATTCGGGTCCCCGCGCGTTGGTCGATCGGGAGTCGCTGACCACGGCGGTGAAGAATCTCATCGAGAATGCGATACGCTATTCCCCGGAACACTCCGTGGTGACCATCGAGGTGCGCGAGGAAGGCGGCAGGGTGCTGCTGCGTGTTATCGACCGCGGCATCGGGATTCCCAAGGATGCGCTGGACCGGATCTTCGAGCGCTTCTATCGGGTCGATTCCGCTCGTTCACGGGCGACTGGAGGGTCTGGCCTTGGTCTGTCCATCGCCAAGCACTGCATCGAGGAGAACGGTGGAACGCTCGACGTCTGGTCCCACGAAAATCTTGGCTCCACATTCACCATCACCCTTCAGGGGGTCGATGAAACCGCGCAGGGCGCGCCGGCCGAGGCCCACGCCGCGGCACCCGAACAGAAAGAAGAGGTCGTTCATGACGCGAATTCTGATCGTTGAGGACGAGGAATCCTACCGTGAGCCTCTGGTGTACCAACTCACGCGAGAAGGATACGCGGTGTCCGCGGCCGCCACGGGAGAGGAAGGCTGGGAGCTGTTCACCCGCGGTGGCATCGACATGGTGCTGCTTGACGTGATGCTGCCGGGTATCGGGGGGGTTGAGCTGTGCCGACGCATCCGTGAGCAGAGCAGGGTGGCGATCATCATGGTGACGGCGAAGGGCGCGGAAATCGACAAGGTCGTTGGTCTGGAAATCGGTGCCGACGACTATGTCACCAAGCCGTATTCGTTCCGCGAGCTGCTTGCAAGGATACGCGCCGTCATGCGACGTAATCCGGAGGAGAGCGAGCAGGAGGAGAGCGAGCAGGAGGACGTCGAGCTGCAATGCGGCGATATCGTGATGAGCGTCGGGCATCATCAGGTGACCGTGCGCGGTGAGAATGTGTTCTTCCCCCTGAAGGAATTCGATCTGTTGGAATATCTCATGCAGAACAAGGGCCGCGTGATGACGCGTCATCAGCTTATTGATCGGGTGTGGGGGTCCGATTACGTCGGTGACACCAAAACGCTCGATGTGCACGTCAAGCGGCTACGCTCGAAAATCGAGGAGAATGCCTCGGTGCACCGCTATCTCACGACGGTGCGCGGTTTGGGATATAAAATAGACGATCCCGAATAATCTGGTCGGATCTAGCCGGATCTAGCCGGATCTGGCCGGACGTCATGCTGCGATGACGAAAAGTTCATCTGCTGTTCACCCTGACGAGTCCGACACCGCCGCGAACTCCCTTACTCTAGAATTGTCATGAACACCATGCATGTCGAAGACGGGGTTGAGTCGTGTCTGATCGATATGCACGACGGCGCAAGTCGTCCGAATGATAAGAGGAATTGCAATCATGCGTAAGAATGTGCTAATCCGTTCCATCGCCGCGGGATGCGGCTTGGCTATGCTCGCGGCCATCGCGGCATGCGGTGACAACACGACGGGCAGCAGCAGCTCGAACGGCAACGCGAGCAGCAGCACTGCGACAAAGATTTCCGGTGAGTTCTCCGGGGCTGGATCGACCGCGCAGCAGACCGCGGTTGAGGCGTGGATCGCCGATTATTCGTCGAAGAACCCGGATGCCAAGGTTTCATACAATCCGACCGGTTCCGGAGCCGGTGTGAGCACCTTCCTGACCGGGGCCACCGCCTGGGCCGGTTCCGATGCATCCCTGAGCGCCGACGAGGTCAGCCAGTCCGCCAGCGTGTGCGCGGCGAGCACCAAGGCCTTCGATGTGCCGGTCTACATCTCTCCGATCGCCGTCGTCTTCAATCTCAAGGGCATCTCCGGCAAGGACAAGCATCTGAACATGGACGCCAAGACCATCGCGAAGATCTTCGATGGCAAGATCACCAAGTGGAACGACCCGACCATCGCCGAACAGAACCCGAAGGTCACGCTTCCCGACACCGCGATCACCGTGGTGCATCGTTCTGACAAGTCAGGTACCACCAAGAACTTCCTGAGCTACGTCAAGGATGCCGCCGGATCCGACTGGAGCTATGACTTGAGCGAGAACTGGCCCAATCAGGTCGGCCAGAGCGGCAAGGGCACGGACGGCGTCATCAGCACCGTCTCCCAGGCGGATGGGACGATCGGCTATGCCGATGCGTCGAAGGCCGGCGATCTGGGCACCGTCGCGGTCAAGGTAGGGGACAACTACGTGGCGTATTCGGCCGCGGCCGCCGCGAAGGTCGTTGACGCGTCGCCGCTCGACACCAGCGCCACGGGCGAAAACCGCGTGGTGATCAAGATCAATCACAACATCACCGAGGCGAATGCCTACCCGGTCGTGCTTGTGTCCTATGACGTGGCGTGCCCCGCTTACAAGAACACCAAAACCGCCCAGTTCGTCAAGTCTTGGCTTTCCTACGTAGTGAGCAAGGACGGCCAGGACGTGGCGGCCAGCAACTCCGGTTCCGCCCCCATGGGTGATTCACTGCGTCAGAAGGTCACCAAGTCCATCTCCGCCATCCAAACGAAGTGACCCGGGTTTTTCCCCTGTGATCATCCCAGAACGCGAAGTCATAACCACCGGCGACGTCGGTAGAGGAAATCTGCGAGTAAGGTTAGCTCTACGGATGTCGAGTATGCGCTCACCGCGCATGCGACCGGTGGTTTATGGCGTGGACGCTAAGGAGAACTGGTGAGTTTGCACAGTACGGGTACCGAGTCGCGCAGCTCCGGCAAGAGGGGCGATGTGATATTCAAGGGCGTGGCCTATGGCTGCGGCATCGTGATTCTTGTCGTGCTTGCGGCGGTGACGCTGTTCCTGTTGTTCCGGGCCTGGCCCCTGATTGGTGGCGACCAATCCGAGAACGCCAAAACCGTCGAGTCCTTCACCGGCGGGCTTGCCCATAATTTCTGGCAGTATGTCGGTCCTCTGGTGTTCGGCACCGTGTTGGTCGCGGCACTTGCCCTGATCATCGCTTTCTTCGTCTCCGTGGGCATCGCGCTGTTCATCTCGCAGTACGCCCCCAAACGCCTTGCTACGGTACTGAATTACATCGTCGATCTGCTCGCGGCCATTCCCTCGGTCGTGTACGGCCTGTGGGGCGGCATCGTTCTGGTTCCCGCCATCCACCCGTTCTGGGATTGGGTGGCGCGGTACCTTGGCTGGATTCCGATCTTCGCCGGTCCGGCCGCCAATCCGTCACGCACCGTAGCTACGGTTTCGGTGGTGTTGGCGGTCATGATTCTGCCGATTATCACATCCATGTCACGCGACATCTTTGTGCAGACGCCCCGGCTGCAGCAGGAGGCGGCGTTGGCCCTGGGCGCGACGAAATGGGAGATGATCAAGCTTGCGGTGCTCCCCTTCGGCCGCTCCGGCGTGATTTCGGCATCCATGCTCGGTTTGGGGCGCGCACTTGGCGAGACCATGGCCGTGCTCATGATATTGTCCCCGGGACTGAAATACAGCTTCAAACTGCTTCAGGCGTCGCAGAGTCAGACGATAGCGGCCAACATCGCCGCGCAGTATCCGGAGGCGAACAGTCTCGGCGTCTCGACATTGATCGGCACCGGGCTGGTGCTGTTCCTCATCACCTTCCTGGTCAATTTCCTGGCTCGCAAGATCACACGGAAGGTAGGTGAGTGACGATGAGCGCATCGACTCAGTCCCCTATGGATGGGGCTCCGACGATCGATTTCGACAAGTTCCGCCCGACACGGTCGTCGATGGCCGCGCGCCGGCGCAAGGATATGGTCATGCGGATACTGATCGCCGTGGCCTTTCTGATCGCGCTGGTGCCGCTGGCATCCGTATTGTGGACGACCATCTCCAATGGCGTGCACAGGATGAATCTCAATTTCCTGTCGTATAACATGTCCGGTGTGATCGGCGGCCGTCCCACTCCTTCCGGAGGCTACGGCGGCATCCTGCACGCCATCATCGGGACGTTGGAGATAACGCTCGGCGCCATGGTCATCTCCGTGCCCGTCGGCATCATGTGCGCCGTCTATCTGGTGGAATATGCGCATGGTGGCAAGTTGGCTCGTGCGATTTCGGTTTTCGTCGACGTGATGAGCGGTATTCCTTCCATTGTGGCCGGCCTCTTCGCCTTCTCGATGTTCAGCATCGCCTTCGGCCCGGGAACCATCAACGGCTTCGAAGGTTCCGTCGCGTTGTCGTTGCTGATGCTTCCCACGGTGGTCAAATCCAGCGAGGAGATGCTCAAGGTCGTCCCCGACGACTTACGTGAGGCGGCGTATGCGCTTGGCGTCACCAAGCAGCGGACCATCACGAAAATCGTGTTGCGCACGGCGTTGCCGGGCATCGTCTCCGGCGTGATTCTGGCCATCGCCCGTGTGGTCGGTGAGACGGCGCCGTTGCTGATGACCGCGGGCTATATCGCCACGACGAATCTGAACCTCTTCTCGGGGCAGATGACCACTCTGCCCGTGTATGTGTATCAGGAGTACAGCAAGCTGTCGGTTACCTGCACCGCGGCCGCCGGTCCGAGTTGCGTGAGCAACATCCCGGTGGAGCGTTCGTGGGCCGCGGCTTTGGCGTTGATCGTCATCGTGCTGATTCTGAATCTCATCGGGCGGCTGGTTGCCAAGGTATTCGCCGTGAAGACCGAGCAGTGATGGTGAAGGAAACAAGGAAATAATATGGGACAACGAATCGATGTCAAACATCTGAACATCTACTACGGCGATTTTCTCGCGGTGGAAGATGCCAATATCGCTATTCAACCCAATAAGGTCACCGCGTTCATCGGTCCATCGGGTTGCGGCAAGTCGACGGTGCTGCGCACGTTGGATCGCATGCATGAGATCATCCCCGGTGCACACGTCAAAGGACAGGTGCTGCTTGAGGGCCGCGATCTGTACGCCAAGGGCGTCGACCCGGTTGCGGTGCGTCGCGACGTCGGCATGGTGTTCCAGCGCGCCAACCCGTTCCCGACCATGTCCATTCGGGAGAACGTGCTGGCCGGCGTGCGATTGAACAATCATCGCATCAGCAAGTCCGATGCGGATGATCTGGTCGAGTGGGCGTTGCGTGGGGCGAACCTGTGGAACGAGGTCAAGGACCGTCTGAACAATCCCGGAATCGGGCTGTCGGGTGGTCAGCAGCAGCGTCTGTGCATCGCCCGTGCGGTCGCGGTCCACCCCCAGGTTCTGCTGATGGACGAGCCCTGCTCGGCGCTCGACCCGATCTCGACGCTGGCGGTCGAGGACCTCATCAACGAGTTGAAGCATGACTACACCATCGTGATCGTCACGCATAACATGCAGCAGGCGGCGCGCATCGCCGATTACACGGCCTTCTTCAACCTCAAGGCCGTCGGGCAGCCCGGGCATCTCGAGTATTTCGCGGATACCACGACGATGTTCAACAATCCGCAGAACGAAGAGGCGGAACGGTATATCTCCGGTCGTTTCGGCTGATCCACGCAGCCGTCCGGCGTTGGGCCCCGGTCTCATTCGACGTGTCACGCCGATGGGGCCGGGGCCCTGTGATAGGCGTGCGTCGCACGTAATATTTCTGACCTCTCCCGGTGCTAGGGTCTGACTTGTCCGTTCGCGGATGAGTCGCAGTAACCTCGGCACGGGTGGTTTCGTGCATAAACCAAGGAGAGAGCAACACCAATGGAACGATTCTTCCATTTGAAGGAAAACGGCACCAACGTATCCACTGAGATCACCGCTGGTCTGACGACATTCTTCGCGATGTCGTATATCATCGTAGTAAATCCACAGATTCTGAGTCAGACCGGTATGCCGTGGGGCGGCGTGTTCCTGGCCACGATTATCGCGGCCGTCATCGGCACGCTGGTCATGGGCCTGTTCGCCAACGTCCCCTATGCGCAGGCCGCCGGAATGGGGCTGAACGCCTTCTTCACGTACACCGTGTGCTTCGGATTGCACTTCACCTGGCAGGAGACCCTGTGCATGGTGTTCCTATGCGGTCTGATCAACATCACCATCACCGTGACCAAGATCCGGAAGATGATCATGGAGGCCATCCCAGAGGTGCTGCAACATGCATTCGGCGGCGGCATCGGCTTGTTCGTCGCATATGTCGGCATGCTCAATGTCGGTCTCATCTCATTCACTCCCACCGACGCCAAATCCGCGGGCAAGGGGCTGGCGACGCCGGGTACCCCGGGGCTTTCGGTGCTCGACAAGCCTGAGCTGTGGGTGTTTCTCATCGGTCTGTTGCTCGCCATCGTATTCACGGTGCTCAATGTCAAGGCCGGTCTGTTGCTCGCCATCGCCATCACGGCGGTGGTCGGTATCCCGTTCGGCGTGACCACCATGGCTCATTCGATTTCGGTGGGCCAGGCTTTCGCCCAGCTTCCCACCACGTTCGGCGCGATCTTCACGGCGAACGGTTTCCCCGCCCTGTTCTCCAATGCGTCCCGGCTGCCGATCGTGTTGGTCACCATCTTCGCATTCTCCATGTCGGATACATTCGACACCATCGGCACGTTCATCGGTACCGGCAAGCGCACGGGCATCTTCTCCCAGGAAGACGAGGAGCGCATGCGCAACGGTTCGGGCTTCAGCTCGAAGATGGATAAGGCGTTGTTCGCCGACTCCATAGCCACGTCCATCGGTGCCATCTTCGGCACGTCGAATACCACGACCTATGTGGAATCCGCCGCCGGCATCGGCGCGGGTGGCCGTACCGGTCTGACCTCCGTGGTCGTTTCCGCGTGCTTCGTGCTGTCGATCTTCTTCGCTCCGATCATCTCGGCCGTGCCGTCGGCAGCCACCGCTGGCGTGTTGGTGCTGGTAGGCTGCATGATGGCCGCCAGCCTCAAGGAAATTGAGTGGGGAGATATCACGCAGGCGATCCCGGCGTTGTTCGGTGCCGTGTTCATGGCCTACTCTTATTCGATTTCCTATGGTATCGCCACCGGTTTCATCAGCTACTGCATCGTGATGACCTGCAAGAAACGCGCCAGGGAGATCCATCCCATCGTCTGGATCGTGTCGGCCTTGTTCATCTTGGACTTTGCGCTGCAGGCAGTGCTCTGATCAACCACCGACGCCGTTGAGCCAACGACGTCGTTGAACCAATGACGCGTCGCGGCTCGAACATGAGCCGTTTGATCGCACCGGTGCCCTCGTCTCCTCTGGCGGACGAGGGCACCGTCATATCTGCGGTCGGTGCCCGCCGGACCGTCATAGTCGTCTAGTCGAAGAACGCAATGACGGGAGGACGACAAGCGGGACGGCCGGCGGGTGAGCCGCGGCGGCACGCGAATAGAATGGAGTGCAGCTCGTGTCACGGTGCAAACGCGGGTCGCATATGACTATTAACTGTGTTAATATATGAATCAAGTTCACATCACAAGGTTGTGGATGAATACGAATAGGGGCAATGATGGCTACTAGAGATATAGGGACGTATCTTCACGGTATTCAGCACGTCGGTATTCCGACTACCGATCTTGAGGGAACGATCGACTACTATAAGAAACTCGGTTTTGAGGTGGCCGGCATCTTTCCAAACGGGGACAGCCGGTGCGCGTTCATGCGGTTCGAGAATCTGACGCTGGAGATATGGACCGTGGCTCAGGCCGCCGATGCGACCGGTGCCATCAATCATTTCGCGCTCGATACGGACGATATCGAGGGAGCCTTTGCCGGGGCGCAGCGGTTGGGATTGAACTTCGTCGAGGGATCGATTCAACACATCCCGTCATTCTGGGATAATGGCATACGGTATTTCAATGTTCTCGGTCCGAATCACGAGACGATTGAATTCTGCCAGATTCTCTAGCGACGCTGCCGATCTGCCGCGACCCGCCACGCGTGGCGCGGCAGTCCCGTTCATCTTCGTATCGCTGTTCAAGCGACGACATAAGAATCTTTACGGATGCCTCCGACCGGGGGAGGGCCGGCAGGAGGCATCCGCCACACAATTAGGAGCATTCCATGAAAGCAAAGAAAACGCCGTGGGTGGAGCAATCGGACGGATATCTCGACCGTACCCCGGTACTGCAATTCATTCTGGTGACCATTCTCTTCGCGATGTGGGCGATTTCATCGAGTCTGAACGATATTCTGATCACTCAGTTCAAAGCCGTGTTCAACCTGAGCGATCTGGCGACCGCATTCGTGCAAAGCGCGTTCTACGGCGGGTACTTCGTCATAGCGATCCCCGCGTCGCTGGTCATCAAGAAGTCAAGCTACAAAATGGGCATCATCGCGGGCTTGGCCCTGTTCGCATTGGGATGTTTCCTGTTCTTTCCGGCTTCCGGACTGGCGACATACTCCATGTTTCTGTTCGCCATCTTCGTCGAGGCCATCGGACTGAGCTTCCTGGAGACCTCCGCGGAGACCTTCACGACCTTGATGGGGCCGAGTAGGCTGTCCACCGTTCGGCTCAACGTGTCGCAGACGATGAATGCCGTCGGCCTGCTTATCGGCATCGTGTTGGGCAAGTATCTGGTTTTCCAGGATGAGAACCTCAAAACGCAGATGGCCAAGATGACCCCCGCCGCCGCTCGCGCCTACGGAACGGCACAGCTCGCACGAACCTTGGTTCCTTACAAGTACGTGCTGATCATACTGGTGGTGCTTATCCTGGCGTTCGCCGTCACGCAATTCCCCTCCGGTCGGGCCAAGACCACGCAGGGAACCGTGAAATCGGCATCCCTGGGCGAGACTTTGAACTATCTCATGCATAATCGACGCTATCTGGGTGGCATCGGCAGCCAGTTCGTCTACATCGGCGCGCAGACGGGCATCTGGTCCTTCACCATGCGTCTTGCCCTCACGATGTTCCCGCATTTCACCGATCGCGACGCCTCCAACTTCATGCTGTGGAGCTATGGCGTCTTCTTCGTCGGTCGTTTCCTGGGCAGCTATCTGCTGTCGAAGTTCCGGGAGACCCGTGTGCTGACCGTATACATGCTGCTCGGCGTGCTCACATTGATCGGCACGATCACCTTCCACAGCATCGCCGCCGTATGGATGGCCGTCGTCGTGAGTCTGTTCCTCGGACCTGGCTGGCCGACGATCTACTCGAGAACCCTGGAAACCGTCGAGGATCGGAAATACACGGAAACCGCGGGTGCCATCATCGTCATGTCCATCGTCGGCGGCGCCGTCCTGCCGGCGTTGCAGGGAGCGGTGTCCGACGCGATGGGGATGCAGTTCTCCTTCATTCTGCCGGCGGTCGAGCTGTTCATCGTCGCGCTGTACTTCATTTCCGAAATGAAGCACGACAAGCTGACTCCGAAACAGAAGAGGGAACTCGCCGTCGAAAACGCCGAGAAGCGGCAGCAGACGGCCTGATCGCTGATACGGTGTGGTTTGTCGAATGGTTCGTCGAGATCGGTCGTTTCGCCGGGTCCGCATGCGTTTCGCGGGCCCGGCGTCCTGTGCCGTCCGATGCTCCCGGCGTGTCGTATCGGAGTGAGGTCCATAAGCTCGTGTAAGCTCGCAAAACTGTAAACCACAGACCGTTGGTTGGAGATGTTAATCTCCCGAAGTTTGGTACGCCAAGCCAGCGCAGGTAAGGGATTCCGCAAGGAATGGGCCGCAAGGCCATCGGTGCTCTGCCTGTGTTGCAGGGCTTTTTTCATGCCCGGCGAGGTGTTCCGGATTTCAGTCAACGGTTGACTTAGGAAGGAACGCCATGAAAAGGCCCGAAAAGGAAGCGGTGATCGCCGAGCTTACGAAGCAGTTCCGTAACGCTGACGCGATTTACCTGACCGAGTACCGCGGGCTTACCGTTCCGCAGGTCTCAGATCTGCGTGAAAAGCTAGGCCGCGATACTTCCTACTCTGTGGCTAAGAACACGCTGGCTCGTATTGCCGCCAACGAGGCTGGTATCGAAGGGTTCGACACAACCCTCGCCGGTCCGACCGCAATCACCTTCGTCAAAGGTGATTACGTGGAGGCTGCCAAGACCCTGCGTGACTTTGCCAAGACCAACAAGGCCCTGGTGCTCAAAGGTGGTTTCGCAGATGGAACCATCTATGACGCCGAGGGCGTGAAGAAACTTGCGGATCTCGAATCCCGCGAGGTGCTTCTGTCCAAGATGGCCGGCGCGCTCAAGGGCACGATGGCCAAGGCCGCATACGTATTCGTCGCACTGCCCACCAAGGCCGTACGCACGATCGACGCCCTGCGCGACAAACAGGAAAAGGCCGCTTGACCGTTCGCGGCTTATGCTGCGGACGCCATGAATACCAACCACAATCACCATATTTGGCGATAGGACGAATTCCACCGTCGCCACAACAGAAAGGAAGCCATCATGGCTAAGCTCTCCAAAGACGAGCTTCTTGATGCGTTCAAGGAAATGACTCTGGTCGAACTCTCCGACTTCGTGAAGGCGTTCGAAGATGAATTCGACGTTGAAGCCGCCGCTCCGGTCGCTGCGGTTGCCGCTGCTCCGGGTGCCGCCGCTCCGGCCGAAGAAGAGAAGGATGAATTCGATGTCATCCTCTCCTCCATCGGTGACAAGAAGATCCAGGTCATCAAGGCCGTTCGCGCCATCACGTCCCTCGGCCTGGCTGATGCCAAGGCAGTTGTCGACAACGCTCCGAAGGCCGTCCTCGAGAAGGCCAAGAAGGAAGATGCCGAGAAGGCAAAGGCCCAGCTCGAAGAAGCCGGCGCCACCGTCGAACTCAAGTAGTTCGCGCGGGCGATGCGCTTGTCGCATGTCCTTCGATAATTCGTCGGGCCCCGTCATCCACCAATCATGGATGACGGGGCCCGACGAATTATCGCACCGCGAATATCGCAGTGTGATGCGACTGGCGCGGGTCTACACTGTCGGTGTGCCGAACTTCGATCATCTCTTGGACTTTCAACGGACCAGTGCCGATGCCAAATATCGACAGATGACGCGGCAACCGGTCGCAGGGCTGATCCTGAGGCTCAGCGTACCTGCCGTGGTCTCCAATCTGGTGACGACCGCCTACAATCTGACCGACACCTATTTCATCGGTCGACTGGGCACCTCGCAGTCCGGTGCCATCGGCATCGCGTTCTCCGTCATGACCATCATGCAGGCTTTGGGATTTTTCTTCGGCAACGGGGCCGGAAATTCGATGAGTCGCGAGCTTGGCAAGCAGAACAACGATCGTGCCTCGCGGCTGTTGTCCATCGGATTCGTCGGGGCGATATCGGCGGGATTGCTGATCGCCGTGGTCGGCTTGAGTACGTTGCACGATCTGGTGTTCATGCTGGGGTCGACCCCGACCATCGCACCCTTCGCCGTGGACTATCTCACGCCTATGCTGTGCGCGGCTCCGATGGTCTGTGGATCGTTTGCGCTCAACGGTCTGTTGCGATATCAGGGCCAATCGGCATTCGGGATGGTCGGCCTGGTCTCGGGGGCGTTGCTCAATTTCATTCTGGCCCCTTTGTTCATCTTCGTATTCGGCATGGGCATCGTCGGTGCGGGGCTGGCAACCGCCATCTGTCAGACGCTGAGCTTCGTGATCCTCACCGTGTTGAGCGCACGATTCGGTGTATTGAAGCTCGACGTACGCCGTTGCGTACCGGATGTTCTTCTGGTGCGTGAGATCATCGGCGGCGGCCTGCCCTCGTTGATTCGGCAGAGTGCGGGATCAATCGCCGTCACCTGTGTGAATCTCGCCGCCAATCCTTTCGGCGACGCGGTGATCGCGGCCATGGCCATCGTGATGCGGGTGATGCTCGCCACCAATTCGATCGTGGTCGGACTTGGTCAAGGATTCCAGCCGGTGTGTGGCTACAACTTCGGTGCCGGCTTGTTTGACAGGGTCAAATCGGGATACTGGTTCTGCGTTCGGCTGGCCACGTTGGGGCTGCTGATGCTTGCGGTGCTGATATGGATTTGCGCGCCTGATTTGGTGGCGCTGTTCCGATCCGATCCCACGGTGATCGCGGTAGGAACGAAGGCGTTGAGAATCCAGAGCCTGACGGTGGCGCTCAACGGCTTCAACATGATGTCGAATATGATGCAGCAGACGATGGGTAAAACCGTGATCGCGTCATTCCTCGCCCTGTGCAGACTGGGGTTGTTCCTGGCGCCCGCCGTGCTGATCCTGTCTCGGCTCATTGGGGTGCTGGGCGTGCAGATGGCGCAGTCCGTGTCCGACGTTCTGACCTTCGTGGTGACGATTCCGTTGCAGCGCAGGATTCTGCTGGATCTACCTCTTCGCAGGTTGCCGGGGAGGATGCCGTTACGCCGCCGCGGCTAACGCGAGGCGCCGGGTCGTACGACTCGAGTAAATGGATGTGGACGGGATAATGCGTACAACTTGCAATTCCTTGGTGCAAACCTCACGTTAACGCGGAAAACATGACAGAATGGTAAACAGTGTGTTGTGTGAGGGAAAGGCCTATACGGTGACAGAGCGGATCGAGCGATATTGGATCGTCAAAACCAAGGGTGCTGAACAGATGAGCATTCGGCCTGGATCCAGCGTCGAGGTTGGACGCAAGCCGTTGCGTACGCTGAGCGACGATGGCTTCGTGCGGCTGGAGGTCGCGGATTCCACGCGTTCCATGTCTAAACGGCACGCCATCATCTCGGTGACGAGACAGGGGGGCGCGCTGGTTCGTGATCTGAATTCAACCAATGGCAGTTACATCGTCGGCAGCGACGGAGGTTTGAAAAGGCTGACGCCCGGAGATGAATTTCTGCTGCCAGGTTCGCCCGTACGCATGCAATTCGGCGATGTGCCGATTGATTTCATCCGTGTGGACGAGCCGGTCGAACACAATGAGGAACCGGCCGTGGAAGTTCCCAATCTGTTCGACTATGCGGCTGCTGACGTCAAGCAGGAGCCCGATGCGGCGGATATGTCGGTAGATGACATTCTCAATCTGCGCGCCGGCGAACCTACCACGGCGTTTCGACGCAGCAGCGTCGCCCATCGCGTCAATGAGATCACACAGGCGGCCGCGACGAGCTACCCCCCCGAGGCGTCGACGGACGAGCAGGGGCATGCCTCGTCTGCGGTTCAGGCCGAATCGGCGAGGCAAGTCGCGGAGCCGGTGCAACGCGCCGAATCCGGTGTGGAGACCGCTGGTGCGATGGCGCAGCCAGATGTCGATCAGACGGATGTCGATCAGACGAACGTCGAGCAGTCAGATGTCGAGCAGACGGATACGGTTCAACCGGTTCAATCTCAATCTCAATCTCAGGTTCAGCCGATTCATTCCCCGGCTCCGGCTCAGACTCAACCGGGGCAGGCCCCGTCGTCTCCGGCGTCGGCGTCTGGCGAACAAACGGTGGGCGGCGCCGATGCACAAGAGGATCGTCATCCAATCGAGCGATTGTCCTTGAACTTCGTCGCGGCGACATCCGATAGGGTCGAGAAACGTGATCTGTTCGTCGATGCGCTGTCCGAGCCCGAGCAAAGCGACATGCCCGATGACGCCGTGCAACCCGAGCGCACCATCGCGGTGCAGACGGTTTTCGGCGGACATGCCCCGCAGTCAATCGATCGGCTTGGCGGAACGAATGTAGGCTCCGCCGACGCCACTGTCGACGCCACTGTCGACGACGCGGCTCACGACGACGCGGCTCACGACGACGCCGAGCATGACGAAGCCGCGCCGAACCGAACGGTCGATGAGGATGGGAAGACCCCGACGGCTTCAGTGCAAGCCGTGGTGCACCCTGTCGCCGAAAACGGCCGCGCCATTGAGCCGGTGGCGGGTGCCGAGACCATGGCCAGCGTCGCCGGACCTGATCCAGAGTCATCCGGACAGGGAGTCGAGCCGGACTCCACAGCCGTGTTCACCCCGGCGTTCGAACCCGGATCGGTGTTCGAACGGGTGAAGCAGGGGGAGTTCCGCACGCACGAGCCGGCGGTTGAGGTGGATGGTCTGACTTCCGACCAGGCCAAGGCGACCGCCGATTTCACAGAACAATTTGAAATCGCACGACACCCCCAGCTGTTGCCATTCCTCGCCATGAATCCGTCGTTGTATGACGATTTGTATGCGTGGCTCGCCGCGCAGGGCAACAAGGACATCGATGCGGCATTGGCGAAGAATGCCGGATACGACGAGTACCGCACTGCGGTAGGGAAGTGAAGGCCATGACTGAAACGATGCAGGTTGACGAAGGTTTGGCACGCATCCGGCGTTGGAGCGAGGATTATCGCAGTGGCATGAAGCCTTCGCCGTTGGAGGATGTCAGTCAGTTGACCGCCCAGCTTGACATGACCCATGCCCACCCCTCGGGCATCGCCCAGCTGTTCGCGAGCGGGCAGGTACTGCTGGAATCGCTGTTCCGCGATGCGGGCATGCTCCGCGCAGCCGGGCGCCGGCTGGAGCGAGTCATGGACGATCAAGCCGCCAAACGCCGCATTAGTGGCGTCGCGGAATTGTCGCTGGTCGTGGGTGTCGCCAGTTGGAACGGCAATTCAATGCCGGTGCTCATCTATCCGGTGGGCGTGTCGCGCAAGGCCCATGGCCGGGAAACGGATGCGACGATACGATTCACCGGTCATGTCAGGCTCAATCCCAACTTCGTGGCCGTCATGCATGAGCGGGGCGTCGACCTCGATGAACAAGAGCTGTTTGACGGTTCGCGTTACGAGAGCGGCACTCCGGAGACCTCGGCGGTGTTCAAGGTCATAACCGATCAGGCAAATCGGGCTTTTGAAGATTTTGACATCGAACGGGACATCGTGCTTGGTTGCTTCATCGACCCCGCTTCGCAGATTCTACTGGAGGCACGTCGTCTTACGACAGGGCTCGAACACGGTCCATCCGGCAACACGGTGTTGGATGCCTTGGCCGGGTACGGACCGGCCATCGAAGCGTTGCAGGGCGACTCACTGCCGGAGTTCAGCCCTTTCGACGGCGACCCGCACGCAGAGTTTGAAATTGGCGACGTCGATAACAGCGTGCGCTATGCGGCCTTCCTCGCCGCCGAGGGGCATTCGTTGCTGGTGGATGCGGCCGCCGGCGCCGACACCGCGGAGCAATCGGCTGCGATCGCCGCGCGGTGTATGATCAATGGTCGTTCCGTGCTGTATGTTCCCTGTGTGGCGGAACAGCGTCGACGTTTCATGAGCGTGATCGATGCCAACGAACTGCACGGGCAGGTACTGGATATCGCCGATTCGCATGCAGGAACGGGACTCGACAGGCAATTGATCGAAGCCGTCGGCTTCCAACCCGGCGTTGCTTCCTCGAGGTTCGATCAGCTTGCCGATGAGTTGGTGGGGGTGCGCTCGCGACTGACGCGTTATCTCGGTGACCTGCACGGCGTCAATGAGCGTTGGGGGGTTTCCGCATATCAGACGATTCAGAATCTGGCCACCATCACCGCCATGCCCACCCATCCATCGACCCGGGTGCGGTTGGGGGAAACCACCGCTCATGCGCTGAGCGGCAATCTTGACGGCTGGGCCGAGAAGCTTCGTCGGGCTGGCGAGCTCGGCGAATATGTGATCGGCCCCGATGACACCGCGTGGTATCACGCATCGGTGTCGAGCGAGCATGAGGCGGTGGATGCGTATCAACGTGTCGTCGATATGTTGCAGAAACTGTTGCCGGTCACTAGGGAACAAGTTGCCTTGACGGTCAAGACCTGTGGCTTCCCGGTTCCTCTCACCGTGCAGGAGTGGGGAAGACAGGTCGTCGTGCTGCGCAATCTGCGTCGTGTCCTCGACGTATTCCAGCCGGAGATCTTTGAGCGAGATCTCAACGCCATGCTGGAGGCAAGCCAGCCGAAGTCCGAACGAAAGGCCTCGGGTTCCACGATGGGCTTCTGGGAGCGCCGTCGGCACATCAAGGAGGCCAAAGGCCTGTTGCGCGTAGGGGCGCAGGTTGAGAATCTGCATGATGCCCTGAAAGTCGTGGCGAAACAGGGTAAACAGTGGCGGTTGTTCGTCCCGCACGGCGGTTGGCCGGTGCTGCCGGCAAAGCTCGATGCCATCCTCGCGACCCAGGAATCGCTGGTGGACCACACCACCGCTCTCGATGCGGTGTTGGCCACGACGCCTCGCGGCGGGAATTTGGAGACGCTGGATTTCAACAGCCTGGAGACTCGGTTGAAGGCGCTGTACGACGATCATCTGGCCTTGGACAATCTGCCCGGACGCTTCCAGCTGGAACAGGAATTTCACAAGAACGGGCTCGAGGAATTGGTTGAGGATCTGAGGAACCGTCGCGTGGACATCGATGCCGTAGAAGCCGAGCTGCAGTTGTCCTGGTGGACCACGGTGTTCGAGGACATCGTCCGTTCGTCGGCCATCATATCCAATCAGGATGGGTCGGCCATGCAGGCGGCAGCAGATCGATTCGCTCAAGTAGACGTCGAGCACGTGCGTTCCATTGGGCCGATGCTCCGACAGGAGTCAATGCGGCATCTTTCCGACCTGCTGTTTTCCAGGACCCAGGAGGCGAATCAGCTGCATACGACGTTGGCCGGTTCCTCCCGGATCGCGCTGAGTCGCATCGTGCGTGACCATCCCGAGATCATGAAAGCCGCGAAACCGATCATCATGGCGACGCCTTCCACTCTCGCCGCGCTGACGGAACCCGCCCCGTTATGTGACGTCGCGGTGATCGACGCCGGATCCCATCTGCCCGCGGTGCAGTTGCTTTCGATTCTCAGCCGCGCCAGGGGCGTCATCGTCGTGGCCCATCGCGACACGGTGACCTCACCGAGTCTGTCGGCGTTGGTCGCGATGCTGCCAAGCGTCCCGACATCGGGTCGTTCCACATGCAGGCTTCCTGCGTTGAACGTTTTCCTGCACGATCAGGGGTATGGCGACCTGCGCAATGACGTTACTACCGAATCGGCGCAGGGCAGGGTTCGTCTCCATCGGATCGAGGCCACCGGCGTGCCCGTGCTGACCACCGGGCTCGTCGAGAGCAGCCAACAGGAGATCGATGAGGTGATCGGCATCATCACTCGGCGCGCTTCGGAATTCGCCATCGTGCCGGCGGGATATGTATTGACCGTGGTGACGCTCACCGCGGTGTTCCGGAGCCGTCTTGGCGCCGAACTCAAAGCGTTGGCGGCCAAGAACACGGGTATGGGCAAATTCCTCCGTCACGTTCGACTCATCGGCATCAACGAGGTCTCCGGCGCACAGTCCAGTGACGCGATCCTTTCGTTGTGCTACGCCAAAACCTCGCATGGCAGGTTGCTTCAGCAATTCGGTTACCTGGAAAGCGAAGGCGGCAAGGGCATGCTGCTCGACGCGCTTGCATTGTCCCGTCACCATGTGGATATCGTCGCGGCGTTCGGCTCGGCGGATATGGAGGACGACCGGCTACACCAGCCTGGTACGCGGATGCTCAAGGCGCTGCTGCAGTGGGCGGAGGGCCTTGACACCCAGGAGGTCCTCCCTGCCGCGGACGGTGCGACGGATAACGTGTTGTTCAGCGATCTGGCCTCGCGCATACGCTCGCGGGGGCTGAGGGCGGCGGTGGACTACGGCTTCGATGGCGGAATGCGCATTCCATTGGTGGTCGGTCTGAAGGACAAGCCCTTCTCGTTGGCCATATTCACCGATGACGCTGATTTCATGGGCATCCAGTCCACGCGGCGGCGTCACCGGCTGCTGTTGCAGAACGTCGAGTTGTTGGGTTGGTCGGTGATGAATATCTGGAGCGTCGGCGCCTTCGTCAACCCGGACAAGGAAGTGGACCGCGTGATCGACAGAATCAGCGAGATATATCGGGGCATTCAGTGACGGGGTACGATGCGCTGCGACGACATCCGCGTGGATATCGTCGCGTCCAGCGTCAAGGCGCCGAACGGTTCGAGGATGATGGCGGAGACGATGCGGCCGAGTCGTCGATCCCCAAGCCGCAACGCGACCATGATGACGATATGCGCATTCTTACGCAGCTGCCGCCGCATTGGGCGGTGTTCGATGAACGGGGATAGCGACGCGCTCGGTTTGTGAGCGGAGCTATGGGCTATTCGATGTTGATCGGGCGACTGCCATGATGGCGGCGTTCTCTTGGGCGGCTAGGATTTTTGCGACCAACTGATGATCTATGGCGCACGGCAGCGTAACTCCCGATGTCGTCTTGCTGGTCTTCGGCGCGTCCATCACCAACGCACGCTCCACCAGCACCGACGAAGCCTCGTCACAGGACGTCCGAGCGCATGGGGTGACTGCGACCAGCATGATCTCCTCGCCGGGAGCGATGGCCCGGACCACGCCGGTCAGCCGGATGTCAAGCACCGTGGCTCCGTCGGGCACGCGGGGGATGGACGCGATGGAGCCGGTCAGCAGGGGCGAATTCCGTTCGACCTCGATCTGCGTGATGGAACCGACGACCTGCGATATCTTCGAAAAAGTTGCATGTTGCAAGACATTCGAAGGCAGTTGACGAACCGCGATATCGCCCGCAGTGATGCGATGCCCGCGGCTGAGATGATGTGACGTCATGACTACCGGGCGTGTCCGGGCACTGTGTGTGAGGGCGCTCAGGGCGAAGAACACCGCCAACCCGGCACAGCCGGCCGCAAGGATATGACGCAGAGTGCGTAACCCGCGGCGTTGCTTGAGCGAGGGTCGTAATGCGACCGAACCACGCTCGAAACGTATCGGAATTCGCATTGCCTCCATGAGGTTGGCCATGGTGAATCTGATGAATGATGATGCCATACCGGCAGCATGACAGCCGATGACGGGCGGTCGCAACGCCACCGCGACGATGTGGTCGAAGGCTTCGGGCTACCGGTGTGTCGCCGAGTCGGCGAGTGGGCGAGTCGGCGAACAGCGTCGGGAACGTGCCGACCTTCAGTTCAACTTTCAGACCGGCCTTCAAGCCTACTTTTTGGTGCCGCCCCGGTCGGTGCGGTAGAACCCGTGGCCCTTGAATTCGATGGGAACCGCCGAGAACACCTTGCGCACCTGGGGCAAATGGCATTGCGGGCAGATGGTGACGGGGTCGTCCTCGAAGGACTGGTACCGGCTGAAATCGTATCCGCAGTGTTTGCAACGATAATGGTAATTGGGCAATGCTCTTCCTCCACGCGCGATACTAATCCGCATAACATGTCATCTTCTCATATCCTAACCGGGGCTGGGACAGAGCGGTTCACTGGTCGCGAACGTGCGCGGCCGGCTCATAACGCGTGGGGGTTCGGATGCTCACCGCTGCGGCTGCGGCAACCGAATCACATGGTCGACCGGTATGTCATGGGCGTTCCTGGGCAGTGGCTGTGTGGTCATCTCCCAAGGCCAGCAGACGGCCAAGAGCACGGCACGGGGGGAGCGATGGAGCAAGGCCCTGTCGTACCATCCTGCGCCCCGGCCCAGTCTGAACAGCTGCGAATCCACGGCGAAGGCTGGGATGAGGATCACTTCGGCCCGTGCCAGGCGTTCGGGGCCGAAGACGCATCCGTCCGGTTCGGCGGGGCGCAATCCGCCGGTCGTGGTGCGCGGCATGGCTTGTAGAGCCTTGGAACCGCCATAATAACCCCACCCGATCTCCAATCCTGATCCGAGCCGGGGCACCAGAATATCCAACCCGCGCGCACGCCAGTCGTCCAAGGTCGGTGTCGTGGGCACCTCATGGCCCATGGAAACATATGCGGCCACCGTCGAGCCTGCGGCCAGTGTCTTCACATATTGCGCGGATTCGCGCCTGAGCGCCGGCCCGGCTTCTTCGAGCTGGGCGTTGCCGATAAGACCGCGTCGTAGTCTGGCGTGCTCGCGCAGCTGTTGTTTCCTGGCACGGATCGGATCAAGGAGGTGTTCGGCAGATGCGCCATCCGGCTGGGTCTTCATATCCACCATGGTAGTGGTGTTCCCCTGACCGCGGGCAGATGGTGGCACAATGGTTTCCATGTCTCTCTTGCGTTCCATACGTTCGATGATTACGCCCGCGCCCGCCCGCGCTGATCGCGCGCTGCACTTTCCCGAGACGCTGTGCGCGCCACGGGGGATGGTGGCCATACGGCTGCGAACGATGGGCGCCGAGGACCTCGGGGCCTGGAATGCCGTGCGCGCCCGCAATGCCTCATGGCTGGCTCCATGGGAGTCGGGGGATCCGCAGAACGGCGGCGGTCTCACTTTTCAGCAGTGGCTGCAGCGTCAGCGTCGTGATGAGAACGAGGGGACGGCCATCGTGCTGCTGATCGAATTTCAGATGCGGATCGTCGGGCAGATCTCGTTGGGCGCCATCACCTATGGTTCGATGCGCACGGGCGTGGTCGGATATTGGGTGGCTCAGGACGCGATCGGCCACGGTATCGCGCCAACGGCCGTGGCGATGTTGGCTGACTGGGCGTTGCATGACGATGACGGCCCGCATCTGCATCGGTTGGAGATCGCCATCGTGCCATGCAACGATCGCTCGCTGCGCGTGGTCGCCAAACTTGAGGCTCATCGCGAAGGCCTTCGGCCGGGTTATATGTACGTCGATGGCCAGTGGCGCGACCACCTCACCTTCA
Source organism: uncultured Bifidobacterium sp. (assembly GCA_937874315.1). Taxonomy (GTDB): domain Bacteria; phylum Actinomycetota; class Actinomycetes; order Actinomycetales; family Bifidobacteriaceae; genus Bifidobacterium. The sequence goes on along the minus strand of CALNAE010000212.1, from coordinate 19,764 downwards.
GCCTGCTTGCCGAGGACGCCCCACAGGGCTTCGCCACGCGCCTTTTGGCCCGACACGCCTGAGCACAATCGCGCGAAACGTCAAATGGTCTTCTATTCTTGATGACTATGGGTTACGAGTCACTGAGCAGCATAGTCATTGTTGTCATACTCGTTATCGTGATGATCGGTTGGCTGCCGAAACGGACGGTCGATAGCATGAAACGGGTCATCGAACACCGGGAGGACAAGTTTTCATCATCGTTGCATCTCGTTGATGAAACCAGCGGTACCCAATTCTCCGATACCCATGATCTCGCCATGAAAGGGGTCGTCATGCAACGCACGCCATCACAGGATTCGGCAAAGAACAGACAGCATGTCGCGCAGATTCGCGGCTTGCGCCGTGCCGCCGCGCGCCGGCGTCGTATTCTGGTGCTTTCGCTCTTGGTCATTACCCTGCTCACTCTTGCTGCGGCGGTGATCTGGCGGTTCTCCGCGTGGTATGCCTGTATCCCGGCGGCCGTGTTGCTCGCGGTGCTGGGGCTGGGCATTCGAGCTTCGAGACAGGCCGTGCGATGGGAGCGGAAGGTCGCACGGCGTTCGGACGCCGGCCGCGCGCCGCACGCGTCTGCGACCGCACAGACCTCGACCCGAGGTCGTGTGGATGCGGCGAATCACGAGCCTCGCGAAGACGGCGAGGCGCCGACCGGCATCATGGAGCAGCGGGAGATTAGGCGCGCGCTCAAACGGTCTCGCGATGAACGGGATCGGGTCTTGGCCCAACGCCGGGGCGTGCGGGACGACGGCGGTCATGGGCAGCCTGAGGACGAGCGGCCCCAACGCGCGAATCCCGCGGAGGAGCCGGCCGAACTGGCGGTTGCGACGCCGGTTGCAGACCGACGGGAGGAGCCGGCCGATGCCACCGATGAGCTGAGTACGGTTCATGCGTCTCATGCCCTAGAGGCCTTTGATATGGCGGCTCAGCAGGATCTGATCTCCTTCTCGCTCGATGCATCGGCGACTCAATCGACGGCCGACGGGAGCGCGACGGGGCCTGAAAGCTTGGAGATCAAGTCGACGAAACAGGTAGCGCAGGCGCATCCTGTGCCGCTGGTGCCATCTAAATCTTGGGTGTCGAAACGCGACGACGTGGATCACGGCGAAGGCGACGGCGGGAACCGGGCCGAGCAACCGGAGATCTCCGCGTCTACCGATACCGATGCATCCGACAGCCATCCGCATCGGGATTGCGATGTCGATGCTCCAGACCCGACATCCGATTCGTTGGGGGCCGATCTACAGGCGGTTCTGGCGCGCCGTGCCTCATGAGAATGCGCGCGGCAACGGTCTCGATGTGCTGTGCGTGGCCAATGTTCACTCAAAGCGTTAGCACTCGAGTTGGCAGAGTGCTAACTTCGCGCTACGATGAGTCGATAGCGCAATAGGATGGTGTGTTCAGTGATCGTCAGCCTCTGATCGCGGTGTCCCGGCGCGGTAATTATCGATTTCTCTTATTTAGAAAGAGGAGGTCCACAGTGTCGATCTCACTCACACCGTTGGAAGACAAGATCATTGTCAAGCAGGCTGAGGCCGAGACACAGACCGCTTCAGGCCTGTTTATCCCGGATAATGCCAAGGAGAAGCCGCAGCAGGGCGAAGTCCTTGCCATCGGTCCTGGCCGTCGTGATGATGACGGGAAGCGCATCCCCATGGACGTCAAGGTTGGCGACAAGGTGCTGTATTCCAAGTACGGCGGCACCGAGGTGCATTACAAGGGTGAGGATTACCTCATCGTGTCCGCACACGACGTGCTTGCCATCTTGAACTGATAGCGGATTTCGTCGCGCAGGGGCGCCACTCGATATGCATATGTTCGGGTGGCGCCCCTGCGCGTCTGAGGTCGAGAGACGTGAACTGTGCGCGTGTCTATGGAGGGCAGGATTAGGATGAGAATATGACTTACTTACATCGTCCGATAATCGATACCATTCCCGCCTACCGACAGGGCAAGCCGGCGCCGATTTCCGCCGGGGCGCGCAGTTATAAGATCTCAAGCAATGAGAATCCGTTTGATCCGCTGCCGAGCGTGCGGCGGGCCATCGAAGAACAGACGCTGGGACATATCAACCGTTATCCGGATATGCGGGGCTGGGATGTCGTCGAGCGGCTGTCCGCTCGCTACGGGGTGGCTCCTGAGCAGGTGACGGTCGGCTGCGGGTCGACGGAGATCATCACCCAGCTTATTTCGTTGGTGTCCGGACCGGGGGACGAGGTCGTCTACCCGTGGCGTAGTTTTGAGGCATATCCGATCATCGTCGCGGGGGCCGGGGCGACCAGCGTTCAAGTGGCGAATTTGCCCGACGGATCGCATGACGTCGATGGAATCATCGCCGCGCTCAACGACCGCACACGACTGGTGATCCTCAACAACCCGAACAATCCGACATCGACGTCGTTGTCCGCTCAGGATGCGCGGCGTGTCATGCGAGCCGTGCCTTCGAACGTGCTGGTGTTGTTCGACGAGGCGTATTTCCAGTTCAACACCGATCCGTCCACCAGCGTGGCGATGGATCTGTTCCGCGAATATCCGAATATCGTCATCGCGCACACCTTTTCCAAGGCATATGGCCTCGCCGGGCTGCGTATCGGCTTCGCGCTCGGCGCGGCGGACGTCATCGAGGGCATGCGCAAGGTGTCCCTGCCCTTTGGGGTCACCGATGTCGCGCAGAAGGCGGCGTTGGCGTCCTTGGACGTCGACGATGAGCTTCATGAGCGGGTGCTGTCGATCATCGAGCGGCGTTCGCATATCGTTGAGACGTTGCGTGCACAGGGCTGGACGATCAGCGAACCATATGGCAACTTCTTCTGGCTCGCCCTGGGGGAACGTACCGATGTGGCCGCCAAGGAGTTCGTCGAGGCCGGCCTTTCCGTGCGTGTATTCGACGGGGAGGGCATCCGCATCACCGTCGGCGAGCCCGAAGCCAACGATCGGGTGATCGAGGTCTGCGGAAAACTGAAAGCCATGGGACTCTGAGGTTCGTCGAACATCCGTCTGAGGTCGTCCGTCTGGGATCGTCCGTTCGGAAGAATCGCGCGAAGGCGCGCCGTATCCGTCGCGGGTCCATGCCGACATGCCTTGGGATATCAAGGTTTTGACCGTCATGCGCGTGGATTGTCTACCACACGGCGTGTCCCTGACTTGCGGATGTCGCGAAGTCGTGCCATTATAACCAAGTTGCCAATTTACGACCTCGGTCGTGAATGACGCATGCCGGATTTCCCAAGCGGTCAAAGGGAGCTGACTGTAAATCAGCCGTCTACGACTTCAGTGGTTCGAATCCACTATCCGGCACGCCTCGATAGCTCAGTGGTAGAGCACTTCCTTGGTAAGGAAGAGGTCGTGAGTCCGATTCTCACTCGAGGCTCTCTGGCGGGGTAGCTCAGCTGGCTAGAGCGTGCGACTCATAATCGTAAGGTCAAGAGTTCGAGTCTCTTCCTCGCTACAAAGACCGGGAGACCGGTACCAAACGAATACAGAGGTGAACGATATGGCAAGCAAGAGCGCCGACATCCGTCCGGGGATCACGCTGGCATGCACGGTATGCAAGGAGCGTAACTACATCACGACGAAGAACCGGCGCAACACGCCCGATCGTCTTGAGCTTGAAAAGTTCTGCCCGCGTTGCGGCAAGCACACGCTGCACCGTGAAACTCGTTGATGCGTAATAGCGATGGATTGAAGCCTGGCCGCGGTCAGGCTTCTTTCATATCATGACGGGTATGAGCACTAATCCGAGTTTTTCCGATCTGACCACCATAGGGGTCGGCGGCGCCATTCGTTCTTTCATCGAGCCGCATACCCGCGCGGAGCTGCTCGACGCCGTCCGTTCGACGGATGAGGCCGGACGGCGGCTGTGCGTGATCGGCGGCGGATCCAATATGCTCGTCGGCGATGACGCGTTCGACGGGGTCGTCATCCGCGATGCTCGTCGGGATATCACGCTGCTTGACGCTGATACCGGCACCGCAGCCGTCGGCATGCCAGCGCACGACGAAGCGCCGGGTGATGTGCTGATACGCGCGCAGGCGGGATGCCATTGGGATGATTTCGTGCGGGCGTCCATATCCGCCGGCTGCCAAGGCGTTGAGGGCCTTTCCGGGATTCCCGGCACGGTGGGCGCCAGCGTGGTGCAGAACATCGGCGCCTATGGTCAAGAAGTATCCGCCAGCGTCGACTCGGTTGAGGTGTGGGATCGTGCCGGCGCCTGCGTCGGCACGCTTGGAACGCGGGAAATGGGATTCGGCTACCGGATGTCGGCGCTGAAGCGGAGCATGTTGCAAACGGATGTGCCCGACGTGGAGCAGCCGGGCGCGTCGCGGTTTTCTCCCACGCCGCGGTATGTGGTGATATCCGTGACATTCCGCCTGCACCGCGGCGGCGAGGGGGTGTTGGGGTATGACCAGCTTGCGCGGGCTCTGCATGCACAGGTCGGCGACCGGATGCCCGTCGGAGATATACGCAGTGCGGTTCTGGCCGTGCGCGCGGCTAAAGGCATGCTTGAGGACGCCCATCGCTATGAGCGGCCGTTCATGCGTGGTTGCGTCGACGAGCGGGGGTTGCGCGAGGCGTTGCGTGCTCAATCCGAGCAGAGCGATGTCGGAGCTGGACCGGTCACTGATCGGCATAGCTGCGGCAGTTTCTTCATGAATCCCATGCTGACTCCGCAAGCGGCCCGCGCTCTGCCCGAGGACGCGCCGCGTTTCGACGCGGGTTCCGATACGGGAGACAAGACGATCAAGACTTCCGCTGCGTGGCTGATCGACCATGCCGGGTTTCATAGGGGGTTCGTCGTGCGTCCGGGGGCAAAGGCGGCGTTGTCCTCGCGGCATACGTTGGCGTTGACCAATCTGGGGGGTGCCCGCGCGCATGACGTCGTCGAACTGGCACAGGCGGTCCAGCGGGGCGTACACCGTGCGTTCGGCGTCTGCCTGACACCCGAACCGGTGGTCGTGGGGCTGCCGCTTCATTGAACTCGGGGTCCGGGATCGCGCGTAGTCTGATAAGACGTTTCGTATGAGGAGGTCTTCATGGCATACGTTATTGCCCAACCCTGCGTCGATGTCAAAGACAAGGCATGCGTTGATGAGTGCCCGGTGGATTGCATCTACGAGGGCGTTCGTTCGCTGTATATCAATCCGAATGAGTGCGTGGACTGCGGCGCGTGCGAGCCGGTGTGCCCCGTGGAAGCCATCTTCTATGAGGATGACGTGCCGGAGGAATGGGCGTGGTATAAGGATGCGGCGGTGAGCTACTTCGACGAGGTGGGGGATCTGGGCGGCGCCGCCGCGGCGGGTCCGCTGGGCAAGGACCCCAAGCGGGTCGCGGCATTGCCGGTCCAGAATCAGGACTGAACGATACCTTATGGGCTTTCATACCTTCCAGACCCCGTATGACTGGGGGCGACTTGACCGATATCGGCGCATAGCGCAGGACAGTGGCGTATCGGTGTTGGATTTTTCCGTCGGTTCGCCGGTCGACCACGTGCCGCAGAGCGTGCGGCAGGCATTGGCCGCGGCGGCAGACGACTCGAACGCGTCCGGCTATCCGATCACCCAGGGTACGGCGGCGTTGCGCACCGCCATCGCCGACTGGTTCCTGGGTTGCCGTGGCGTGGACCTGAGACCGTTGCACGCGGGCATGCTGCCGACGGTCGGGTCCAAAGAGGGCGTGGCCCTGATGGCCTGCCTGTTGCATTGCGGCGCCGGTGATGTCGTGGTGCAGCCGCGGGTGTCTTATCCGACATACGAGATCGGCACCGAACTCGCCGGCGCGACGGTGCTGAAGGTCGACGATGTGTCCGATGTCGAGTCGTGGCGTCATGTTCCGGGCGTACGGGCGATTTGGGTGAACTCACCGTGCAATCCGACTGGCGAGGTGCTGTCCACGGCGCAGTTGACCAGCATCATCGCCGCGGCCCGTGACATCGGCGCCGTGGTGCTGAGCGACGAATGCTATGCCCTGCTCGACTGGGGGGATCCGGCTGCCCCGTGCGCGCTGAGCGCTGGGGTGTGCGCCGGCTCGGCTGAGGGCATCCTCGTGTTGTACTCGTTGAGCAAGCAGTCGAATATGGCCGGGTATCGGGCCGCGTTCGTCGCGGGAGACGAACGGCTGATCACGCAGATGACCGCGGTGCGCAAGCAGATCGGCCAGATTATCCCGGGCCCGGTGCAGGCCGCCATGGTGGCGGCTCTGCGAGACGGCACGGCGGTCAATGAACAGCGCGAGCGATACCAACTGCGGTTGGCGAAGCTGGTGAGGGCATTGGGCGATTACGGATACGCGGCGCATATGCCGCAGGGCGCGCTCTACATCTGGGTCGAGGCGCTGTCGGGCGGCTGCTGGCAGGATCTTGACGATCTTGCCCGGCTTGGAATTGTGGCCAGTCCGGGGGAGTTCTATGGAGCGTCCGATCACCTGAGATTTTCGATCACCGCGACTGATACGACGGTCGATGAGGCCGTTCGCCGGCTGACCAAAATCCGGTGAGAATATGAGAGGTCTGCAGAATCGCGGCTGTCGATCCGGATTCTGCTGTCGATCCGGATTCTGCGTCGCGCGGCGCGTCGTCGGCGTGACCGCGAAAAGACGGCTGTGATGTGCTATACCGTGCCGAATCCGGCGGCTTGAGCGCCATACCGGCGTCGGACGGCGTCCAGGGCCTGTTCGGCGCCGCGTAGCCTGGCCGATTTGGTCGTTCCCGCCGCCGAGCGTGCCTCTTCCATCAGGTCCTCGAGCGAGGGCTGTACGGGCGTGTCCGTCGCCGTGCTCAGCCCACTGACGCTGATCCCGGCCAACCGGATCTGTCTGGGTAGCAGCGTGGGTGCCAGAGCCATGGGCTCGTCGCCGTCCGCCTCGGTGCCGGCCGAGTCATGAGATGTCGTCACTCCCGACAAGGGCCACAATAGGGCGAGGGCCTCGGGATAGAGTGCGCTGGTCGTATCCACCGGGCTCGCCATGGTATGCGCCCGGGTCGCATAGTGCAGGTCCGCAAACCGAAGCTTGACGGTGAGTGTGCGTGCCAGCAGTCGTTTGGAGCGCAGGGAACTCGCGACGTCATCACAGCATCGGTGCAGCAAAGCGCTGACTTGTGAGACGTCACGGGTATCGGCGGCAAAGGTCCGCTCCGATCCGATGGATTTCTCCGGGGCGCGTGGAGTGACCTTGCGATCGTCGATCCCGCGCGCCGCGAGGAACAGCGTGTGGGCGGCGGCACGTGAGCCTGCGGCCTGTTCCAATGCGCCCTGGTTCATGACGGCAAGGTCCTTCACGGTCGTCACGCCCCAATCGCCAAGACGGCGTGCCATGGCGGGGCCGATGCCCGGTATGGCACGCAACGGCATCATCTGGACGAACGGCGCTTGGCTGGTTCGCGGAATCAGCAGCATGCCGTCGGGTTTCGCGTTGGTCGAGGCCATTTTCGCCACCAGTTTATTCGTGGCGATTCCCACGGAACAGGTAATGGAGAAACGGTGATACACCTGTTCGCGAATCCATGCGGCGATCGCAGTCGGCCGCTTCCAGCGCATCAATGCCGCGGAGACGTCCATGTAGCCCTCGTCGACCGAAACCTGCTCCACGGCGTCGGTGATCTGTCCAAACACCTCGCGAAAGATGCGACGGGACATCCTGCGGTAGTAGATCATATCGACGGGCAGATAGATGCCGTCCGGGCACAGCTGACGGGCACGTGCCGTCGCCATGGCCGAATTGACGCCGTATCGGCGAGCCTCATAGCTTGCCGCGGAGACCACGGATCGGGTTCCGGTTCCAATGATCACCGGTTTGCCGGAATACTCGGGATGTCGGGCTATCTCGAGTGAGGCATAGAAGGCGTCCATGTCGATATGCAGCACCGTGCAGCCGGTTTCATCGCGCCCCCAGTCCCGATTCGCCGCCGCTAGCCTTGGTGTGTTGCTCATGATAACCATCATAATTCGTGAATCGGCGGTTCGCGTCCGTGATTACTGCTAGTGTATGATGCTGTTGTCTTCCTTTTGGAGATAACGCCGGAGTCATGCCTGAGTGGCCGATAGGGGCACCCTGCTAAGGTGTTAGTCGCTTACGCGGCTCGAGGGTTCGAATCCCTCTGACTCCGCAAACTAGGGCTGTGGGCGCAATCCCACAGCCCTTTTTACGTATCGGCGTTGTCGCGTGCCCTGATCCGGGGAAATCCAAGGTGGGGCAGAGGGTTGTGAGGGGGAGTCGGAGGTACGCCCTTGTCCATCCGCCTCCTACACGGATATTTTATCTTCTTGGTGCAGGGCTTGTTGCGGTGCGTTCCACGCATTGCCGAAATCGGCGTGTCGCGAGTATGCGTATCATGGTCATCGTCGAAAGGCGCGGGGATGGAACAGCTCAGAACACTGATGGATACGCCTGAACATCCCTCGCATGGCGTGCTGTCCGATCGAAAATCGGAATTCTTGGGGGACGCCTGTCACGTGGCTTCACTTTCAGATGCATTGCGATTTGTGAAGGCGACCAAAAACCGACATCCCAAGGCCCGGCACGTGGCGTTCGCGGCCCTGGTGGGCGGTTATGCGCAACCTGTTGCAGAACGCATGAGCGACGATGGCGAGCCCTCGGGCACCGCCGGGAAGCCGATACTGGATACGTTGCGTGTCACCGGGCTGACCGATTGCGTCGTGTGCGTCACCCGATATTTCGGGGGGATTCTTCTGGGCTCCGGCGGCTTGATCCGGGCCTATGCGGGTTGTGCTTCGCGCGCGCTTGAACGTGCTCAGATGGCCGAGTTGGTGGAATTCCAGCAGTATGCCTGCGATGTGGCGTATAGCCAGCTGCGTTCCATGAATAAGTTGGTCGAGGATCACGCGGGGGTGCAGATCTCGGCTGAATACACTGATCGTGTCCGGTTGCTGATGGAGGTCCCGACGGCCGGCTCCGTCTCTTTTGAGATGCGTATCCGCGAGGTGTTTAACGCCGGTGTAAAACCGCTGCGTCTGGCACGCGTGCAACGCCCCGTCGCGCGGCGGCATGTGCGAGATGCCGACAACGGTTGAATGGCACCGCGACTTTCCGTGACGGCCACGAGCTACGCTTACTGACATGCAGACAGCTGAATCGAATGCGACAGAATCGAATGGAGCCGAATCGAATGCGATCGAAACCGCGCAGACCGGCAGCTCCGGGACGCAAATTTCGAGCGATCGGACTCATGACACGCCCTCGAATGACGATTTCGAGCCGCTGACCGAAACATATGAACGACTTCGGCACACGACGGACAGCGCCGAGCTGAGCAGGTACGCCAGGGCTCCGCTTCCGGATCATTCCGATCAGGCCGCCTTTTCCCGGTCGACCTCGTTGCTTGAGGCGGTAGCGGGCAACGAGCACACGCCGTTGGAGGACCGCGTGTTCTTGGCGACGACGATGCCGTTCCCGAATATTCTGGTCAAATTGTCTTCGGATCCCGCCGCGCAGGTGCGACGGGCCGTGGCTGCGAATACGGATGATAAGAATTGGCTGGTCGGTCGACTGACCAAAGACGCAGACGGCGAAGTGAGGGACACGGCATTGCGCAACCCGCGCACCTCATGGAAGATGCGGTTGGAAGGAGCACAGGACCCCGAGGTCGGCGGGGAGACGTTGGACTTTCTCAGCCGACTCGGTGTCCAGTCCGAGCCCGATGCGCCCGCGGTGCTTTCCTCCATGGTTCGCCGTGCGGTCGCGCTCAATCCGAATTGCCCCCGTGACACCGTTGAGCGGCTTACGCATGACGGCTCCCAAGAAGTGGTCGACGCGGCGGTCGGTAGGTTATAAACCGTGTCAGTACGGCATGTCGAAATATTATGGATTAGACTGGGGGCATGACACAGAGAATCGAGGACGAACGGCGTCTGGCGCGACCGTTGATATGCCTTGCAAAGGCCATGGGGATCGCCACGAGTTATGTCGGCCAGACCAAAGACTATCACGAGATCAGTGACGATGTACTGGTGGCGGTCCTCGGCGCCATGAACGTCGATGCATCCGATGACGACGCGGTTGAAACGTCCATGCGCAGGCTTCAGGAGGCACGGCATCGACGGCTTGTCGCACCTACGGTATTGCATGTTGCCGGTACGCGGGACACGGCCATCATCACCTCGGGCATTCTCGAAGCCCCGAGTGTCGACATCACTTTGGAAAACGGGGAGCCTTTCGCCGGTCGGCTCTCGATTCGGCCGCTCGCCAACTCCCACGTCTACTCGACCGGGGATTCATTCGTTTCCACGGTTTCGGTGGTGCTTCCCGAGGACCTACCTGTGGGATACCACACCTTGCACGTCCGGGTCGGGGAGCGCTCGCAGGATGCCGCGCTGATCAGCGCCCCGGCGACCATCGAAGAGCCGGATGGCATGAAGGGAAGACAGCTGTGGGGCTGGATGGCCCAGCTGTATTCCATTCGTTCATCCCATTCCTGGGGGGTCGGGGATTTCGAGGATCTCAGGACGCTGTTGGTCGATGCAAAGCGTCGGACGAACGCCGATTTCGTGCTTATCAATCCGGTGCATGCAGCGGAGCCCATAAGCCCCCTGAGTCCCTCGCCATACCTGCCTGTTTCGAGACGATTCGTGAATTTCACCTATATTCGACCGGAGAGCATCGTCGAATACGAGAAACTGGACGATGCCACGCGCGCCCAGATCGATCAGCTGCGCGACCAGACCGAGCCGCTCAACGGCGACGCCCAACTGATTGACCGTGACGCCATGTGGCGTGCGAAGATGCGTGCGCTGTGGCTGTTGTTCAAGGTGGGACGCGACGAGCGGCGTCAAGCCGCTTTCGGGCGGTTCAAGCAATCGGCAGGTGACGACCTCGACGCCTATGCCAGTTGGTGCCTGTGCTATGACAAATGGGGCGCTCCCACCGACGATCCGGGCAACTGGCAGCGCGCGCTCAACCCACGTGCCGATGCCGTTATGGCGTTGCGTGCGCAGTTCCCCGACACCTTTGATTTCTATCGTTGGCTGGAATGGGTGGCGACCGACCAGCTTCAGGGGGCCCAGCTCCAGGCACGTCAGGCTGGAATGGTGCTTGGCGTCATGTCCGACATGGCGGTTGGCGTGCACCCGCGCGGTGCGGATATCTGGAGCCACCCCGAGGGATTCGTCAGGGGGGTCAGCGTCGGTGCGCCTCCCGATTATTTCAATCAACAGGGCCAGGATTGGAGCGAGCCCCCGTTGAATCCGACCGAGTTGTCAAACAGCGGGTACCGGTTGTATCGCGATATGGTCCATGGCATGTTCTCACAGGCCGGCGCCGTCCGCATCGATCATATTCTGGGACTGTTCCGGCTGTGGTGGATACCGAAGGGAAAGATGCCGACGGACGGCGCGTACGTTCGCTACGATTCTGAAATCATGCTCGGCATCCTTGCCATCGAGGCGCAGCGTGCGCACGGTATCGTCATCGGCGAGGATCTCGGGGTCGTACCTGAATCGGTTGAACTGTCGTTGGATCGCCACCGGGTGTTGGGATGCACGGTGGAGTGGTTCGAACAGCGCGACGGGGTGTTTAGCTCGCCCGAGACTTGGCGGAAGAACGCGTTGGCTTCCGTCAACACCCATGATCTGCCGCCTGCCGCCGGATATCTCGCTTATGAGCAGGTCGACATCAGACGACGGCTGCATCTGCTGACCATGCCAGTAGAGCAGTTCAAGGCGTCGCAGGTCGAGGAGCATAACGCCATGTTGCAGATGTTGATCAGCGGGGGATTCCTCGATCCCTCGGCCATCGATGACGAACAGTCGCACGTTCAGCAGATCGTCGAGGCCCTGTACCGGGCTCTGAAGGCCGCACCGAGCCGACTTCTGGCCGCTTCCCTCGCCGACGCGGTCGGTGAGACCCGTGCCCAAAACCAGCCGGGAACGAATAACGAGTACCCCAATTGGCGGGTCCCGTTGGCTGACGCCCGTGGCAATGTCGTACCGCTTGAACGGCTCTTTGACGAACCGCGGCTCAAGTCGATGGCTCAGATCATGAACGCTTCGACGCGGATCGAGCACTGATGCGCCGCGCCCACACCGTATCGGGATACGGTGCCCGGGGTGGCGTGTTGCGCGAAGTCAAGGCAAGCGATATACTTGAGGATTGTTGTGTTTCCCTAAGGGGTCCTTCAAAGCGCTATCCCACTCGCCATCGAGGACTTTCAGGGAGCCCACGGATAATGAGACCGATTGTGCTGTGCCGAAAGCACGGTGCGTGAGGTCCGGAACACAATAGCTAGAAAAGGTACACTCGTGAAAACTTTCACACCGAAGCCAGCTGATCTGACTCATGACTGGTATGTCATCGACGCCACCGACGTGGTGCTTGGTCGACTTGCCACGCAGGCGGCCAACCTGCTGCGCGGCAAAAACAAGGCGACCTATGCGCCGCATGCCGATTCGGGCAATCATGTGATTATCATCAACGCGGCGAAAATCGCGTTGACCGGTAACAAGACGGGTAAGTTGCTCTACACCCACTCGGGTCGCCCCGGTGGTCTGCGTGGTGACAGCTATGCCGATCTGTTGCAGCGCAACCCAGACCGTATCATCCTCTCGGCAGTGAGGGGCATGCTGCCGAAGAATCGGTTGTCGAAGGTCCAATTGGATCGCCTTCACATATTCGCCGGAGCCGAGCATCCGCACACTCCGCAGAAGCCACAGGTTTTTGAGATCAATCAGGTCTCGCAACAGGTCAAGTGAACCAAAGGAGATAGAGAATCATGGCTGACAACACTGACAACTCCGCGGTTCAGGAAACCGAAGAAGAACCGACATCCTACAGCACAGAAACGAACTCCGGCGCGGGCACAGGAACTTCCGCGATCGAAGCGGGCTATGGCACCGGCCGTCGCAAGGAAGCCATCGCGCGCGTGCGTTTGGTTCCAGGCTCTGGTAAGTGGACGGTCAACGGCCACACGTTGGAGGAGTATTTCCCCTCCCGCCTTCAGCAGCGTGAGGTCAATTCGCCTATCGTGCTGCTCAAGCTCGAAGACAAATTCGACGCGATCGTGCTCGTCGAGGGTGGTGGCACCACTGGTCAGGCCGGGGCGATCCGACTCGGCGTGGCGCGCGCGCTCAATGCCATCGATCGTGATGCGAATCGTGCCGTCTTGAAGAAGGCTGGATTCCTGACGCGTGATGCCCGAGCGGTAGAACGCAAGAAGGCAGGTTTGCACAAGGCGCGGCGTGCTCCGCAGTTCTCGAAGCGCTGACGTCGAACTTTCGTTACCTTGTTTGGGGCGATCCGCTGTTGCGGGCCGCCCCAAACTTGTTGTTGGGCGCTTCGTACGTGAGTTCCGCCCCAATGGGGGTGTCCGGGTTGTGTGTGGGTTGTGGTCGGCCGGACGTGTTGCCGGGGACTTTCTTTCATTGCTCGCTTTTCTGTCCTTTCTCTTTTTCTTCCCCCTCAGGATGCTTTTCGATGGCCTTTCGTCGGCTATCGCCCGCGACACGTGCGACACGCGCGACAAATCACACACCAAAACGGGTAGTGCCGTCCGTCCTTGGGCGGGTGACCGAGCCGCGTCCATATTCTGGTCCTGCGGGCCCAGGCCCCGTTCACCCTCGGCTGGATGGCCGCGCCATGGCTTCAGTCCCAAGGCGGGGCGATGTCGCCACCGTGCTTGGACGGGTGGTATGAGCGGTGCTCAGAATCGCTCTTGAAGGAGCGAGATGCTCATGGAGGGGATGATCCAGAGATTCGAAGGGAATCGTGCCGTCGACGTTGTCCCAGACGTGCCGGTGGATGTTGCCGCCGACCTCGTCGTGGACGTCAGCGGCTTCGGGCTGCCCGCCCCGTGTCTGGGCGGCGTTTCGAGTGTTGACGTCGAGGACCACAGGCACTGCCACTGGGTATCCACGGGCAGGTGGAACCGCTGGTCCCGTTTATCGGCGTTGACGACGATCAATACGTTGGCCTCGGTCGCGGATGTCAGCCGCATGCTGAAGCTATGTATCGCAGGGTTGAGCCAGTCCTGTTCCATAGGCGTGGTGCCGTCTGGAAGTTGCCATTGCACACGACTCGACTGTTTGAGTAGACCCAGTTGCGTCAGACGTGTGAAGAAATCCTCGTGATGGTACAGGTCGAGCGACTTCCGGATGGCGATCAGCTGCGCCACGGCACTGGCGAATCGGCGATGACTGCCGTCATCCCCTTCAGCCATCCATGACCAGTCCAACCAGCTGATCGTATTGTCCTGTGCGTATCCGTTGTTATTGCCATCCTGCGAATTGCCGAATTCGTCGCCTGCGCGAAGCATGGGAGTTCCCAACGACATCAGCAGCGTACCCAGCATGTTGAGCGCGGCGCGTCGCCGATTGGAATTGATCTTCGGATTGATGCTCGGGCCTTCGACGCCGAAATTCCACGAGTGATTGATGGTGTCGCCGTCGGTGTTGTGCTCGCCGTTAGCCTCATTATGCCGCTGGTTATAAGCAGTGAGGTCATATAGCGTGAAGCCGTCATGGCTGGTGACGTAGTTGACCGAAGCGGCGGCGCCACGTCCCGGTTCCGTGGCGAATAGATCCGCCGAGCCGCATAACCGTGTCGCGATATCCTGCATGCCTATCGATGGGGTTTCCTTGGGCTGTCTGGCGTTGTCGAGCCAGAAGCTGCGTACGTGGTCCCTGAAATGGTCGTTCCATTCGCTGAATGGAACACCGAATTGCCCGGTTCTCCAACCGCCTTTGCCTAGGTCCCACGGTTCCATGATGAGTTTGAGATTGCCGAGCAGCAAATCGCTGCGCAGCGCGTATAGGAATGGGTGACGGTGGGTGAAAGAGCCATCGAGCCGCGCCAACGATGCGGCCAGATCGAAACGGAATCCGTCGATGCCGACTCGTTTGGCCCAATAGCGCAGCGAGTCGATGGCATAGGTCACCACGTGGGTGTTGGTGAAATCCAGCGTGTTGCCGCAGCCGGTGGTGTCCTCCAGCTCGGCCGGATGATTCTTGTCGTGTCGGTAATAGGAGAGATCGTCGAGCCCGCGCCAACACACCGTGGGACCGTCCACGCCTCCTTCGCAGGTGTGGTTGTACACCACGTCCATAATGACTTCGAATCCCGCACCGTGCAAGGCGCGAACCATCTCGATGACCTCATGGCGTACGGCGTTTGCGCCGAGGCTGCGTGAACGCGCCGTCGCGTAGGATTCTTCCGGCGCGAAATATCCCAGGGTCGAGTATCCCCAGTAATTCGACAGACCTTGTTCCTGCAAAGGAATTTCGCTCTGTTTGGCCTGGATGGGCAGGAGTTCGATCGAAGTGACGCCGAGACGTTGCAGGTAGGTCAGCGTTTTGGGATGGGCCAAGCCCGCGTAGGTCCCCCTGAGCTCTTCCGGAAGCCAAGGGGCGGTCGCGGTGAATCCTTTGACATGCAGCTCGTAGATGACGGTTTTGCTCCACGGCACATGTGGGTGTGAGGGGTCGCCGTCATGCTTCGAGGCGTCACGGTCGGCGATGGCCACGGACAGAGGAGTGAATCCTAGAGAGTCCAAGGTGCTCATTGCGCCGTGCGGAGAACCCTGAAGCTTGCCGTCTACGGTCGAAAACGCGTAGGAAAACGCTTCCGGTCTCAGTGAGCTGCGACCTTCGATCCCCTTGCCATAGGGATCGAGCAGAACCTTGTAGGGATTGAACCGTACGCCCTGCTCGGGGTCCCAGGCGCCGTCGGCACGATACCCGTAGCGCATTCCGTCCCAGGCCTTGGGCAGGTGAACATACCACAAACCGTAGTTCGGTCCCTTCATGCGAAACAGCGTCTCGCGAAGGTGGAGCGGGGTCACGATTCTGGTTACTACCTCATACTCCCGCATGGCGTTGAGCAATGCCGGCGGCTGGTCGTCGACGACGCTGCGCGCCTGTGCATAGAACTCGGTCGGATGCTGTTCGGGCTCGTATATGCACAGCCAGAGCTGATCGGAGTTCTCGGATCGAACGACGGCATCGGCGCCACCGTCGTCGGTGAAGTACAGGCCGGGACGTGTGGCATAACGGTGCAATGAAGGATTGTGCATAGGATTTATTGTAGGCGCGATCAAACGGTCGTTTTTCTGCGAGAGCAGACGATTCCCCGTCGACGTGGTCGAGACCGATAACGGACGAGAGATCGGGGGGCGACCCCAACGGCAGGCGTTTTTCCCGTGACCGCAGTCGGGAGAGGAAGCGCGGGTCGGCGGGCACCGTCGCTTCCGGCAAGCGGTGAGGTTGCGTCGTGACGGGGAACCCGAATTCGCCGTGGTATCGCGATTTGTCGTGATCCAACGGCCGAATCGGGGATAGTTAGCGTTAACGGTTTCCGTTGGCGTGTTCATTTGTGACGGTAATAGAACAAAACAGACCATATTTATGAAAATTCAACCAATATTATTACATAATACAAAGTAAAACGAACGTAACCACCGAGGTACTGCCCATGAAACGCTCAAAATAGGCACTCTTGGTCTCATTCAGATCGTTTGTTATCTTGTGACATGTATCACAGTTCTCATGCCGTGTCGGTTCGCCGCAGAGAGGCGAATGGAATGAATGCGTCGGCATCAACTAATGAGGAGAAGATCGTGACGGACGTAAAAGCAACCGTGGCCGGACAAGAAGCAGGCGAACTCAGCAAGCAGGCGGCGGCTGAGCAGGAAGTGGACCAGCTGGTGCGTAAGGGGCTCAAGGCTCTCGACGAATATCAGTCGTATGATCAGGAAACCGTCGACCACATTGTCGCCAAGGCTTCGATCGCGGCGTTGAACAAGCATTTGACCCTGGCGAAGATGGCCGTCGATGAAACCGGGCGCGGCCTGGTCGAGGACAAGGCGACGAAGAACATCTTCGCGTGCGAACATGTGACTCATTATCTCGTCAATCAGAAAACGGTCGGCATCATCCATGAAGACGATGTGATGGGACTCGATGAGGTCGCGGAACCGGTGGGCGTGGTCGCAGGGGTTACCCCGGTGACGAATCCCACGTCGACCACCATTTTCAAATCCCTTATCGCGTTGAAGACCCGCTGCCCGATCGTATTCGGCTTTCATCCCTTCGCCCAGCAAAGCTCGGTTGCCGCAGCCAAAGTCGTGCGTGATGCCGCGATCAAGGCCGGTGCGCCGGAGAATTGCATCCAGTGGATTGAGCATCCATCCATCGAGGCGACCGGAGCGCTGATGAAGCACCCCGGTATCGCCACGATTCTGGCCACCGGCGGACCGGGGATGGTCAAGGCCGCCTATTCCTCGGGGAAACCGGCTCTGGGCGTTGGCCCAGGCAACGCACCGGCATATGTCGACGAAGACGTGGACGTCCCCCGCGCCGTGAACGATCTGGTGCTTTCCAAGCATTTCGACTACGGCATGATCTGCGCCACCGAGCAGGCCATCATCGCGCATCAGGCCGTATACGCGGCGTTGATCAAGGAGATGAAACGCCGGAAGGTCTATTTCGTCAATGCGGAGGAGAAGGCGAAACTCGAACGGTACATGTTCGGTTGCACCTCGTATTCCGGTAAGACGCCGAAGCTGAATTCCGTCGTTCCCGGCAAATCGCCCGAATTCATCGCGCATGCCGCCGGATTCGACATTCCGCAGGACACGACGATCATTGTGGCCGAGTGCAAGGAAGTGGGCGAGAACGAGCCGCTGACCATGGAGAAGCTCGCACCCGTTCATGCGCTACTCAAGGCACAGGACAAGGAACAGGCGTTCACCATGTGCGAGCAGATGCTCCGGCATGGTGCCGGGCACACCGCCGCCATCCACACCAACAATGAGGAACTGGTGCGCGAGTATGGTCTGCGGATGCATGCCTGCCGAATCATATGGAATCAGCCTTCGGCACTGGGCGGCATAGGCGATATCTACAATTCGATCGCTCCTTCACTCACCCTCGGGTGCGGCTCGTACGGCGGCAATTCCGTGTCGGGCAACGTTCAGGCGGTCAACCTCATCAACATCAAACGCATCGCACGGAGGAACAACAACATGCAATGGTTCAAAGTGCCGGCCAAGACGTATTTCGAGCCGAATTCGATTCGTTACCTGCGTGACATGTACTGCATCCGCAAGGCCGTGATTATCTGTGACAAGGTGATGGAGCAGCTTGGCATCGTCGACAAGATCATCGATCAGTTGCGCGCACGCCGTCATTTGGTGACGTTCCGCATCATCGATTATGTGGAGCCCGAGCCCTCGGTTGAGACCGTGGAGCGCGGGGCGGCCATGATGCGGGACGAATTCGAACCGGACACCATCATCGCCGTGGGCGGCGGTTCGCCGATGGATGCCGCAAAGATCATGTGGCTGTTGTACGAGCATCCCGAGATTTCATTCGACGACGTGCGCGAGAAGTTCTTCGATATTCGCAAGCGCGCGTTCCGCATTCCGCCGTTGGGTACCAAGGCTCGTCTGGTCTGCATTCCCACGTCCTCGGGAACCGGCTCCGAGGTGACGCCGTTCGCGGTCATCACGGATCATAAGACGGGATACAAGTATCCGATCACCGACTATGCCTTGACGCCGACGGTGGCCATCGTCGATCCCGTGCTGGCGCGTACGCAGCCGCGTACCCTTGCGCAGGATGCCGGATTCGATTCGTTGACGCACGCCACCGAGGCCTTCGTCTCCGTATACGCCAACGACTTCACCGACGCCATGGCGCTGCATTCCGCCAGGCTGATCTGGGACAATCTTGCCCCGTCGGTCAATGACGATCCTGGACGAGAAAAAATCGAGGCTCAGGAGAAGATGCATAATGCCGCCACCATGGCGGGCATGGCCTTCGGCTCCGCATTCCTCGGGATGTGCCACGGCATGGCCCACACCATCGGAGCGTTGTGCGACCTCGCCCATGGGCACACCAATGCGATTCTGCTGCCGTATGTCGTGCGATACAACGGTACGGTGCCGTTGGAGCCGACCAGCTGGCCGAAATACAACAAATACGTCGCGCCGGAGCGTTACCAACAGCTGGCTCAGACGTTGGGCATCGATCCGGGCAATACCCCTGCCGAGGGGGTCGAGAATCTCGCAGCGGCGATGGAAGACTATCGCGACAACAAGCTGCAGATGGACAAGAGCTTCAAGGATTGCGGCGTGGACGAGGACTTCTTCTGGAGCATCCTCGACCAGATCGGCATGCGCGCCTATGAGGACCAATGCACGCCGGCCAATCCGCGTGTTCCGATGATCGAGGACATGAAGGATATCGCCATCGCCGCCTATTACGGCGTTTCGCGCGAAGAAGGACACGAGCTGCGTGCCAGGCGTGAAGGCGCAGGTGCCCTGGTCGAGGCCTCTGAGCGAATTGAGCCCAAGGACTGATGACCGGGAACTGAGTGCTGAATGATGCGCGCGTGTTTCAGCGACGCGTGAGTGTTGAATGACCATGGGCCGTCGGATGATGAATTTCGTCCGGCGGCCCATGATCATATTCGGCGGGAAGACGGGCGAAAATGACCGACACGCCCGAATTCCTCTAATCTCGAGTAGGTGCTTTAATTGAGAAGTTGCCTGTTTTGGGCTCGCATATTTGGAATCAAAAAAGCGGGTGCGGGGTCGGGAATTATTGCATGCTTGCATGCGAAGGATCGATTACTGCGCACTGATGTGTTGTGGACGCGGGATAAATACCGTAAGTCCGCGTATGCCGGTGTCCTGAGAGCAGGTTGGTAAAAGTACACGAATCGCTAGAAAGGGCGGACGGCAATGGCGGGACAGAAAATCCGCATCAGGCTTAAGTCCTATGACCA
>CALNAE010000211.1 GCA_937874315.1 uncultured Bifidobacterium sp. | reverse complement strand
GCTACCAGTGATGATACATCAGATACCCCCGGGGGTATGTTGTCGGCGTGGCGCTGGACCGGGGCGCCATCGACGCGGAATTGAGTCGGCGAGAGCGGGCAAGCGCATTTTTGCGGCAGGTCGATGCCAGCGGGCGAATCCACTTCGTGCCGGACGACGAACCGATCGGGGCCATCGGTGCCGCGGTCGCGGCGGGACGGTCGGCGCGCATCACCGGGGCGGCGTAGAACGATTTGAAGTATCGGTATGTGCAAGGTCGGGCGGAACGCGGATGCTTGTGACACTAGGAAAGGACAGGGTGTGATATGACCATCTCAACATCACGTCGGCAGATAAGCGATCGCATGGCCAAAGCGTTGGCGGGGGCGCCGCAGCGTGTGATCATTCGAAACGCGCGCAAGATCGACGCTTGCGGCATTCAGGAGGACTTTTGGTTGGTGGCGGTCGACGGGGTGATCCTCGCCACCGGCCAGGGCGGAGCGACGCTTGGGGACGCCTGTCGGGCGGTGGGATTCCCTGCCGACTTCGACGCCGAATCGGAAGCGATCGATGCACGCGGCGCAGTTCTGACTCCCGGATACGTCGACATCCACGCGCACGGCGCGTGGGGAAGTTCGTTTGATGACGGACCCGCGGCCATCGCCACCGCCAGAGCCGGGCATGCCATGCATGGCACCACGCGTCAGGTCCTGAGCCTGATCACCAATCCCGTCGGTGTCATGGCGTCCAACCTGCGTATGGTCCGTCGCGTCTGCGACCAACGGCCCGATTGCCTCGGCGCGCATTTGGAAGGGCCGTTCCTCGCCCTGTCTCGCAAGGGCGCGCATGATCCGAAGGAGCTGCGAGACCCAACGGACGATATCGTGGACCGTCTGCTTGAAGCCGCCGACGGCGCTATTCGTCAGATCACGATTGCCCCCGAACTCGAGCATGGCGTTCGTGCCATCGGCCGCTTCGCCCAGGCCGGCGTGGTTCCAGCGGTGGGTCACACCGATGCCGATTATGAGACCGCCCGGCGAGGGTTCGATGCCGGCGCGCGCATTCTGACGCATGTGTTCAACGCCATGAACGGCATCCATCATCGGCAGCCCGGTCCCATTCCCGCCGCGTTGGACGATGGCCGTGTCCACATCGAACTCATCAACGACGGCTTCCATGTGCAGGATCCGGCCGTTCGCTTGGCCTACACCCTCTTCGAAGGCTGCACCGTGTTCATCACCGACGCGATGGCCGCGACGGACTGTCCGGACGGCTCATACAAGCTGGGCGCGTTGGACGTCGAAGTCAAGGACGGGCACGCCCGGCTTGTTTCCAACGGCGCGATCGCAGGATCGACGTTGACGCTGGATGTGGCGGTCCGTCGCGCCGTGCGCACCTTGGGCTTCGCGGCACCGAAGGCCGTCGAATCCGCCACGCTGAATCCCGCCCGCGCGCTTGGTCTGGATCACCCGAACGCCGTGACCGGTGCGCCCATCGGGCTCCTGGCCCCGGGGTATGCCGCCGATATCCTGTTGCAGGACGACGACTGGAACGTGCATTCCGTATGGTGCGCCGGGCGCCGACTGGTCTGAGTCGCGAGTCTGTGCGTCGTTTCCGGAGTTGGCTATTGCGTCTTGCGAAGCACGAATGCCATGGCCTCCCGGTATGCCTGTTGGTCGGGGAGATGCTCGACATAGACCGTCGTCCCCTCCGGCAGCGCGGCGATATGCCGTAGCACCATGTCGAAGTCCACGGCTCCGGTGCCCGGCTGCACCTCGGTGATCGCCGTGGGAAGCCCCGGTTGCAGCCGGATGTCCTTGATGTGCACGCTGACCACGTGCGGAGCGAGCAGCTCGAAACATTGCGCGATGAACTCCGGCAACGCACGCCAACGCGCCATGCCGTTGATCATATTGGTGTAGTCGAGGTGCACCGAGAACGCCGGGCGATCGATGTCCTTCATGAGCTGAAGATATCCGTGCGGCGAATCGGGAACCATCCACGGCATGCATTCGATGGCGTAGGTGGTGTGCGTGGGGTCCACGGCGTCGATGATGTCCTGCGTGGTCTCGACGATGCGCGCATACGTGGCTTCGTCGTAGTTCTCGGGACTGTACTGGTCCCAGCCGCCAGGTCCCGCGTTGCCCGAGATGTTCACGCAGCAGCGTGCACCGATCTCTTCGGCCAATGCGAGTTGATCCTTGGCATACTGGATCGAGCGGTGACGCTCGCCGGGGTCTGGCGACATCACGTTCCTCCAGACGCCGACCTCGCCGATGGTCAGATCGTGGTCGCGGGCCTGCGCGAGATACTCGTCGCGCAGGGGTCGCGCCGTTGCGCAGTCAAATGGGCTGACGGCCGCGGTGCAGCCCATGGATGCCAAGGTGTTCACCCACTCGACCGGCGTGGTATGCGGCAGCGTGGTGCCTATTCCGATACGCATGTCATTCCTCCTGTGCCGTGTCGTCGGTCGTGGTCGCGCCGTCGTCGGGGTTTGGGCGCGTCGCGGGGTCGTCCTCGATCGCCGCAGGTGCCGTATTGATGGCGCGGATGGTGGCGATGTCGACTTTTGGCCGGCGATGATAGTCGTAGATGCCGTTGCACTCCTGTTCCACGTCGTATAGCTGCGTGTAGCACAAGCCGAACATCTTGGGGTTGCCAAGCAACGTCTGCGTCAACCCGCGGTACCGAACGACGAATTCCTCTTCGCTGTTGGCCTGTTGGCCGTATCCCCACGCTTGCGAGCCTTCCTGTTGTGAAGGGTCCCATTTGATGCCGCCGTATTCGCTGATGAAGAAGGGCATGATTCGGTCGCAATGCTGGCGGTCGGGATATAGCTCGGGCACGTCATCCGAGGCGCCCCGCCCCCAGGCGTCATAGCGCCGCGCGAAGTTGTCGGTATCCTGCTCGTAGTCGTGCAGGTCGTAGACGTCGGTTTCCACGTGATAGTGACCGCTGGTGTCGATGCACGGACGCTCGGGGTCATAGGCCTTGGTGATGCGATAGGTCATGCGCAGCACGTCGTCGAGCTGTCTGCGGCCGTCGAAGTCCCAGGTTTCGTTGAACGGGCACCAGCCGATGATCGCGGGGTGGTTGACATCTCGCTCGACAACCTGCATCCATTCGGGGATGAAGATGTCGTAGCTGGATTCTTGGCTGATATCGAATCCCCAGCTGGCCATCTCTCCCCAGACGAGGTAACCGTGCAGATCGCAGTAGTACAGGTACAGCGGTTCGAATGTGCGCTCGTGCAGACGGGCGCCGTTGAAACCCGCCTGCTGGGAGAGCAGGATATCGCGTTCGAGGTCGCTGGCCGTCGGCGCGGTGTAGACGCCGTCCGGGTAGAAGCCCTGATCGAGAACCAGTCGTTGGAACACGGAGCGACCGTTGATCAGGAAGCGATAGCCGTCCATTCGAATCTCTCGCAGTCCTGCATAGCTGCTCACCTCGTCGTCGCCGTAGGAGAGTCGCAGGTCGTAGAGGTTGCCCTCGCCCGGCTCCCACAGATGCGTCTGGGTCAGGGGAAGCGTAAGCATCGTCATGCCGCCGTCGCTCTGCACGCTGGCCGAGCCGCAGGCCTCGCCGTGGAACGATGCCGCGACGCTGAGCCTGCCCGTGCCGTGCAGCGAGGCCTCGATGGTGATGGTCGAGTTATGGATATTGGTGTGGTAGCGCACGGATTCGATATGCGTCTGTGGTACGAACTCCACCCAGACCGTCTGCCAGATGCCGGTTGTCCTGGTGTACAGACACGAGTACGAGGCGTATCGATCGGATTGCTTGCCCGTTGGCTGTCGGCGTCCGCGGGTGTCGTCGAGTGCGCAGACGACCAGCGTGTTCTCGCCCGTATGCACGGCGTCAGTGATGTCGATGGCGAAGGAGGCGTAGCCGCCGGCATGCGTGCCGACCTCCTGTCCGTTGACGTAGACGTGGGCCAGATAGTCCACGGCACCGAAATGCAGTACGACGCGGCCGGTACGTTGGTCGTCGGACATGGGAAGCGTGCGCCGGTACCAGCAGCAGGGAATGAAATCGGTGCACTCGATGCCGCCGAGCCTGCTCTCCGGACAGAACGGGACGGTGATGGTATGCGGATAGTCGTGTTCCTCGAACCATCTTCGGTCGATGCCGCTTACGGACATATCGAAATCGAATTGCCATGGGCCGTTGAGGTTCAACCACGTCGAGCGTTCGAACTGCGGGTTGGGATGCTCCGGTCGTGGGATGGTGGCGGTCGTGCCGTCATTGGCGGTCGGGCCATCGTGGGTCCTGGCGCCCGCCGCGTCGGTACGGAGCGTGATGTCATCGGTCATGGGCACCGGTCCTTGTCGTATGAGTGCGCAATGCACTGCCGTATGCATGGCGGCCGTGCGCTCACTAGATTCCATGGTCGAATGCGTGGGCCGCCATTCGTGATGATTCCGTTATAGTGGATATATTGGCGCAAGATGACGGCAAAATAGCCATAAACTCGGCGGAAAGGTGAGGATTCTTAGCAAATGGAGCATGTGGTCACCATCGTCTCCGGGCTCTGTGAACGCCCGGAACGGTTTCGTATCCAAATGGCGGGCATCACCTACCCCGATCGCTCGTATCATATTCTGCGGGATCGTTCGGATATCTATTGCATCGAATATGTGTTGGAGGGCCACGGCGACGTCGTGTGCGGCGAGAGGCATGTCCATCCTCGCGCCGGCGACGTCTACATTCTCCCGCCCGGAGTGCGGCACGACTACCGCGCCTCGCCCACGGACCCGTACAAGAAGATCTGGATGAACGTCAGCGGGCTGCTGATCGACGCGTTGTACCGCGAATACCAACTCGGCGAGTCGATCGTGTATCCGCACGCTTCGGTACTTCCCATCTTCGAGGGGTTTCTTGACATGTGCGAGCGTGCGGCGCGGCCCGGAGGCGAAGCTCCGGACGCTGCGGCCGGATCGTTGTCGCGCCGAGGCGCCCTGATGATCCATGATATCTTCGCACGGCTTGCCGAACAGCATCTCGACGGTCGGCTGCTCTCGTCGCCCGACCGGTATGCCCTGACCATTCGTGAGTACCTGGATCGACACGTAGGGGACAACATCCGGCTCGCCGTAGCGGCGCACGATCTGGGATTGTCGGTGTCGCAGCTCTCCCGGGTGTTCTCGCGCGCCTACGGTGAATCGCCGTATCGGTACTATCTTCGTCAACGCGCGGAGCTGGCCCGTGCGCTGCTGGACAACACGGGGATGCGGGTGGGGGAGATATCGGCCCGACTGCACTGTGCGGATGCGCATTATTTCTCCAACCAGTTCAAGTCCGTTGTCGGGGTGCCTCCGCGCGCGTATCGTGAACAGACTTCGGCCCGGCGGTAGGGGCCGCCGGTCTTAATGCCGCAATATGGTTGCGCGTACGCCAGATGCGAACGGAACTTAACGGTTTAAGTGCAGCGCGTTTCTGCGGCATATATGAATTTCAGGCAAACCCACGATGAAGACTATTCGAACCGAGCTCCGCATCTTTCACGCAGCGGTATGTTGGAAATCGCAGGTAAGAAGGATGACCGGCGGGCCGGGAGTTCGCGGTGGTTTGAGGAGAGTGCGAGGCATATGGGTCAGGGAACACGGGTTCGGGTAACGACGACGATAGCGGTATGCCTGATGACGATCGTCGGGGTGGCGGCTTTTGCGGTGGTGCGTGGGGCCGACATGGCGCATGTCGGCGCGGCACTGTTGCTGCTCCTGACGGTAGGCGGTATGTTGGGCGCGATGGTGTTGCCTGGCAGGGGCGTATCGGAGTCTTAATCTGCTCTTAAGCGAAGAGCGCCATCGACATCGGCCGTAACTTTCGAATTCATGTAGCGTGGCCATACTGTGATGGGCGATGCGTCGCTGGCGTTGTGAAAACAAAAGACGGCGACCGGGCTTGAGCCCCTTGTCCGTTGGCGACGGCATAGGTTGTGGTACTACCTTTCGATGGTTGTATTTTTCCAGATGGCCGCCGTGCCATCGGCTTGCAAAACCGTTGGACGTCGATGTCCGACGTGCGCGCATTTCGGCCTGTGCAAGGTGAGTGCTCTGCGGTTCGTTCAGTGCGGCAGGAGATTGTTCATATAGGTTAACTTTAGCCGAACCGAAGATGAAGATTGTTGGAACATCAACGATCTCGGCAATCTGAGACGTTACCTTAGAGTTGCCTAAGTCCAAATAGCTATGACGTGGATGCGGGTGCAACCGAGTATGAGATAGATGAGAGACAGCCGAGAGAAAGACAATACAGTGGCAGCACGCGGATATATCCGAGTTGGTATGGCGATTGCAGTGACGTTGGCTATGGGGTTGGGGTCCGGGATGGCGGGCAGCACGGCTTACGCACAAGGAACTGATATGGGAACCACGTCGTCGAGCGTCCAACAGACGGATTCGACGATTACCAACGGCATGCCGGTGGTCATTACCGAGCTCGCCGTAAAAACAAGCAATGTGAATGTTCCAGACGCTACTGGAGCGATGCAGCCCGTGAACGCGGGGGAATTCATCGAACTGACCAACATGGGATCTTCGCCGGTGAAGATCGGCGATCTGTCATTGACGTATAACAATACCGATTGGACTCCTGAAGCATTCGAGCAGGCGAGCTCGGACTCAAGCAAGGAGCACAGCATCGCGCCTCATGAATCTATCGTGTTGTGGGACAACTATGCGAATGTCAGCAATGCCAAGGCACAGCCTCGCATGGTTACGGCCGACGACTTCAATCAATTCTGGAACGCCAAGACGCATGTTGACCCCAAGCTGGTGGAGGGTTCGACGCTGTTCACCATCGCGAAGGGTTCGGGGATGGCCAATAGCGGACCTCGCACCCTCGTGGTGACGCAGCGCTCGACGGGTGCGCGCGACACCGTTGCCTATCAGAGCAGCGGCAGCACCGATACCACGCTCGACCTCAGCTATGATTCCAATGGTTCGGGAACCATCGCAATGGGCCAGGCCGCAACTCCGGGAACCGTGAAGACCTCGCAGGTTCCCGCATCGTGGCCGCAGTCTTCCGCGCTGAAGATATCGGCCCAGGATGTTTCCGCGGTCGCCGACAGCGTTTCTCAAACTCAGGCATTGCACTTATCTGCCAAGGTCGATTCCAATCAGGGTGATTCTTCCATCGGACGGGTGCGATTGTATTGGAAAACCGACACGGATTCCAACTTCGTTGATTCCACATTCGACGGCATGAAGTCCGGCGATATGTGGGCCTTCACCGTGCCTGCGGGCAGTCTTCAGGGCAAGAAAAGCCTGACTTATCATTTTGTGGTCACCAGCGACACGGGCGCGGTCGTGACCAGCAGCGACCGGACACTGAGCATCACCTCGGACAGCGGTTCGACGAAACACCGGGCCGACGTGCCGCTCGTCATCACCGAGTTGGCTCCCGACACCAAGAACGTCGGTGGCGCCGATGGTTTCGAATTCATCGAAGTGACGAATGTCGCCGAGCGGAGCATAGATTTCTCCGACAACTACACGCTGTACTACAGCTATCCCGATGAGGGTGCCGACGGCGACGTGGTTTGGAACCCAGTGCAGACCAATATACGGATCGCGGCAGGGCAGTCCGTGGTCTTCTGGATCAAAAACGGGCCGAATGACGATCTGGGTGCCGCCGACTTCAACCAGGCGTATGGTCTTTCTGGAGACAAGGCATTGACCTTGGGTAAAAACCTCTTCGAGATCAAGTCCAACGGCATGGCCAACAATTCCGCACGAACGCTGAAGATCGCGACGAAGACGAAGGTACTGGTATCCTCCGCCTCGTATCCCGACAATGCATCCAAGGACTACACGGGGGATTCGCATTCACTGCAATATTCCTATGCCAACGGAACAGAGTCGAAACTGGCGAGAACGGATAAGGATCCCACTCCCGGATACGTGCAGGATGGCGATATCCTCGCCGATCCATACCGGTTCCCCACGTCGGTGCCGTCTGCGAGCGTTGTCGACACGACGAAATCCCAATTCGTCTCCGGACAGGATATCGACTACGCCTTCGATGTGACTTCCACAGGAGGTTCCATTGACCGCGTCACGCTGTTCACGCGGACCAACCTGAGTTCATCGTTTACCGAGCATAACCTCGTCAAGACGCAGGGTTCGGATTCCTACACCTACGTCGAGAACACCGTCAACCTTATCGGAGTGAAATCGGTTGACTATTATCTTGAGGTTTCCGACGGCCTCAACCCTGTGTTGACCAGCACCACAAAGACCATCGATAATCCGAAGTTCAACGACGCTCCAGTGCGTTTGAACGTCTCGAACGGTCAGTATGTGCGCGGAACCGTAGCGGTTCGCGGCACAACCTCCCAAGGAAAGACGACGCCGACGCTGAAGGTAGACGGTACGACGATCGACAGTGCCACGACCACCAAGTCGCTGGAGTCCGAGCCCTACATCGCGGCGGATGTGACGCAAACCGACATATTCTTCATGAATTCGTTCACCAAGAAACTCGTGGTTTCCGGTACGCCGGATGGCGCGGACTGGAAGAACAACGTGATAGGTACGTTCGACGATGGAACCTACGGCGCGACGAGTACCGTGTCCTTCCCCGTGTCGTTATCTGACATACCCGCGGATGGCAAATTCTCCCTCTACTTGAATTCCGGCACCAAATCCAGCCCCACCGACATTCTCGACGAACAGAAGCTGACGGTCAACACCGAGAATGCCGACGACTACACCGCTTCGAATATCCGGCTCGTACTCCCCGACGGCACGGTGTTGCGCGTGAGTAAAGCAGTGGCGGGCATCAGCCCGGGGAGCAGCGGCACGGTGACGGAGCAGCGGGACGTGACCGACAAAGTCAAGAATGCCGGCGAGAAGATTAGCATGGGCGATTCTGAAGGCACCTACGAATTTCTTCGTCTTGATTTTGCCATTGACACGTCGTCGATCGCTTCGCGGCAATATCTGTGGAATACCGCCAAGACGACCGATGGCAGCCACACGGTGCAAGCTGTGGGCGAGAGCGGCGAGAACGCCACTGCGAAAGTGGTCGTGGACAACACCGCTCCGGTTATCGACGCTTCGGTGGCGGCCAAGAACGACACCGGCACTGTTAAGCGTGGTGCGATCTCCATTGATGCTACCGCACATGACGCGGGTTCGGGGGTGCAGGCCGTCGGCACACAAGGCGGCACGGTCAGCGCAACGTTGTCGAATGGTTCGGCGGCGGCGCAACGCATCACCCTACCGTATGCCACTTCGTCCGCCGAGCTCCCTTCGGGCACGCATACCGTGGTCTTTACCGCAAATGACAATGTCGGCAACGTCACTACGAAAACCGTGACGTTCACCACCGTCCAGGAGCAACCGACGATCATATCGACCGGCGGCACCCGACAGCAGAACTCCAATGCGGCCCAACTCAACGTGAAGGTGGCTGAGTCGGCGAATGACAAGGTCACCGCCGTCTTCCACCCCGGCGAGCGCATGACACCGTCCGATGAGTCGGTGACTTCGGTGCAGGGCACCACGGATCGATCCGGGTTGAGCGACGATGCCGAGCATGCCGCCACGGCTCTCAGTTCGGCGCAGAATAACGCGCTCGCCTCCGGTGAGGACGGCAAAACCGTGTCAACCACCGGTACAAACTATGGGTTCCCATTCCAGGAATTTACCGTAACAGTTCCGCAATCATTCGTAGAGGACGCGCAGGCTTCGGCGACCTTGTCTTGGAGCGGATCTGCCGAACCCAATGCCGATATCTACGCGTTTGTTCGCAACGCCGTGAATGGAAGTTGGGAGCAGGTTGCATATGTGAGGGCGAATGGTCAAGGCAAGGCCTCCATCGAACAGCAGGTGGCTCTCAAGGATCGTGTGCAGGATGGAAAGATCAAAGTCGAGATTCAAAATGGCTCGGGTTACACGTCCGGGCAGCAAACCGCGGGGGCATCTGCGGCCTCATCGAGCGCGAAGGTTCAATATGCAAATTCGTCGACTATCAACGGTGTCGGTGGAACGCCGGTGATCACCACGGATGGGGATTCGATCTCGCAGACCGATACTCCGCGCTCTGATTACGATTTCACGTTTGCCTGGGAATCGGATACGCAGTACTACAACGCCAACTATGCCGGTGACGGGTACTACCAGCACCAGAAGGATATCCATGATTGGTTGTTGAAGAACCGGACGGGTATGAACATCCAGTATCTGTTCCACACCGGCGACATCGTCGACAATGCCGACATCGCCGATCAATGGACCCGCGCCGACGAGCAGTACAAGCGACTCGACGATGCCCATTTCCCGTACGGAGTGTTGGCGGGCAACCATGATGTGGATCACAAAAGCGAAAACTACACCAATTTCTCCAAATACTTCGGGCAGAGTCGATACGACTCGAACCCGTGGTACGGCGGTAGTTACGAGAACAATCGAGGGCATTACGACCTCATATCGGCCGGAGGCGTCGATTTCATCGTCGTCTCGGTCGGCTGGGGCATCGGCGACTCCGAGATCGACTGGATGAACCAGGTGCTTGCGAAATACCCCAACCGCGTCGCGATCCTCGACTTCCATGAATACCTGCTGGCGTCGGGCGGATTGGGATTGGTGCCTCAGCAGATCTACCAACGCGTCGTCAAGAAGAACAAGAATGTCAAGATGGTGTTGTCCGGCCACTATCACAGTGCGCAGAAGACGGTTTCTCAGATCGACGATGACGGTGACGGAAAGCCCGACCGCAACGTGGTGAATATGCTCTTCGACTATCAATCGCTGGACGAAGGCGGTATGGGCTTCATCAGATTGCTGCACTTCAACCTCGCCAACGCCACCATGGAGGTGCGGACGTATTCCCCGTCGATCAAGAAGTATGGGTCGCAGACCGTGCCCTCATCCTCCTTCAAATCGACCGACGAGGAATTCACCGTGGATCTTTCTCAGCTGGGCATATCGGCGCGGACAGGGTCAAAGGCGGCCAAAACGCTCACCAGTGATGCGATGCATGTCGACCTGCTTTCGAGCAAGGTTATCGCTACTTCGCAGGCGGGAGGTGACAACGTCAACGTTGCCATTGCGAACAGCGCGATTCGTAATCGTGCGATGCTGTTGAGTGCGCAATCCCAGAAGATCGAGCAGGCTCTGCAAGCCGTTTGGTCCGGTGTTCCCGCGACACGAAGCGGTTGGTATGTGGTGGTTACACGAAGTAGAATAAAAAGGAGTCAAATAGTTCCAGTAAAGTTCTTCTGTATAAATTTAAGACGTATTTTGACTATATACCACCAGACAACACTAACGGCATCAAGAGCAATTTCAAGAGCAAGTGGGGCTCACAGAAACAAGTAACGGCGGCCTTTTTGGTCGCCGCTTTTTGAAACGTTTTATACTGACAGATTCTTATTTTACCAACTACCAACCTTGAACGACCGATTATCTCTAAATTACCACCAAATAGAGAAGATGCCTTGCTGTTCCGCTATCAACAGTTAAACTGAATTACATAAGGAGGTGTTGTTCATGGAGATTCACTTCGATATAGCGGATCACTTTTTACAGCCAGCAATCAGTATTCAAGCACAGGCAGAGAATACTCAACTCTTACAGCTAGCAAAGACTATCGATCGTGTTGTCAATAAAGATGTGTTGACAGGGACTAATGGAAATAAGAACACTATTATTGCCCTATATCAAGTTATCCGATTCTATACTGAAAACAAAAACGTTGTTTGTGAAACAACGAATGGCACTTATCGTATTCGCAAACGTATTTACCAGTTACGAGAACAATTATCACAGCAGGACTTTATTGCTATCTCTAGCAGTGAGATCGTTCGTATTGCGGTGATAGAGACATTTTCACTAAGCGCGAGAGGCGAGTTCATTGTTCAATTAACCAATGGTGAACAAGCATATGCTTCTAGGCGCTACATTAAACAAATCAAGGAGGCGTTATTGTCATGAAAAAGATTGCCAAGATATTTTTTTCAGGAATCACGGTTGGAATTACAGTTGGGTATATTCTGGCTTTAATATTCTCGTATTTTTACGGCACTGACCGCTTCTATCCCTCTAGTCCAAGCTTCATACAACAGTTTAGTAGCCCTTTAACGGCGACGCTGGTTTCAACTATACTGTGGGCTTTAATGGGAATTTGTTTCAGTGCTACCAGTTTAGTCTTTCAAACTAACTGGGGAATTACTCGACAAACTCTGACCCACTTATTGATTACGTATTTGGTCTTCACGCCGCTTGCTGTATTGGCTGGATGGTTTCCAGCTACCCTCGTATTCATTTGCTGGTACTCTGGCGAATTTTTATTCATTTACGTCATTATCTGGGGTATCGGGATGCATGTTGCTAAGAGCAAGGTACGGGAATTGAACCAAACCCTCGCTCAAAGAAAGAGCAATTAGTTCTTCCTTTACATTGACAACCACTGAATCTGGTAAAGCTGAAGAAGCGCAAATACAACCATTGCGATAAATACCAGCGCCAATAAACGCCATTCACCAAACGTAACGCTAGGTAGATCGATAAGCCCGTCTCGCCGACGGGCGTGTATTGCAACTCGCTCGCAGATCCAAGCAATGACAAATAAGAGAATCGGCTCCAGATATAATCCACTTGGGCCGAACCAGCTATCGTACAGGTTTCCAACCCATATGGGGGAACGGCCACCTCCGACGTGACGTACCTCGATCCCGCCAAGCCATCTACCGGCGATCAGGGTGGGGATGCGAACCCCGGACATGCTATGGGACCGGTAGCGCAACCGGATCTGATGGAGGTTCCCATATCGATCATGAAACCAGTGGCCCAAACTCCCAGCAAGGCACGGGGCAGGATAGAGCTACCAGTGGAACTCAAGCGGGTCAGGCGAACGCAGCTTCGATCTCACTAGCGGCAACCGGTGTTGACATGTCTTATCTCGAGGCCGGTCTATTGGTGCTGCTGGCTGCGGGAAGCGCGATTGGCGCCAAGGTGCTCTCCGGCCGCCGACGCCGCACCAATAGAACACGTCGGTAACGACATAGCCTGAGATGTCAATGCGCGGCGTTCCGCACCGACCATAACCGGCGGCGTGACGTCGCGCATTGTCGTCGAATTCCCGTGCTAACACGGTTCGGTTAGTATCGGGAGTCGGTTTGAGTCGGAAAGGTTCCGACACCCGTAGTGGGAACCGATTGAGGCTAGGAGTTCTTGTGGTCACTGCTTATCGGGGAGATGTCGTTTTCACGCCTGGGCCCGAACGATTCCGCGCGATTGAAGACGGTTTCGTGCTGGTCGATGACTATGGCAAGGTTGTGGATGTCGTCGGGTCATTGACGGGACAATACGCCGATGCCGACATCGTGGACCGGTCGGGGAATCTTATCATTCCCGGGTTCAACGATATGCATGTGCATGCGCCCCAGTATCCGCAGGCCGGGCTTGGCTTCGATGACGAGTTGCTGCCTTGGCTTGAACGGTACACCTTCGTGGACGAAGCGAAGTATTGCGATCTCGCGGTGGCGGATCACTGGTACCGTCGTTTTCTCACCCATCTGTGGCAGGTGGGGACGCTTCGGTTCAGCGCGTTTGCCACGTTGCACGGCGACGCGACCTGGCGGCTGATACAGCTGGCGCAGGAATCCGGTCTGCGCCCAATGATCGGCAAAGTAAACATGGACCGCAATGCCCCGGATAATCTGCTCGAGTCCACCCGACAGAGCCTGGAGGACACGGAGACGCTGATCAAACGCACCGCGGAGGACGCGCCGGATGTCGGCTTCATCGTCACGCCCCGTTTCGTGCCCTCCACCACTCCTGAACTGATGGAGGGGCTTGGCGAATTGGTGCGCCGGTATCGACTGCCGGTGCAGTCGCATCTGGACGAGAATCGTTCCGAGGTCGAATGGGTGCGCAAACTGCACCCTGACATACCCACTTATGCCCAAGTATACGAACACTACGGCTTGATGCCTCGGAACCGTACGATTATGGCGCATTGCATCTGGCTGACCGACGCCGAGCGGGAGTTACTCAAGGATCGCAATGTCCTGCTGGCGCATTGCGCGCAGTCGAATCTCAATCTGCAATCGGGCATCATGCCGGCACGCCGGTATCTTGAGCAGGGTCTCAGGCTGGCGTTGGGCAGCGACGTGGCGGCAGGTCACGAACCGGATATGAATAGGCATATCGTCGCGTCCGTCGAGGCGTCGAAAGCGTTGAGATTCATGCCGGGGCATGAAGGCGATCAGCCGCTGAAGCTGTCGGAGGCGTTCTATATGGCCACGAAATCCGGTGGTTCGTTCTTCGGGCGGGTGGGGTCCTTCGAACCCGGCTATGAGTTTGATGCGCTGGTTATTCGTGAGGACGAAAGTCTGCTCGAGCTGTCGGTCGAGGAGCGGCTCGAACGATTCTTGTATGCCGGCGCAAGCGATGCGATCCGGGAACGGTATGTCTCCGGGCATGTGGTCTACCGCCCATTTGCGGGCGTGCCTTCTGCCGGGAGGTAAGTATAATGATCTTGCTAAGTGCAACGTATACCTAGATTTCGTGACTGCCGGCCGTGGGCCGCAGGCATGCAGGCGTGCAGGCATGACCGGCTCGGACGAATGGTCAACCGGGCATATTCGCTGGTGTGTAGGCCACTACACGACGGGCAGGGAGAATGCGATGAAGGATCTACCTCAGGCATGGCGTCCACCGATGGGTTGGAACAGCTGGGACTCGTATGGCACCACGATTACCGAGGATGAGGTGCTCGCCAACGCCCGGTTCATGGCAGACCATCTCCGGTGCGTCGGTTGGGACATCATCGTCATCGACGCCGCGTGGTTCGACCCCAATGCCCGAGCACATGGGTACAGCGAAGGCACGCCGTTCATTCTTGACGAATATGGACGTCAGCTGCCCGACCCGGCGCGCTTCCCCTCTTCGGCGAACAACAGGGGCTTCGGGCCTCTCGCCGAGCGCATCCATGAACTTGGCCTACGATTCGGGTTTCATGTCATGCGCGGCATTCCCCGACAGGCCGTGGGAAAGAACACGCCGGTCCCCGGCACGCCGTGGCATGCGCAGGACATCGTGGACATGCGTCATGTCTGCCAATGGAACCATGACAACTGGGGGTTGAATCAAGATCACCCCGGCGCGCAGGCTTGGTATGATGCCCAGGTCGATCTATTCGCATCATGGGGAATTGATTTCCTCAAGGTCGACGACATGCAGGCGCCGTTCTTCCCCAAAGAGATCGACGCCTATGGTCGCGCCATCGAGAAGGCCGAGCGGAGATACGGTCGTTCCATTGACTTGTCGCTGTCTCCGGGAACATTCGTGCCGACGACGCATATCGATTTTCTCCGCAAGCACGCGCAGATGTGGCGCATCTCCGACGATCTGTGGGACCGGTGGGAGGATGTATTCCAGCAGTTCTCCAGACTCGCACGCTGGGCGCCGCTGCAGCGCACCGGGCATTGGGCGGATGCCGATATGCTGCCTTTGGGGCATATCGGACTTCGTGCCGAGCGCGGCGATGACCGGCAGTCTAGGCTTACGCACGATGAATGCGCCACGTTACTCACGTTGTGGGCCATGGGCAGGTCGCCGCTTATGGTCGGCGGCGACCTGCCGACAACGCAGCCGTCAGCCATCGCGTTGATGACCAATCCGTCGTTACAGGAGGTCACTGCAGGATCCGTGGACAATCGAGAGATGCTGCGGGAGCGGCGGTACGCTTCATGGTCGGATGAGACGACTTACCGTGGTGATCTGATCGTGTGGACGGCCCGGGCGTGCGACTGGGCCGATGGCACGGCATGCGCGTATCCCGGTGGCTACTATGTCGCCATATTTTGGACGGGCGATGAAGAGTACGGATTGACCGGTGAAGTGCCGTTGCAATCGGTCGTCGGCCTGGATCGGGCGGATAGGCCGTGGAAGCTGATCGACTTATGGCGCCGATCCGATGGGGCCGCCTCACCGACGAATGAACACGCCGATATGCGCATAACAGGCGACGGCGCGGAACGTGACATCGTCGGAACCGTTCGTGCGCACGGCGTGCTGTGGGCCGTCGTGGAACCGACGGAATAATCGCCCCCACTGCCGTGGTGCCATGAGGGATGTGGCGGTGAACGCGCCTGAGAGGAAGACGTTATATGGTGACCAATGCCAGCAGTCCGGCGTTTCGCAAGGCCGTTGAGGGGAATGACCCGCGGCACATCACGCTCTCCTCTATAGCCGCGCCAACAGTTGTGTGGCCTTGCGGACCAGACCATTGGCGAAGGGCGGCTGGACGAAGTGCAGCGTGTCGGGGTGCAGTGGCTTGCGCAGCACCGGCTTGATGTGGCTGAAGGCTTGGAACGAATACGCTCCGTGGTAGGCACCCATGCCGCTGGCACCCACTCCGCCGAAAGGCAGGGTATGCGCCGCGACGTGTATGAGCCCGGCGCCTTGGCCGACGGCGCCCGATGAGGTTCTGGCCACGAATTCCTGGCCGGTGCGTCTCGATGAGGAGAAGACGTACAGCGCCAACGGTTTGTCGCCGGCATTGACATAGGCGATGGCGTCCTCTAGATCATGCACTGGAACGATGGGTAGGATCGGTCCGAAGATCTCGTCGAGCATCACGGCGGGGGTGTTGGCTTCAGTACGTGTGGCGCTCGGGTCGACCGGCTGAGGCATGGCAAGGATGGTTGGTTCGATGTAGCGCTCGCCGTCGTCGGTCGTGCCGCCTGATACGACGGTGTATTGACTGGTCCCAGACGAGGGAGTGCCGGTATTCGCGACTGTGCGGGACCCCTCGTCGGCATCGGTGTTGGTATCGGTGTTCGAATTGGTGGCCACGGTACCCGCGCCGGGGGCAGCGAGATATGAGGTGAGTCTGTTGAATTGGCGGTCGTTGACGATCCTGCCGTAATCGGGGCTCAACTCCGGTCGTGCGCCCCACAGGCGGGTGCTGGCCCTGCGTAAGGCCGCGGTGAGTCGCTCCACCCGATCGGGCGTGGTGAGGATGTAATCGGGCGCGACGCAGGTCTGCCCTGCATTGGTGAATTTCGCCCACGCGATGCGTCGTGCCGCCGCATCGATATGAGCGTCATCGTCGAACCAAACCGGGGATTTTCCGCCGAGTTCCAAGGTCACGGGCGTCAGATGCTTAGCCGCCGCCTGCATGACGATGCGAGCCACCCGGCCGTTACCGGTATAAACGATGTGGTCGAATTGCTGCGCCAGCAACGCCGTAGTCTCGGGGATGGCCCCCTCGACTATGCGAATGGCGCGAGTATCCAGATACTGAGGGATGATCCTTGCCAAGACGGTCGAGACATTGGGGGCCAGTTCGCTGGGCTTGATCACCGCGGCATTTCCAGCGGCAATCGCGCCGACGAGTGGAGACAACAGCAGCTGCACGGGGTAGTTCCAGGGTGCGATGATGAGCAGGACTCCCAGAGGCTCGGGAACGAGCCATGCGGATGCCGGTTGCAGCGCGAGCGGCGCCATGGTTCGATGCGGATGCGCCCAGCGGCTCAAGTGGCGCAAGGTGTAGGAGATTTCCGAGCGCAACACGCCAAGCTCGGTAATCTGTGATTCTGTAGGGCTTTTGTGCAGATCGGCAAACAACGCCTGTTCCAGAGGTTCCCTCTCGGCGATGAGCATCTGCGACAGCGCCGCCAGCTGACGACGTCGCCAGATCAGCGGCCGCGTGATGCCCTTTTGAAATTGCCGACGAACGTCTTCAACCAGCGTGCTGATATTGAGGTCAAGTTCGGATTGTGGCTGTGCGTGGCCAGGCTCATGGCGCGCGATGTCTTGTCGTCGTGCGGTTCTTGGCTGAATCATATCGTCATCATAACGGCAATGCGATGTGGTGGAGACGTAATTCGCTAGTGGCTCTAGAATCGACCATGGATAGCGAACGAAGCACACGATGCGCGGCAATGATTGCGGCCGCATCTGGATGAAAGACATGGGCGCATGGGGCTGTTTTCGAGTCACGGCAGGGAAGATCGCGGGGAAAAACGCGGAGGGGATCGCAGGGAAGAAAGCAGAGGGGGTCGGGGCACGCAAGACGCTGGCGCAGAACGGCTCGATGACGCCGTTGGTCACGGCTTGCATCATGACGATGGTGAAACCACCATGCGCATCGACCACGTCGAGCAGGCATACGCGACCATCGATCCCTCTGACCATCCTCGGCGGCTTCGCGCATGGCTGCTGTCGGCGCTTGGCGTCGCTATTGTTTTCGCACTGTTGGGCGCGGGGCTGTGGTCATACGATATGTGGGAGCACCATTGGCGCGACATCTCCATCACGGTGGACGGCACGGCCAAGACGGTTCCGGCGGATACGACCCTTGGCGGATTGATCCGTGACAACGACGGGTTCGGGCGCAAACCCGGCGCATTGTTGTCTTTGACCGGCAAGGTTCTCGAACGCCATGGTGGCATGGCGATCACGGCCAGTGTGGATTCGGTGCGCGTGCCGCAGTTGCGTTTCAATGAGACGACGTTGTCTGATGGGGCAAATGTCGTCCTGACGCAGGGCGCGGACGTTACTGAGGACCATATCGTGCAGCATACGGCGATTGCGTTCAACGTCGAGATGGACGGGCACGGGGTTATTCAGATGGTCAAACAGCAGGGCAGGGATGGCGTACGCGAGGTATGGGTCGGCAAAGATTCACATGACCGGATCGACAAGGGCGTCATAGAGGAACCGACGGACCTCATCATCAGATCGATCTCGCCCAAGCCTACGGGCAGAAAGGTCATCGCGTTGACTTTCGATGACGGCCCGAGCCAATACAGTGGTCCGATCCTCGACATTCTCAAGGCGCATGGCGTCAAGGCCACCTTCTTCGATATCGGCAAAGACGCCGTGCAATACCCTCAGATGGAACAGCGGATGGTCGCCGAAGGCCAGGAAGTCGCCAGCCACAGCAACACGCATCCGAATATGACCGCGATCAGCAGCGAGGCCATGCGTCAGGACATCACGCAGGGTCTGTCGAGTCTCGAGCAGGCTTCCGGGACAAAAACCAAGGTGTTCCGCGCGCCGTACGGAGCGTTCACTGCGCAGCAGTGGCGGCACGCCTCGGATCTGATCGATTGCAACGTGATCTGGAGCATTGACACCGAGGATTGGAAACGTCCCGGTGCCGATAGGATACGCGACACCGTGCTGAACAACGCCTACAACGGTGCCGTCGTGATCATGCATGACGGTGGCGGCAATCGTTCACAGGATGTGCAGGCGCTGCCGGGCATCATTGATGGTCTGAAGGCACAGGGCTATGAGTTCGTCACCATCCAGCAGCTTATCGATATGAGCAAGTAGCGAACAGCCGACGTCTTCGAAGATA
>CALNAE010000210.1 GCA_937874315.1 uncultured Bifidobacterium sp. | reverse complement strand
GGATCGAGATCATAGGCATATTCGCAGTGCCATTGCGTGTCGTGCCAGCGGTAATACCGTGTTCCGCTGGTCGGCATGAGATACAGATTGGAGCGATCGGTTCGGTCGCCAAGCATGGCCAGCACTTGACTGTCTATGAGCCCGAACCGCCCTCCCGTGATGATGGCGATGGGGATCAGTCGAGTCAGCTCGGAGATATGGCGTCCCATGTCCGGGCTCATGGGCTTCTTGGATCGCGCCAACGTGTTGTCCAGATCGAAGGCGACGACGTGCGCACCAGCGCTCAGCACGGTGAAATCACACTCGGACCAATACGGCACCGCTTGCACTGCCATGTGTAATTCCTCTCGATCGACGATCATGACTCAAGTATCCTAGCGCAATGCCGCCGCCTTGGCATATCGTAAACGGTATGCGTCTGCCTTGGGAAACCCGTACATATCGTAATCGTCATGGTCGCGGCGTCAGAACGCCCATGTTCGGCGCTCGGCTGCCCCGCTACCGCACCAGCAGCGGTTTGTTCGACGATATGGTGGCGGCGCAGATTCGTAGGCTCGTGCAGGCCTGGCCCGATCTGGTCAAGCCCGTGCAGTTCGCCGTCGAAGACGTGCCCCCCTCCCAGCCGGCCCCCTGGGAAAGCGATCCGAGTCTTGATTCGCAGTGCTTCCCCGCCGGGCGTGGGCTGCCGGCGCGCGTCGTGTTGTATCGTATGCCGATGCAGATGCATGCCGACACCCGGTTGGATCTGCAGTGGTCGATACGCGACGAACTGGTGTCACGGCTCGCCGAACTGTACGGGCGCAGGCCGGAGGAGATCGATCCCGAATGGGGTATGTAGCCTGGTGACGTGTGTTGCCCGCATGGAATAGGGAGCGAACGCTCTCGCGAAGGCCCGCACCGAATCCAGCCGACTACTTCACGATGCCCTGATCCGGTTTGGCCCAGACGCGTTCACTATGGATGTCCAACGATTGAGACGCCAGATAGGCGACTCCGGCCAGACCCGCCTTGCTGACATCGTCACGACTCAGCCGCACGCCCCAGATTATGCCATCGCCATGGGTCATCATGAACAACCGGGCATCGGAACTGATATCCGCATCGGTTATTCGCGTACTGCCATGAGCCGCCAGCGACACTTCGCGCGTGCCGACATGTTTGCCCTTGCCGTCGTAGGCCTGTATCGTGGCATGCCCGGCGTTGTCCGTCGTATTGATAACCGTCGTGGTTCCCGTGATGTCATCGGGGACCACGACGGCCGACTGATCGGTGGAGACCCCCCGGCCGATCAGGGCAAAATCCTCCTGCCCGGAGGTGCCGCCATCGGCCACACGCACCTCGGCCCGTATAGGATGCGTGGCATCGACGCTGATTCCGGAAACGCCGCGGGGGGCCTTGCCCATATCTACGACCGACACCTTCCCGCCTACGAGGTCATGCCGCTGGGATTCGCCGGATCCGTCGGCGCCGATCCACGATACCGTGGCGGTGGCCGAAACCGCCGAGAACATGAGCATGGTGACCGCGTCTCCCTCGTTGACCGAGGGAACCACCACATGCCGCGAGGCGGAGGCCAAGGGCTGCGCGTAATCCGATCCCTTATCGGTCAGCCCATCCACACGGACACTGCGCACCACCGCTGCGACGGGCGTTTCGGAACTGGATATCGTGACGAGGAGTCCCTTTTGACCAGGGGCCGCCGCACCGAGATCAAGCATCGACTGCGCGTGC
Source organism: uncultured Bifidobacterium sp. (assembly GCA_937874315.1). Lineage (GTDB taxonomy): Bacteria > Actinomycetota > Actinomycetes > Actinomycetales > Bifidobacteriaceae > Bifidobacterium. Next base: position 17,589 of record CALNAE010000210.1, on the reverse strand, counting down.
GCGGCCACACTCAGCGAGCTGCCGGTGGCCGAGGTGAGAATGCCTGCGGTTTTGGTCCCCCATAACGTCACGTTCACCGTGGTGGCCTTCGCCGAGGTGTTGGCGATGACCAGTTGATTCGTGCTGCCGCCATCCGCGGCCGGAAGCAGGAACGATTGGGTCAACGCCGGAGTGATGCAGGAGGATGCAGACAAACCACGCAGATCCCCTTTGGTGGCCCATGCCGCCACCGATGAAACCGTCCCGGTACCGCGTTGGGCCTGCAGCATCTTGGTCTCAACCAGCGTCGGTCCCTTGTCGACATTGCCGGAGGACGCTTTGATGCTTGAGGAGTCAAGAAGGTCGGGGTTCTCAAGCTCCGTGCTCTGCGTGCCATCACCGCTGAGGGTGTCGATGGTCGCCTTGTAGACGGAGCCAAACGCGGCATATCGCGCCGAGGACGCGATATTCCCCTCCGATGCCTGATACTGGGTGTCGCCATACGATCCCGTGTCCGACAGGCTCATACGGGCCGGGCAATAGGCCGTCAGCTGCGTCTGCGACACCTCATGGGGCACCGAGGAGCCGGCCAGCGATGAACGATCGATCGTTCGCGGCATCGGACGATATAGTGTCAATGCGCCGAATACCGCGAGAATAAGCACCACGGTGATCGCGGCGACGACCCAACGCCGCACGGCACGGCGATTTACCGACGATTGCGGAAACGCGGCCTTCATGATTCATCCTCCGTTCCCTGATTCGTCCGGGGTGTCGCCACTAGGCAATACACCAGAAGGACGATCCCGGTGGCCCACAGCCATCCATATCTCCACGCGCTGGCCTGCTGAGTATGCTGACGTCCGGTGTCGACGCCGACGGAAGCGTTGTCACTCACCGCCGTGACGCGGTAATAAGTACCGAGATCATTGGCCACCACGGACTGCACTCCCTCCAAAGCGGTGATGTTGGTGGAGAGTTCCGTCGCCGCATCCCGTTGCGAGGCATTCAACGAGCCGTCGGAACCAGAGCCCACGACATAGATGCCGCCGAAACCGAGTCGTGCGATATCTTCGATGGAGCTCGCGTCGGTATTCGCCAACAATTTCGCGGCGGCCGCGGACAGTAACGCATCATGGGCGTTTGCCGTGCCCGATGCCATCTGGACGCGTTGGGCCGGCGATGCGTCGACCAGATCACCGCGGGCCGTGCGCATCACCGTATACGACACAGCCGTACGGGAGTCGGCCTTCAATGCCAGAATACGATGCGCGGAATTTGCCTTAAGATAATCGACGGCCACCATCGGCAAGCCGGACGAGCCACTCGCCACCGATCCGACACTCGTCCTCGTTGCACCGAGCGCAAACCACAACCCCACGCATGCCGCGAGAACCATGACAAGCCCGGACCTCGCGATACGAATCACCGTTTGGGTTCGGCCAACAGTCTGCCGCTGCGCGTCCCGTTCCTGCACCGATAGCGACAACGGACGGTATCGGGCGACCGCTCCCCCGGCAACTTGACAAGCGCAACACAGCAATCCCAACGCGACCAGGCACACCCCGGGCTCCACCGAACCTGCGACGGAACCGGCCGCGTCCACACCGATCACCACGCGTGAGGAAACCATGGCCAGCAATGAACCGGATACGATCACAGCCCACATCATGCGCGAAGCGCGCAAGGAGAAGGGCAGGAACAGCGCGGCCACGGCGAGGGCCAGCAGCGCGACCAACGACACCAGCGTCGCGGTGCCCAACCAACCCAACGAGAGCGCGCTGACGTCGCCGGGGCGATGCCCCAGTCCGAAGGCGCGCAACATGACATCGGTCAGACTCAGCGCCGAAGGCGAACCATTGCGAGAGAGTCGTGGGACTGCGATGTCACCGAACAGCTGTCTCCACAGGCCGCGCGATGCGTACCGCACGGCGTTGACGAGAGTGGGGGCCACGACGAAGGCCGCGGGCACCGGGATGAGCAGCAGCATGCCTCGATGCCGCGGAATAAGTATCAGGAAAACTACGAAAATAACGATCAGGGGCAACAAGAGCTGAGGCTCGGCGGCCACCACCGGGATAAAGCACAACGCCGAACAACCCGCTGCCTGCACCGAGGAATGGGGATGGACCAGATCCTCCGTGTGGTACATGCCGACCGCACGAAATACGAAAGCGAACGACGCCGGCAGGAACATCATGACGCTCAGCATGGCCAGGTTGGCCGTGCCGTACAGTCCCAGGCCAAAGCCAAGCGCGGCCCAGAGCAACCCACACACGACCCTGATGCCGTTCGAACGGGTGAACACGCCCGCCAAAGCCCAGAACGACAAGGCTCCGACTGGAGCCGACAGGAGGTATATCACCGGCAGAGCCGCAGCGACGTGACCGAGCGTGAGCAACGACGCCACCAGCCATACCAACAGCCATGGCGTCGGCGGCGCGGGGACGCCGGTGGAAAGACCGAACACCCAAGGTGTCGTGGCCGATTCGAACAGCTGGCCGAACCCCGCCGACGTGGGCAGCAGCTGATCCGAGTACAACGAACCACCCGCGTACACGCCGACGAGCACATCACGATAGCGCAGCGCCACCGCCAACACTGCCACGATCATCATCGCCGCGGCACAAAGGAATCGCGTCAGCGCGCGCCGACGCAGATGAGCCTTGGCCAGAGGACTCAGCAATATCGTCTGTCGCTGGCCGGTCAAAGCCTCACGCCGATCATGCCACAAGGCGAGTTGATGACGATTCACCACCAGCATCGGAAGGCGGCTCAACGACACCGTGCTCAGAGCGCGAAGCCGACGACGCTCCTTAAGCCCCGCGAATACCGATCCGGGGACGGACCAGGGGGCACGCAGCGCGCACCACGCCTCATACGGCTGCTTGGAGAACAACGATCCCAGCGCCGTTGCCACCGCGACGACAAGGCTCCACAACCAATACCAAGGCCACCATACCCGGTGCATATCCGTATACCGATACCGCTGCGCGGCAATCATGCGCTCCATCGTGGTATTGTTGGGCGCCTCCTCATCGAGGGGTCTACCCGAACGGGAACGCACCCCGTCGAATCGCGCACGTCGATGGGCGATGCTGGCCTTCGGCACGACCACGACCCGGCCTCCGCTCAGACATACGCGCCGACAGAAATCGGCGGATTCACCGTAGGTACCGAACCAAGGTGACGGCCACTGCAACGCATGCAACGCGGCCAGCGAGACGACGGCACCGGCCAATGAAACGGCGTATACATCACCACGCGCGTCGTATTGCTCCTGATCGGCCTCGCCGTCGACCACAAGGCTGATCACACAATGCCAACCCGCGTATGCACCCACGCCGTGGAGGACCTCGCCCTGCCAGTCAAGCTGTTTGCATCCCAATACGGATGCGGTCGGCGTGTTGTGCCACGTCTCAAGCAATCGTTCGAGACACCAGCGATCCGCGGGCCGGGAATCGTCATGCAACATCCACAATCCACGTGCCGATGCCCCTAGGGGGCACTGCGCGACGGCCTGTTTCACCGCATCACCGAAGGATCTGGCCCGGTCGACACCAACCAGATACACCTGCACTCGCCGCATGCCGGCGACCGGCATGATCAAGCTTGAATCGACCGGGGCGCTTACATCGAACCCGGTCTGCAACGGTTTAGCCTTTTCCCCCGTGCAATCCGCGATGATAACGGACTCGGGAAGCACGCTCTGGGAGAACAGCGCATGCAAGGTCGAAGCCAGAAAGCGTCGGTCCCGTTCCACCGTAACCACAGCGACGATACCCGCATCCACATCCTGGCCACCGGGACAGTCTCTGCCGCGAATGGCATCGGACGCGATCTGCTCAATCTCATCGATCTCAGTGGATTCCATACCCCCAGTGTACGCAGGGGTCGAGGAAGACTCATGCCACAGCCCCATGCGTCTTCTTGTATCGACGCCGCTCCCGTTCGCTCAGCCCGCCCCAGATGCCGAATCGTTCATCATGCGCGATGGCCCATTGCAGGCACTGCTCACGCACCTCGCAATGCGCGCAGACCTGTTTCGCGTCCTTCGTCGATCCGCCTTTTTCTGGGAAAAACACCTCCGGGTCGGTTTGCGAGCATAACGCGCGTTGACGCCACGACAGGTCGCCCTGGTCGGCGAACACTCCCCAAAGAACGTCATCGTGCGGTTCATGATCATCATCTGCAATCCCCCACATGGCCCCTCCTAGGTGCTTGAACTGGTATCCATGCATTACCCCATACGTTCACGGTAAATTACACCCGTGTAACTTACTCCTTGTCAAATTTCCAGCGTGTCAATACCACATTTCGAATTTTCGTGTGCTAAATCCCCACACCCCTCGCACGTGAAACGCATCCACGTCGCGCCGTTCACAACGCCGCATATTCCAGCGCGCGCTGCGCACCGCGCTCCGCCTCGAATATCGGGTTCACAGCTTTCTTTCATTTCGGGTATTAGAATTTGTTCGTTGAGTGATTCACCGGCCCGGCTTCCAGCCCAAGGCTCGAGTCGCCGGACTATAGGAAGGCAAAAGCGTGACTTCTCACCGTAACGACGGCAAATTGCCGAATATTGGAGGATGGAGCACCCCTCATCCTCTGCATAGCGCGGGCTATCGTGTGGAGCGACGCATACGCTCCATCGCGGCCGCGGCTCTGGTTGCGGTGTTGGCATTTATCGGTACCGCCGTGGGCGCGACATGGTTCGAATTCAACAGTCTGGTGAAGCAGCATGGCGTGTCGATTATCCCCAGCGGTAAGACCATCGCCACGGAAGAACCCATCGATCCCAACGCAGGCAAGGCGATATCCTTCCTCTTGCTCGGGCAGGACACCCGCGACGGCTCAGGCAACGCCGCCTTAAGCGGTTCCCATAACGGCGAGGATACCGGTAGCCATCAGTCGGACACCGCCATGGTCGTCCAGATTAGTGCGGACCGCTCCTATATCAACATCGTGTCGATCCCAAGGGACTCCCTGGTCAATGTCCCGAGCTGCCAGACCAGCAAAGGAGTCATCCCCGCACAGTACGGCGTGATGTTCAACTCGATATTCAACACCGCGTGGACGGAAGGTAACGGCCTTGAATCCGCGGCGAACTGCGCCGTGCATGCGGTCAACGCGCTGACCGGACTGAGTCTGCAGCAATTCATCGTCGTGGATTTCGCCGGATTGCGTGACATGATCGACGCCATCGACGGAGTCGACGTCTGCGTGCCCGTGGACACCAAGGACAGTTACACCGATCTCAATCTCAAACGCGGTCTGAATCATCTCAACGGCACCACGGCGACCGAATACGCCCGCATGCGGCACGGCACCGGAACGGATGGCTCGGACATCATGCGCACCACTCGCCAGCAGTACCTCATCAAGCAGCTGGTCAACGAGGCCCGCAGCAAAAGCCTGTACACCAACACCAGTCAGATCTACCAACTCGGGAAATCCGCCCTCAAATCACTCAATCTCAGCAGCGGTCTGGCCGATGTCAGCACGCTCGTGGGACTTACCCTGAGCCTGAAAAACATCGACACCTCGCATGTCTATGCCCGTACCATCCCCGTGGAAGCCGCTCCCTCCGACCCGAATCGAGTGGTATGGAGCTCGGACGCCGATGCGGTGTGGACCAAGATGCGTGAGAACAAAGCGCTGACCGACGAAAGCACCTCTTCCGCCGGTGCCTCCGCCTCCGCGACAGCGTCGGCATCGGCATCGGCATCGGCATCAGCATCAGCGTCATCGTCCAGTTCGTCGTCGGACAGTTCCACGTCGAATTCGCAACAGACGCCGGATCCGAAGACCGGGCTCATTAAACGGTCGGATGGCACGCTGATAGATCCGAATACGGGCGGCATCGTCGACGCGCAAACCGGCACGATCACCGATGCCAACACGGGCCAATACATCGGCATCGCCGACCGTTATCTCAACGCCACCGTATGTGCCGTTACTGCACAGAAGTGAAGTCTAGGCCCTGTTAACCCCCGGACACCGAGTACAAGAGAGAGGGAAACGCTTTCGACGGAGGTGGATATGGGCCAGTATGGCGATGATTTCGACACTCGGAGCACGCCCCCCAGCTTCATCCCCGCCAGCAGTCGGCCGAGGCGTACCAACCCGGCCGCACAGAACACGCACGCCACGGGAGGTTCCTCGGCGGCATCGGCGTCTCCCGATGAGCCTCCGCGATTCTCTCCCGCTCACACCCGTCGCAGCACCTCGTCGCATTCGGCCACCGGCACACCCCGATCCACCGGCACATCCATCCACACCCCGTCGGCCGCATCATCCTCTCGTCAACCCGACGACGCCGGCATGAATCGAACCGCCATTCCCAGGAGTTTCACGCCCCACCATAGCCCCGAACAAAGAAGGCGCTCCACCGAATACTCCTCGAGCCATGTGGCACCGCCACGTCAACGGCAATCCCCAAGTCGCGATTCCGCTTATTCCGCGATACGCAACGCGGCCCCGTCCCGTCCCCCCTCACGTTCCATTCCATCGAGCTCGGTTGCCGCGCAATCGCCTCGTCGTCGACACCACCGCCTGTTGATAGCTCTCATCGTGCTGCTGGCGGCGCTGGCATTGGCACTATTCGGGACGTGGAATTGGGTGGACAGCAGGCTCAATAAATCCGCTTGGCTCCCGGGCACGGCCAAGACCGCAGGGACCTCATGGCTGATCCTCGGTTCGGATGAGCGCGACGGCACCACCGGACAGGATGGTACCTCCGGAGCACGCACCGACACCATTCTCGTGCTGACCAAACCGAATTCCGGTCCGAGCTCGCTGATTTCCATTCCACGGGACTCCCTGGTCACCGTGAACGGAACCTATATGAAGATCAACGCCGTGTATCAGCTCTCGCGCGCAGAGCTGGTTCGTCAGATCGAATCCATCACCGGGGAGCATATCGATCATGTCGCGGAAGTCCAGTTCGGCGGCTTGAAATCAGTCGTGGACGCGCTGGGAGGCGTGCAGCTGTGTTACGACCACACCGTCGATGACAAGAATTCGGGCATGAAGTGGCAGGCCGGTTGCCATATCGCCAACGGAGACATGGCTCTTGCGTTCTCGCGCATGCGCTACTCGGATCCCAACGGGGATTTCGGTCGTGCAACGCGCCAACGCCAAGTCATCGCCGCCATCATGTCCAAAGCCGTATCGACGTCGACGCTGACCAATTTCGGCAAGGTAAAATTCACCGCGAGTTCCGCGCTCGCCGCCGTGAAGGTCGACGACCAGACCACGCCATATACCCTGGTGACCATGGCGCTCGCCTTCCGAGGCGCCACGGGTGGTAAGGGCGTGACGGGCAGCGTGTACTGGACCGATCCGGGATACTACGTCGATGGCGTGGGCTCGACGGTGCTGCTCGACGAAGCGAAGAACCACGAGCTGTTCACGGAGCTGGCCAACGGCACCCACAAGGCCGGCACGGTCGGCACGCTGGCACAATCGTCAAACTGATGACGATGGCGTAATCCGCCGACGGGTATCCCTACGACGTCCGCCGAACCCGCTTGCGCATCGGCGCGCCGCGCGACTCGTCACGTTCGGCATTCATCTATGACATTCCCGACACGCCCATACCGGCCTACGCCGACGGCGACGGCATCGGAGAATCCGCGGTTATCGCCAACCGTTCGACCACAGCACCGCTTATATCCTGTATCCACGCCGAGCGAGGATACAGGATATTGGAATGGAGAAACCGAGCGGCACGAAACACGACGAAAGCCTTCGCGCCAGGCTGTGCAATGCCGAGGCATTGCAATACTGCATTCCGCTGCTGATGCAGATCGTTCTTATCGCGGTCCTGCTGTCGACCGGACAATGGATCTTCGCCTTGATGCTCGGCTCCGGCGCTCTGACCACTTCCATACCATGGATGCTCCGCGTGCTGCGCCGCAACCATCGTGATGGCGCTGACGTCAATTCCTTGAAGACGACCAATCGTGAAAATCGACGACACGAGGACGACGGGTCATCGAAGACACTGGCCGTTGAGAATCTGGAGCACCTCATCGGTTGCGATGACCTCGGTTCTTCATCGATGTGGCGTCGCATCGTGCATGGCTGGTTACGCGAACCGACGCTTCGAGCACCTGTCGCGATCGATGCGAATGGTCCGTATGCGATCGATCTGAATCTTCAGGGGCCACATGCACTGGTGGCGGGGACGACCGGATCCGGCAAATCGGTTCTTCTACAGAGCTGGTGCCTCGCTATGGCGGCGCGCAACTCCCCCGATCATCTGCGGTTCGTTTTCATGGACTTCAAGGGAGGATCGACGTTCAATGAACTCGCAAGGCTTCCGCACACCATCGGCAACGTATGCGACCTCGATCTCCAGCATTCGATTCGAGCGTTGATCGCATTGGAGCGGGAACTCAAACGACGAGAGCGCCTCGCGGCAAGCCATGGCGCATGTCGCATCGGGACCTCGATCGAAGGCGAGCCGGAGCTGATCGTCGTCATCGACGAGTTCCACGCCTTGAAAGATCAGCTCCCCGACTATGTGGATCGTCTTGTGCGTGTCGCGTCCCTCGGCAGATCGCTTGGCATGCACATCATCGCGTGCACACAGAATCCAATCGGTCAGGTCAGCGCGAACATGAAAGCCAATATGTCTCTCAAAATCTGTCTACGGGTGTTAGATGCGATGCAATCCAACGAGCTGCTCGGCACCGCGGCGGCGGCCGGAATCAGCCCGAAGTCACCAGGAACCGCGATATGCAACGACGGAGAACGCCGAAGTACCATACGCTGCGCCGTCATCAAGGATGTCGCACGATTGGTGACGGCCATGGTGCGGGCTCATCGCTTCATGCAGATCCAGCCACCGCAGCGGCTGTTCACCGCCCCCTTGCCGGGTCTCGTCACCAGGGAGGCATTTGACGCGGGAGAGCTGTCCGACGCCTGCACGCAAGTGGCCCCCGACGATGCTCGGGATCCTCCCGTCATCTTCGGCATAGCGGACGATTGCGTGAGATTCGCCATGGCGACGCTGCCGCTGGGACGTGGCAATATCGCGATAATCGGACCAACGAGTCGCGGCAAAAGCACGCTGCTGCACACACTTGATCTCGAGCTGTCACGCCAGGGCAAACGGGCGACATGGCTTCGTCAATCCTCCACATATGCCGGTCGAACGCCCCTCGCCGAACATGTGGATGACGGGACATGCCAAAACGCCCAGCCTGAGGCATTGCAACGCGGGACATGCCAATATCAGGGTGGCGGTGAGACCGCCGATGCATCTCGCGGCCCAGACGTCTGGCTCATCGACGACGCCGACGCGCTGCTCGATCCCCTGTGTGTCGAGCCGATGGCACGACGGTTGAGGGAGCTCATGCAACGGCCGGAGACCACGGTGGTGTTCTGCGTCGAAACCTCACGACACATCCACATCGCCCAGCGATGCACGACCAAAATCATATTTCCCACCGGCGATCGGGCCACCGATCTTGCCGACGGCATCGATGCGCGTCTACTTGGTCCCTCGAATTCGAGTGACCGTGCGACGCCCGGACGGGCCGTGCTGATGCATGCCGGCACGTCGCTCCTGGTGCAATGCTTCGCTCCACGTGACGCCGACGCCCCGCATTGGCATCCCGGCGACCGGGAGCCAAGAGAACCACCAAACTAGACGAATTACCCCTCAGCTCTTGAAAAAACAACGCGTTCGTGGTTATCTAATACCTAGTCGCATCGATTGCTACACAGTTACCATATGCATCTCGGGTCACAGGAACCGAGCGTCATTCGATTTCGTCCGTTCGTATGGCATGGTGTGATCGCGTGCGAGACATTTGATGGAAAGTTCGATGGAAAGATGGAAGGTAGTTTCATGAGCAGTGCTTTTGATTGGCGTGCCAAGGCGGCTTGTCGTGACAAGGATCCCGAGTTGTTCTTCCCTGTGGGCAACACCGGTGCGGCATATCAACAGATCGAAGAGGCGAAGGCCGTGTGCCGCACCTGCAAGGTCATCGACGCGTGCCTTAAATGTGCATTGGACACCAATCAGGATTACGGCGTGTGGGGCGGTTTGAGCGAGGACGAACGTCGCGCGCTCAAACGCCGCGCCATGCGGGCACGACGCTCACAGAGCATGCAGATCCAGCAGATCTGATGGGGACGTGCGGACCCGGCGGCCCGCATCAGGCCTCGGCATCCTCCTCCTGCGCGGCGCGCAGTCGCATATCGAGAATCACTCGGGTGCCCCCCTCACGTCGCGGTTCCCAATGTACCGTTCCCCCGAAATCATTGGTGACGAAGGTATTGATGATTTGAGTGCCCAAACCGGAACCCGAGGACCGCGCCATGCCGTGGTCCTCTTCGGTATCCAGTCCGGAGCCGTCATCCTCGACGACGACGTTGAGGTTGTTGCCGCCACGCCCAACGGAGATGCGAATGTGCCCTTCCTTGCGGCCTTCGAAACCGTGCTCCACGGCGTTGGTGATCAGTTCGGTCAGCACGAGTGACAGCGGAGTGGCGTCCTGCGCCGGCATCATGCCGAACGATCCGATATATTCGATATGGATATGCTGATCGCGCATAGTCGCCAAATCGACGCTCATCTTAAGCAGGTTGGAAATGACCTTGTCGTAATCGACCATCTCATCGGCGGTCTGGCTCAGTCCCTCATGAACCATGGCGATGGTCTGCACCCGCCTCTGGGCCTCGGCGAGTTCCTGCTTGACCTCAGCCGATTTTGTCTTCCGCGCCTGTAATCGCAGCAGCGCCGACACTGCCTGCAGATTGTTCTTCACACGATGGTGAATCTCCGAAATGGTCGCGTCCTTGGTCTGCAGTTCGCGGTCCCGGCGTCGTAATTCAGTGACGTCGCGGCACAGAATCAGTGCTCCGCTGCGACCGTTCGGCCCGTAGAGCGGCAGAGACCGCATCGAGACCACGGAACGGTTCGCATCGAGCTCGGAATCGACGGCAGCCTTCCCGGACAGCACCAGAGGTAACGCCTCGGGAACGGGATCCTTGGTCTTGAGCAACTGGGTGCCGATTTCACTGAGATACTGCCCCTGCATGGTGGTCACCGCGCCAAGTCTTCTGAAGCAGCTGATGGCGTTGGGCGATGAGTACCGCACCACGCCGTCGGCGGTCAGCAGGATGAACCCGTCGGAGACGCGCGCATTGTGCCGCTGACTCTGTACCGGATCGTCGAAGGGGAACTGACCACGTGCGATCATCTCGAACAACTGCTTGCCGGCGTTGATGCTTTCAGATTCGTACCGCCCGTTGGATTCTCTCGTCGACAGATTGGTCTCACGCACGACGACGCCCAGGGTCTTGCCATGATATCTGACCGGGGCATACACATTGCACACGGTGGCACGACCGACATCACGCAGCACCGTCGAACGCGAAACGGACTGCGTCATCATGGCCGCATCGATTTCTCTGACCATATCACGCGGCACCTCGACGCCGACCACGTCCTCAATTCGCAGCGTCATCACCGTAGACGGTCTGCACTGCTCGGCGACGACATAATTACCGTCACCTTGCTGCACCACCAGCAACAGATCGGCAAAACATAAGTCCGCGATGACTTGCCAATCGGCAACCAGATGATGCAACAACCGCCTATCGTCATCGTCAAAATCAGGGCGATTGGCGAGAATATGAGTGAAATCAGCCATATGCTCCATCATACGCATCAGTAATCCCATCGCCGGTGTGGGTCGGTGACGGTTGACGACTTACGGTGACGGCGTGACAGCGAACGTGAAGGTTATGCGGTGAACGTTGATTATCGAATCACCCTGTCAACCTTGACCGACATGCATGTTACGATAACGTAAGTTACGTTTGCGTAACAAACGGAAGGAATACACGTGGGCACCGAAGACTCCAATCACCAGCAGCGTCGTGAAGAACCGCCCGCGACGGGGCAAGCCGTCGAGGAGGCTCAACTGCATGCCCGACGAGCCGAAGCCGATCTCATCCGCACGCGCGCGCACAGCAAGGCGGACACCATTCGACAGGAAGCCGAGCGCCGTGCCACACGGCTCATCGCCAAGAGCGAAGACAAGGCCCGACGCGTCGAACGCGGTCAGAACAGGTACGTGAGGCGGGTGCGCCTTGATGTCCACGGACGCCCCAAGCCGTTGCTTCGCGGCTGGATTCACGCCGTTGCGGCGCCTCTGGCGCTCGCGGCGGGCATCGTGTTGATCTGTCTGGCACACGGGACGGGACTCAAATGGGCCTGCGCCGTTTTCATGACATGCTCGATCATCCTGTTCGCCCATTCGGCGGCCTATCATCTCGGCGATTGGTCGCCTCGCGTCACCGACGTACTGCGTCGCATCGATCACGTGAACATATTCCTGCTCATCGCCGGAACCTACACCCCCGTCTCCTTCGCGCTCAGTAGCAATTGGAGGACCACGATCATCGTCGGCATGTGGTCGTGCACGCTGGTGGCGTTGATCATCCACGTGATCTGGATCACCGCGCCCCGTTGGCTCTACGTGATGGTGTATATCATCTTCGGCGTTTCCGGGATTGGCTTCATGAAGCTCTTCTGGGATTCTCCGGCGGCCGGACCGGCTGTGGTGATTCTTATCGCCTCAGGAGGCGCATGCTACATTCTAGGAGCCATCGTCTATGCATTGCGCAAGCCCGATCCCTGGCCGCGCGTGTTCGGCTTCCACGAGATCTTCCACGTCGGCACGGTAGCCGGCTACGCCTGCCACATGGTCGCCATCTATATGGTTATCGTCAACCTGTGGGCGCTGGGCTGACCGAGATAGCGAGCCATGACAGCGAGCCGCGACGAAAACGGCAAACAACAGGGAATCGAACAGCGAGAGCCGCCCTTCGCATATAGACGAAGGGCGGCTCATCCGTCGAGGTGCATGAATCCGCACGATTACGACCTACGGCAACAGGTCACCTGGAATCGAGCGGCACGACCGTTGGTTTATTTCAACGGCTGCGAATCCTTGATATGCACCGAAATTTCCTTGCCATTCGGCGCATGGTAGCTGACGGTGTCGCCGGTCTTCGCACCCATAATCGCCGATCCGATCGGGGACTCGGGGCTGATGACATCATAGGTGGTCGCGACGGCGATATCACGCGACCCCAGCACATAGACCATGTCATTGCCGGCCAATTCCAACGTCACCACGGAACCGTTGCCGACGACACCCGCCTTGGGCGCCTTGAGAATCTTCGCATTGCGAAGTTTGACGATAAGCTCGTTGATGCGCCCCTCGTTCTTGCCCTGCTCCTCGCGTGCGGCCTGATATCCGCCATTCTCGGAAAGATCACCCTCGGCACGCGCCGTTGCGATGCGCTCGGTGATCTCATCACGATACTCACCCTCACGATGGGCAAGCTCGTCCTTCATCTTGGTATAGGCCTCCTGCGTAAGCAGAATTGTCTTCTCCTCGGCCATATAACCCTCCTGACCTACTCTGATATTACGAACGGATCCGCGCGAACGTGGCCCGAACACTTCGATATTCTAGATGTGATGCATTTGGCATGGAACGATATGCCAACGCGTGGCGCATACGATCCGCCTCGAATCGCCAATCGGCGGTAATCGGCCATCATACAGGCGGATCGATGGCATCACCCGTCACCATATACGCATCAACGTTTGGATATGATGTCAATGACGAACACCAGCGTGTCATCGCCTCCGATGCCCGCCTGCGGCATGCCCTGGCGTCCATAACCGTATTCGGGTGGAATGGATACCACCAGACGAGAGCCGATGTTATGCCCCGGCACGGTACGATCCCACCCCTGGATCACCTGACCGACTCCGATGCCGAAACTCGCGGGCTGATGCCTGTCGAAACTCGAATCGAACGGGGTGTCGCTCCCCCACACCAATCCATGATAATTCACCGTGATGGTGTCGCCGCGATGAACCGTAGGTCCATCGCCTTCGACGACTTCCTCTACCTTCAAACCCGCTGGCGGCTGCGCAGCAGGGAATGAGACAACGGGCGCGGCGCCGAACTGCGCGTTGACCTGTGGCATATTCGCTGTCATATTGGCCTCCTTAGACACAATGCCAACAGCCTAGCACTAATTGGACGATGAAGTCGCGGTTTTCATCCCAGTCGTGGTCTCGTCCGTCTCAGCATTCCACGACGTTGACGGCGAGCCCGCCCTGGGCCGTTTCCTTGTACTTGGACATCATGTCCTCGCCGGTGTCCTTCATCGTGCGGATGGCCTGATCGAGGCTGACCCGGTGCGATCCGTCGCCGAGCATGGCTATGCGCACCGCGTTGATCGCCGTATTCGCCGCCATGGCATTGCGCTCAATGCATGGTATCTGAACCAATCCGCCCACCGGGTCGCAGGTGAGCCCGAGATGATGTTCGATGCCTATCTCCGCCGCGTTCTCGACCTGTCTCGGCGTACCGCCCATCACCTCGCACAGCCCGGCCGCGGCCATCGAACATGCCGAGCCGACCTCGCCCTGGCACCCGACCTCGGCACCGGAGATGGAGGCGTTTCGCTTGAACAGGTAACCGATGGCCCCGGCGGTCAGCAGGAAACGGACCACGCCGTCCTCGTCGGCGGAATCCACAAAATTCCAGTAGTACTGCAACACGGCAGGTATGATGCCAGCGGCGCCGTTCGTCGGGGCGGTGACGATGCGTCCGCCACCGGCGTTTTCCTCGCTGACGGCCAGGGCGAATAGATCGACCCAAGCGGCATCCGAGGACTCCAAAGCGGCGCTGTCATCATGATGGTCGCGTGCCAGCACGTCGTTGTTCGACGACAAGCGACGGTACATCCCAGGTGCGCGCCGCTTCACCTCGAGACCACCGGGCAGAATCTCCTGCCTCGACGTCGAACCCGCGATCACGCACTCATGCATGGTATGCCAGATTTTCAGCAGGAGATCGCGGGTGTCACGTTCGCCGCGAATCACGCGCTCGTTGGCCATCACGACATCGCAGACGTCGAGCCCCGTGTCCTTGCAGATGGACATCAGCTCATCGCACGAGCCGAAATCATATGGCGACTTCGCGCCGAAATGCACCACATCGCCCTCGTCCCGTTCGGCGAACGTGCTACCGACAGGAGGTCTGTCGTGAATGCCGATCATCGGATCGTCGGGACTTCCCGAGCGGATGAACCCGCCGCCGATGGAATACCATACCTGCTCATCCACGACGTCATCGCCATCGCCGTAGGCGACGAACCGCATGCCATTGGTATGCGGGGCGAGACGGCTCCACAGCTCGAAAACGATATCACGCTCGTAATGGAACGCGATGGCATGGGTGCCGCCGAGCAGCATGAAATCCTTATGCTCATACTCCTGTTTGATGTTCAGCATATGCTCGGTATTCACATCGGCGGGAAGGCTCCCCTCCAAACCGGCCGCCACGGCCCTGTCGGTTCCGTGCCCCATACCGGTCATGGCCAAGGAACCGTAGAGTGTCACATGCATGCGCGTGACGCGGTCCAGCACGCCACTGTCTTTCAGGGACGCCACCACCGCGTGGGCCGCCCGCATGGGGCCGACGGTATGCGACGAGCTCGGCCCCACGCCGATGGTGAACATATCTAATACGCTGAACATGTCTTCCATCCTAGACACCATGTCAACACCCCACTCTTCATTGGATTCCCGAGCCGTACATTCACGATCCGGAACAGACCCGAGCCATCACACCGGATAAGCGGCGGACTCGCGACCTCGTCTCAATACAACACCGCGTACATCCGCGACAGGTAATACGCGCCGGCCACCGCCAGCAATACCGTAACGACGCCGATGACAGCCACCGTCACACGACGATCGGAGAGCGGCTTCGGCGATACATAGGCCAGGAACCATGCGGCAAAGCCGAGCACGGCGCTGTTGATCGTAATCAGCAGCAACGAGCCCGCACTCAATGTCGTCAATCCGAGAGGACGCAACAGGGAATCAAGAAACGCGGCAACGACGAACCGGCCCCAGCAGCCAAACCCGATCATGCCGACCACGCCATAGGCCACAGGACGATATCGGATGCTCATTCGACGCGTCAGGTTGTCGACGCCCCACAGCACAGCGAATCCCACGGTATATACGAATGCCACCGCCAACAGGCACGCGACCATGGCCCACGGCACCAATGCCAGCCGATTCGACGCCATGCCCACATAAATCGGTGCGCTCACAATCTCGCCGATGCACAGCGCCGCAGCCGCGACGACGGTCTGCGTCAGCATCGTCGGCAGCCCGGAAGGCCCCTCACGCGTCACGTTCCACCAAGCCATGATCCTCCCACCGGTCCGATCCATCGAGAACTCTTTGGTACGATATTCACCGTACACGGTCATCGGACAGCCTAGCCCGGCTGCGGTTACCGGCATGTTTCACCTACGTGAGACTGCCTTCGCAACTAGTCACCGTTCATGATCGAGTTCTTGACGATCACATAATCCACGGTTCGGATATCATCCAGTTCTCGACCACCGGCATAGGAGATGGACGACTGCAGATCCTGCTCCATCTCGTTCAGCGTATCGAGGAGATGTCCTCGATACGGGATGAGCATCTGTCGGCCTTCCACATTGCGATACGTCCCCTTCTGACGCTCGGACGCCGAACCCCAATACTGCTTGTAACGCTTGCCGTCGATGGTCAGCACCGTGCCGGGATTCTCGTCGTGGCCCGCCAACAGCGAACCGATCATCACCATGGACGCGCCGAAGCGAATCGACTTGGCGATATCGCCGTTGAATCGGACGCCACCATCGGCTATCAACGGCTTCTTGGCGGCCTTCGAACACAGCCGCAACGCGGCCAGCTGCCAGCCGCCGGTGCCGAAACCGGTCTTCAGCTTCGTCAGGCACGCCTTGCCGGGCCCGATGCCTATCTTCGTGGCGTCGGCACCGGCGTTCTCTATCTCCCGCACCGCCTCGGGCGTGCCGAGGTTCCCCGCGATCAGGAAGCTGTTCGGCAACGCCTTCTTGATGTGGTGGATCATGTCGATGACGAAGTCGGAATGCCCGTGGGCGACGTCGATGGTGACGTACTCGGGGTCGAGCCGATGCTCGGCCAGCTCGTCGATGAACGCGTGCTCGCCGTCCTTGATCCCGACGCTGATCGAGGCGAACAGCCCGCGTTCGTGCATGGTCCGCACGAAATCCCCCCTGGCGTCCGGCCGGAATCGATGCATGATGTAGAAGTAGCCGTGCTCGGCCAGCCAGATGGCGAGATCCTCGTCGATAACCGTCTCCATATTGGCCGGTACGACCGGAATCCTGAAGGTCATCGGGCCGAACGTCACCGAGGTGTCCGCATCGCCGCGACTCTTGATAATGCATTTGTTGGGAATGAGCTGAATATCCTCGTAATCGAAAACGTCCACTGAATTTACCTCCGTGGGTCGCATGACCGGGTGCCGAATTGTGCGTCTATCTGCGTCAACCTGCGTTACCAGTGTAAACCTATGGCAAACGTCTACCGGCCGTTTGCCAACCGTAGGAACTCTAAGTCAAGGCAAGGGCAAACATCACAGGAATCACGCGATCGTTCTCTCGCTTGGCTGGTACCCCCGGTGGGACTTGAACCCACAAGCATTGCTGCGACTGATTTTAAGTCAGTTG
>CALNAE010000209.1 GCA_937874315.1 uncultured Bifidobacterium sp. | reverse complement strand
GGGCTCGATCTGAGCAGGCTCGGTAAGGCGATGTGCGAACCAGATGACGGCGACGGCGGTCATGGGGTCCTCACCGGCACCCGTGACACCGATGTCGCGAATCCGGTCGCGTCCCGCGCGCACGCCGAGGTCAGGGGAACGGACGATTTCAGCTTGCACGGCGAACACATCGCCGCATTGGTCGATGACGGTCTGATCACCGTCCGCGGCAACCGAGCGATTCCCACCATACGCGGGCGGTTGCTCAATGATTCTCTTATCGAGCGGTTCTTCGACATCATCGGTCTGTGACTTTCGGATCTCGGTTTCGAGGTGGCATGAAATTGCGGACGGAAACACAATAGGCGGGCTGCGACACCCGATATTGACTACGATGAACTTGCATGGACTATATTGCGACATTCGATGCAGGCACCACAGCGGTCAAGGGCGTGCTGGTCAGAGCCGACGGTGGTATCGCGGTCTCCTGCACCAGCGATGATCTGCCGCTATTCGCGGTCGACGGTCGACAGGAGCAAGATCCTCGCGATTGGTGGCGGGCATTTCTACAGGTGATTCATGCCATGCTGGATCGGGCCAACGAATCCGAGCAGATGTTTGGTCCGGCCGACGTCGCCGGCATTATCATGAGCGGACAGATGCAGGATCTCATCACACTCGATGATCGTCTCAATCCAGTACGGCATGCGATCCTTTACTCCGATGGACGGGCAGATCGAGAAGCGCAGGAGATGGCCGAAACCCTGGATGGCCGGGCATTTCGGAACATAACCGGCAATCGGCTCGAAGGCTCGCTACCGCTGCCCAAACTCATGTGGCTCAAGCGGCATGAACCGGAGAATTTCGCGAAAATCCGCCACGTGCTTTTCGATGCCAAGGACTATCTCACCGCCCGGTTGACCGGAACATTCTCCGCCGATGTCGTCGCCAGCTCCACCGTCGGTGCGATGGATATCCATCGGCGGCTATGGAACACCCGACTGATCGATGCCGCCGGTATCAATCGGACGTTGTTCCCCGCACTGCGCAATCCCCAGGAACAAGTGGGCAGGGTTACCGATATGGCTGCGAAATTGACCGGTCTTGCTCCCGGCACGCCGGTATTCGCAGGCATCGGGGATGCGGGTGCCACCACGCTTGCCAGCGGGGTGACCAGACCCGGCGAATACAACATCAATATCGGCACCTCGGGATGGATCGCCGCCATCTCGCCCGAACCGATCACGAATCGGGAAGGAGTGGCCAACCTCGCCTGCACCACAGCGGGAGATACGGGCCATGCTACGGGCGGCGGCGTGATCAACGGCGTGCCCTTTCTCAACGCCGGCAATGTACATCGCTGGGCCACATCGATGTTCGCAGGTTGCCATGGCGACACAATCAATATCAACGATGCCAATCATGACACGAATAATTACGCGAATATGAGCACGATGCTTGCCGGAAGCGCTCCCGGCAGCCACGGCGTGCTGTGTCTGCCCTATCTGTCCGGCGAACGCTTTCCGGTCATGAACGCCTCCATCCGTGGCGCCTATGTCGGGATTTCAGCCGACACAACGGCTGCGGATATGGCACGCGCGGCGCTCGAGGGAGTCGCTTTCTCCATTCGTCAAGGTCTGGAAACCTTTGCCGTTGAACCAGTGCATATCTCACTGATCGGCGGCGGAGCACGGGAGCGTGTCTGGTGCCAGATCATGGCCGACGTTCTGGGACATCGCATCGATGTGTTTCGCAATGCCGAGGTGCTGCCAGCAGCGGCTCTTGCGTTTCTCGCGCAATATTCTCTCGGGTGTATTCCCTCGCTTGACGAGGTCAGCGCCAGGCTATCTGCCCGTCGCGAAAGCGTTACATATGAGCCTCACTCGCGCGACGTATCGCTCTACGATAACGTATACGGACAGTATCGAAGACTGTATCCGGCCATCAACAGTTTGAAAAGAGAATTGCTCGGCGCTGAACAGACACGGGAGGTGCATGATGATTGATCACATGACCCTGCATGTACGCGACATCGAGCGCAGCATGGCATTCTACGCTTACGCGCTCGCTCCACTTGGATACGTGGCGAAGGCGCATCATGGGCCGACGCTTGGTTTTGGCGTCGACGATGGTACGCCGCACTCCGATTTCTATATCGCGCCGCTTTGCGATACCCCGGCAAGTGCTTCGCCACAAGTAACCCAACTGCCTTATATAACGACCCACATCGCCTTCCTCGCATTTGATTGCGCCGACGTGCGCGCATTCTACCAAGCGGCGCTGCACGCGGGTGGCCGCGACAATGGCGCCCCTGGACCAAGGAATTATCATATCGGTTACTATTCGGCATTCGTCCTGGATCCTGACGGCAACAACGTCGAGGCCGTGATCGATTGGTCACACCGTAACGGGTATGCCCGCACCGAGAAACAATAAGACGCGGATTGGAACGCCATCGTCCGGCATGCGAACATCAGGGCCAGCGCGTCGAACAGCGACTTTATTCTGTGAAGGCACTATCATCGCAGGAACCGGACAATCCAGGAAGAGGTGACTCGGTGTCATTCGCAGCCCCACTTGATCTCACGCCTCATCGCGCCGAAGGTCTTTATGATCCCACGCAGGAACACGATGCATGCGGCGTCGGCATGGTTGCCACGTTGCGGCGACGGCCCGAACGTCGTGTCGTCGAGCAGGCCATCGAGGTATTGGTGAACCTCAATCACCGTGGGGCGGTGGGTGCCGAGGAAAACACGGGCGACGGAGCCGGGATTCTGCTCTCCATGCCGGATGAGTTCATGCGCGGCGTTCTCGACGCATCGTTGCCGCCGCGGGGCCGTTACCTCGCGGGCATCGCCTTTCTAGACCGTGACATCGCGTCCTGCGGCAGGCAGGAGCAGCGCATATCGCAGATCACCGCCGAAGAGGGTCTCGGGGTGCTCGCGTGGCGCACCGTTCCCACGGATCCCGATGGGCTTGGCCTGCAGGCCTTGGCATCCATGCCTTCCTTCGTGATGCTGGTGGCGGCGGATACGGAAGGCAGGCTCGAAGGTCTGGCGTTGGAACGAATCGCCCTGCGTATCCGCAAGCGCGTTGAACATGAGGTCGGCGTGTACTTCGCCTCGCTGTCTTCGCGCACGGTGACGTACAAGGGCATGCTGACCACCATGCAGCTCACGCGGTTCTTCCCCGATCTCGCGGACACACGGATGAAGGCCGCCGTGGCGGTCGTCCACTCTCGCTTTTCGACCAACACCTTCCCCAGCTGGCCGTTGGCGCAGCCGTTCAGACTGATCGCGCACAACGGTGAGATCAACACCATCCAGGGCAACCGCAACTGGCTGTCGGCGCGCGAGGGACGGCTGAAGACGCCGTTGCTCGGAGATCTGGCGCCGCTGCTGCCCATCGACACGCCCGGTTATTCGGATTCCGGCACCTTCGACGAATGTCTCGAGCTGCTGCATCTTGCGGGAAGAAGCCTGCCTCATGCGATTCTCATGATGCTGCCGCCCGCATGGCAGAAGGACGATCGGCTCGATCCCGACATCAAGGCTTTCTATGAGTACAACAACTCGCTGATTGAACCGTGGGATGGCCCGGCCGACATCATCTTCACCGACGGGACCCAGGTCGGTGCCTTGCTTGACCGGAACGGATTCCGGCCCGGTCGATGGCAGATCAGCGACGATGGGCTGGTCGTGCTGGCCTCCGAAACCGGCGTGCTGCCCGAAATCGAGCAGAGTTCGATCGTCACCAAGGGACGGCTTGAGCCGGGCAGGATGTTTCTCATCGACACGGCCCAAGGCCGCATGGTGCCCGATGAGGAGATCAAGCGGCAGTTGGCATCGCTGCACCCCTACCGCAAGTGGGTCGAGGGCAACAGCGTACGGCTGAGCGATCTGCCGACCCGCGAGCATGTGAGTCATTCGGGCCAATCCGTGCAACGACGTCAACGTGCCTTCGGCTACACGCAGGAGGATCTGAAGATGCTGTTGGCACCCATGGCCAACACCGGCAAGGAGCCGTTGGGATCCATGGGCAACGACACCCCCATGGCCGTGCTCTCGCGTCATAGCCACATGCTGTTCGACTATTTCACGCAGAAGTTCGCGCAGGTCACGAATCCGCCGTTGGACTGGGAACGCGAATCCATCGTCACCAGCCTGGAGTCGGCGATCGGGCCCGAACCCAATCTGCTGGATGACACCGAGCTGCACGCCAAGAAGATTCTGATTCCCATGCCCGTCGTCAATTCGGACGAGATGGCGCAGCTCAAGCGGCTTGACCACGCCACCATGCTCGGAGGCTATTACCGCCCCCATATCGTGCGCGGGCTCTATCAGGTCGCGGGCGGTGGCAAGGCTTTGGAGGATCGTCTCAATGAGATCTTCGACGAGGTCGATCTGGCCATCAGTTCCGGCAGCAACTTCATCGTGCTCTCGGATCGAGATTCGAATCACACCTGGGGGCCTATCCCATCGCTGCTGCTTACGAGTGCCGTTCAACATCATCTGCTGCGCCGTCATACCCGCACGCAGGTTTCGCTGGCGGTGGAGGCCGGCGACGTGCGTGAGATTCACCACGTGGCGTTGCTTATCGCCTATGGCGCCGCCTGCGTCAATCCGTATCTGGCGTTCGAGTCGGTCGAGGATCTGGCAAATACGGGGTATCTCGATGTGCCGGCCGCGGTCGGCATGGCGAATCTATCGAAGGCGTTGTCCACCGGGGTGCTCAAGATCATGAGCAAAATGGGCGTCTCGACGATCATGAGCTATCGAGGCGCGCAGCTGTTCGAATCCGTCGGGCTCAGCGCCGACGTCGTCGATCGGTATTTCACGGGAACCGTGTCCCTCGTCGGCGGCGTGAACCTTGACGACCTCGCCGAAGAGGTGGCCATCCGCCATCGCGTGGCCTATCCCAGCCAATGGACGGCAAGCCCCCACCGCAAGCTACGCACCGGCGGCGAGTACAAATGGCGTCGCACCGGCGAGGACCACCTCAATGACCCCGAGGCCATCTTCCTCCTGCAGCAATCGACCAGACGCGGCGACTACGGGATGTTCAAACAGTATTCGGCTCATATCAACGACACCTCGAACCGACTGATGACGCTGCGCGGACTGATGAAGTTCAACTCGTCCAGAACCCCGATCGACATCAGCGAGGTCGAGCCGGCCAGCGAGATCGTCAAACGATTCTCCACGGGCGCGATGAGCTATGGTTCAATCTCCCAAGAGGCCCACGAGACGCTCGCCATAGCGATGAACAGCATCGGCGCGCGCTCCAATTCCGGCGAAGGTGGGGAATCCGACGATCGCATCGCCGATCCGCTGCGCTACAGCCGTATCAAGCAGATAGCCTCCGCTCGGTTCGGCGTGACCAGCGACTATCTCGTCCATGCCACCGATCTGCAGATCAAGCTCGCGCAGGGCGCCAAACCGGGGGAGGGCGGCCATCTTCCCGGCGCCAAGGTTCCGCCGTGGATCGCCACGGTCCGGCATGCGACCCCGGGCGTCGAACTGATCTCGCCGCCGCCGCATCACGACATCTATTCCATCGAGGATCTCAAGCAGCTGATCAACGACGCGAAGATGGCCAATCCGAAGGCCAGGATTCACGTCAAGCTGGTCTCGGAATACGGCGTGGGGACGGTCGCCGCGGGCGTGGCCAAATGCCACGCCGACGTCGTGCTGATCTCCGGTTACGACGGCGGTACGGGCGCCGCACCGCTCAACGCGATCAAACATGCGGGGACGCCGTGGGAGATCGGTCTATCGGAAACCCAGCAGACGCTGGTCTTGAATGGTCTGCGTTCCCGTATCGTCGTGCAATGCGACGGAGAGCTCAAGACCGGACGCGACGTCGTGGTGGCGGCGCTGCTGGGCGCCGAGGAATTCGGGTTCGCGACGGCTGCGCTGATGGTCGAAGGCTGCGTCATGATGCGCGTGTGTCAGAAGAACACATGTCCTCAGGGCGTCGCGACGCAGGATCCCGAACTGCGGGCGCGTTTCCAAGGCAAACCCGAGTATGTGGTCAACTTCTTCATGTACATCGCCGAGGAGGTACGTGAGCTGCTGGCGCGTCTGGGCTTCAGGACGCTGCGGGAAGCGGTGGGGCACGTCGAATGTCTCGATCAGAACCGGGCCATATCGCGTTGGAAATCCGCGGGAATCGATCTGTCGAAGGTGCTGATGCAGCCCGGTCCCACGCCCGGAACGATTCTGCACCAGACAATCGAGCAGAACCATGAGCTCGACAAGGCCCTCGACAATCGGCTGATAGCGTTGGCGGGGCCGGCTCTCGAGCACGGCGAACCGGTCCGCATCGAACTGCCGATCCGCAACGTCAACCGCACGGTCGGCACGATGCTCGGCTACGAGATCACTCGGCGCTACGGCGCCAAGGGTCTGCCCACGGACACCATCGATATGACGCTGCACGGCTCCGGCGGTCAATCGATCGGGGCCTTCATACCCTGCGGAGAAACCCTGCGCATCTACGGGGACGTCAACGACTACGCCGCCAAGGGGCTGTCCGGCGGCCGCGTCATCGTCCGCCCCGAAGAAGGCGTCAATTTCGATCCGCACACGAATGTGATAGCCGGGAACGTGGCGGGCTTCGGCGCGACGTCGGGGCAGATGTTCGTCGCGGGCAGGGCGGGCGAACGCTTCGGCGTGCGCAATGGCGGCGCGACCTTCGTTGTCGAAGGAGTGGGAGACCACGGCTGCGAATATATGACGGGCGGCACCGTGGTCATTCTCGGTGCCACAGGACGAAATCTGGGTGCCGGATTCTCCGGTGGCGATCTGTACGTCCTCGACCTTGAGCGAGACAGGATGAATCCGCAGGCCATCGCCGCCGACACCCTGTTGGTCGAGGATCTCGACGAGGAGCAGGAGCGGCTGGTGCATCGGTTGGTCAAGCAGCATGTCGAGGAAACCGCATCCGCATTCGCGCAGGAGCTTCTCGATGACTGGCGGCACACGGCCGCCCGGTTCACGCATATCGTTCCACGGCAATACATCGCCATGACCGAGGCCATGCGCCAGGCCAAGGCGGAGCATGTCGATTTCAACGCGTCGGGTTCCTGGGAACACGTCTATGAAGAGGTTATGGAAGGAGCACACTGACATGGGTGATCCAAGAGGTTTTCTCAAGGTCAGAACCCGTCACGAGCTGGCCGATCGACCCGTTGAGGAGCGTGTCCGTGACTGGTTCGACGTACACGGGGAGCATGGCGCGCAGCCGTGGACCGCGGCTCAGGCCTCGCGGTGCATGGACTGCGGCACCCCGTTCTGCATGACCGGATGCCCGTTGGGCAACATCA
>CALNAE010000208.1 GCA_937874315.1 uncultured Bifidobacterium sp. | reverse complement strand
AGATCTCTCGCACTTCGGGATTGCTGGAGAAGGTCGACCCCGCCACGGAGGCGTCACCGCGCGAAACACCCTGGCCCTCTCTGAACTGATTCCAACTGTTCACGGTCATCCGTTTCTCCTCACCTCAATCCATCCGCTACGCGGTCGATATCGCCGGCAATCGACGCTCGCCGGACCGCACGGGCCGACTGCGTCACCGACGTCTCACCAGCATCTCACCGATGCCTTACCGATGACATCCGAATCGGCGCCATCCAAATCCATGCCGCTCAGATCCTGTGCCACGCCACTCTTGCGTCACTCAAATTCTACCGGCTCCCCGACACCTTATTTAAGGTTCTATCAGTAAGTGATATGCTTATTAGTTAGACGATAATACAAATCCTGTATATCACCGGCGAAAACCCGTTCCGGCACGGCAGCAACGACGCGGTACGAAAGGAATCACCCATGCAATACGGCCATTTTGACGACGAGGCACGTGAATACGTCGTCGACACCCCTGCGACCCCACTGCCCTGGATCAACTATCTGGGCAACGAGAACTTCTTCTCACTCATCTCGAACACCGCGGGAGGCTACTCGTTCTACAAGGACGCCAAACTGCGGCGCATCACCCGATACCGTTACAACGCCGTGCCGGCCGACAACGGCGCACGAAACTACTACATCAGCGAGATGAGCGACGACTCGGACACCGCGACTCCGATACGCACCTGGTCCCCCACCTTCCTTCCCGCCAAGACGACGCTCGACAGCTACCGATGCCGCCACGGCATCGGCTACTCGGTATTCGAAAGCTCCCTGAGCGGCATCGCCAGCTCCCTGACCGCCTTCGTACCACTGCACGCCAACTGCGAAATCAACGCGCTGACGGTGAGCAACACCAGAGACACCGAGGCCGTCGTCGACATCACCGGATCGGTCGAATGGTGCCTGTGGAACGCCGTGGACGACTCCTCCAATTTTCAACGCAACCTTTCCACCGGCGAGGTGGAGGTCGAGCGCGACGATGCAAAGACGATCCTCTATCACAAGACCGAATACAAGGAACGTCGCAACCATTACGCGTTCTACGGCGTCAACATGCCGACCGTCGGGTTCGACACCGACCGCGATTCCTTCCTCGGCACCTTCAACGGTTGGGACACGCCATCGGCCATCACGGATGGAAGAGCTCACGACTCGGTGGCCCACGGATGGTCTCCCATCGCGGCCAATCGCGTTCGTCTGACCTTGACGCCCGGACAGGCACGGACCGTGGTGTTCGTACTCGGCTACGTCGAGGTCCCGAAGGACGACAAGTGGGATGCCGTCGGCGGCGTCGACCACATCAACCGCGATCCCGCACACGAACTCTTCGCCCGGTATCGCACGGCCGAGCAGGTCAGCGCGGCGCTCGACGAACTGAACGCGTACTGGAACGACCTGCTGAGTATCTACACCGTGCGCAGCGGCGACGGCACGCTCGACAGGATGGTGAACATCTGGCACCAATACCAATGCATGGTCACCTTCAACATGTCACGATCGGCATCCTACTTCGAATCCGGAACCGGCCGCGGCATGGGCTTCAGAGACTCGAATCAGGATCTTCTCGGCTTCGTGCATCTCATTCCCCAGCGGGCACGCGAACGCATCATCGACATCGCCTCGACGCAGCTGCCGGATGGCTCGGCATGGCACCAGTACCAGCCGTTGACCAAACAGGGCAACGCCGACATCGGCGGCGGTTTCAACGACGACCCACTCTGGCTCGTGGCCGGCACCTACGCCTATCTGGCGGAAACCGGAGACGCCTCGATCCTGCTCGCCCCGGTGCCGTTCAACAACGTCGAGGGCTCCGAAGAACCGTTGTTGGAGCATCTGCGTCGATCGGTGCATTTCACCATGGACCACCTGGGCCCCCACCAACTGCCGCTGATCGGCCGCGCCGATTGGAACGACTGCCTCAACCTCAACTGCTTCTCCAGCAACCCCGGGGAAAGCTTCCAAACCGTGGAGAACAACGACACGGGCGTCGCCGAATCCATCTTCATCGGCGGCATGTTCGTGCTTTACGGCGGGCAATACCTCGATATGCTGCGTCACTACGCGCAGGCCTGCGAAATGGACGACGCCACTGCCAAAACCGAAATCACCGCCGTGCGCGGCGCGATCGAAGCCATGCGTCAATCCGTCGAAACCGCGGGTTGGGACGGCGACTGGTTCCTTCGCGCGTACGACGCGTACTCCCGGCCGGTCGGCAGCCATAGCGACACCGACGGGCCGAACTACATCGACCCGCCGGGGATGTGGGTG
>CALNAE010000207.1 GCA_937874315.1 uncultured Bifidobacterium sp. | reverse complement strand
CGCCGCGCGGGCGTCGCGTCGTCTTCTGTCGTATGCGTGCATCATGATGCCGGTGATATGGCCGACGATTGCAATGGCAAGTGTGCAGTAGTCGCCCGGATTGCCGCTGAAGAGCAGCAGGGTACCCACGAAAGTGTAGATCAGCAGCACGATTCTGCGCCGCCACATCACGGATTCGAATGCGCTGCACGCCATCGCGATGCCGATGACCAGCGTGATCGGCGTCAACGTCACGTCAATGCGTTCCAGCCAGGACCAATCCGATTGGCGGTTGTTGATGGCCAGACAGGCCAATAGTCCCAAGCCGGTGCCGAATATCGCATTGATGACGATAAGCACCGTCGTCCTCAATATGCCGATTCGCGATTGGGCGAAACCGATGATGAGCAGAATCGTCATGGCGCAGAAGACGAGCATCAGCGGGGTGCGTACGAAGAACAACGATTGCACGAGATGACTGAACTGCGAGAACAGGTCGGGAGCCGTGTCGGCGAACAGATGCAGACCATGATGCTTTCCGTTCGGCTGATTGTGCGCACGGGGTGCCAAGGCCTCCATGAAGTTGAGCGACAGCCCGGTCGACCGATCGGATGTGTGGTTGAAATCCAGCCAAAGCCAACGCAGAATATTGGCGATGACGAAGATCCCCGCCATCACCACGGCGAAGATATGGCCGTCAAGCCAGGATCGGATATCCTCGGCGAGCGCATTCCAGCCGGATCGTCCGGCAGTTCCGGTATGTGGATCGGATGCCATTTATTTCACCTCGGTCGTTGTGGTGGATAACAGATCTACGATTTGAATATTCGGATAGGCGTCCAATGGTACGGTGTTGTTTCCGAGGCCGGACTGCGTGCCGAAGATGGCAATTTCAGGCTTTAGTGCGGCCTGCACGGCATGCCAGTCATGCCCGGATCGTTTGCTGATCAGCGTCGTGACCCCCATGCCGGCCTTGAGTGCCGCCCTACCGATGATCTCCTGGTTGCGTTGAGATTCCTTGTCCCAAGCCCCGGCGGTGCTGAACAGTGTTTGTGTGGACGGGGACATGCGCGCGATGATTTCGGTGGGTATGTGCTTCATATAGGCGGCGGCATCGCCGTTGAAATATCGGTTGATGGTTTCTGTCCGGTTATGAGAGGTGGGTTCCAGCTCGCCGTCCGCCGAGAAAATATGACCATAGAGATCGGGATGCGCGGGGCCGAGTTGCGTGCTGCATGTGCCGCCTTGCGAGAACCCGCCGATGAGCCAGTGGTCGGGGGATTCGGAAACTGGCAGATTGTCGATCACCCACCTGGTGACATCGACGGTCAGATAGGTCTCCGCCTTGCCGTAGACATGCGTGTCGGCGCACAGGGAATTTTGTTTCGTCGACCCGTTCTGATCGGGGGAGATGACGATGGGTGCGAGTCCATGATGCCGTTTGGCATAGTCGTTGAGCATGACGGTGATATCGCTGGCCTCGAAGAAACGGTCTGGGCTGCCCGGTTGTCCGGCGAGCATCACCATCACGGGCAGCGCGGGCGGATTACGGCTTAGGGCGGCGGGCGGCAGATAGACGTCGGCGTCTCGCGCCACGAATTTGGACACCGTCGCAGGTATCGAAACCGTACGGATTTCGCCCTGTGCCGGCATGCTGGGGAGTCTATCGGCCCGTGCCAGTTCCTTCCACTGGGTGATTGTCATCGCAGCCGACTTGGACTTCTTCGTCTCGAGCGGACGGTAGTTGGGGATACCGAAGATCGTTCCCAACGTGCCGTATTCACCGTATATCATATTGATGCCGAGTGCGGCGCTGAGGATGATGAACGGCACCAGTATGCACGCGAGTGTGCGCCTGAACGCCGCCGAATCGACGATGAGCATAATCGTAAGACCCAGAACCGCGGCGGCCGAGGTGACCACGAATTTGACGAGCCAACCGACTTCGACCCCGAACAACATCCATTTGTCGGACATCAGCCAAATGAGCACATATCCGACGCTTCCCGCGCACAATGCCGACACGAACTCGAGGAGTGCCGCGCGTTGTCTGCTGATACGCGGCTTCACGATCAGCGTCACCAGCAGCAACGATGCCGTGATGCCGAACAGACTCGCGGGTAGCCAGCCGGTAAGCAGATGGACGTGTATCAGACTCTCCATGTCGCCCCTTATCAAAAGCGGTATTCGTGTGTTCAGGTTGTCCCGGATCGGTTGTTCCGGACGCCTTGTCGGGCCGGTATCGGCCTCGGCATAAAACCCGGACACCCATGATAGCGGCAATCCGGATGCGGCCCCATCGTTCACAGGGATGAGGCGCGC
>CALNAE010000206.1 GCA_937874315.1 uncultured Bifidobacterium sp. | reverse complement strand
CGTGGCGGTCTCATTCGGATTAATCGTCTTCGACGCGTCACCCGTCGTGGGCGGCTCTGCTGTCGCCGTGGCCACACAAGAAGAAGCACCGTTCTCTGGAGTGGTGACCGTTGCCGATTTACCATCGGGGGACAGCACAGGGGTCACTGCAGAACTGTTGACGGTGCAGGACCACGTGATGTCGTAGGCGGCTTCAGGAGTATTTCCACCGGACTTCCGTACAGTGTAGGTGGTTGAAGTACCTGTTGACCTGCCAAGGAACGGCTCATTGCTGGTGACCTTGTCGCCCTTGGATGTCGCAGAACCTCCTGTAGATGAAGTGGTGGTGAATTCAGCATCTGAACCGGACTTCTGGTATACTTGCACACCGGGAACGGCTGTGCTGAACACCAGTGCGAACGCCACGCCTTCGCGTGAACTACTGTTGGCCGCATTGTTGAAACTGGAAGTCATGGTGGTCGGCGAGTCGGCGGAGACCATGGTGATGCCTCTTCCGCCACTCGTGGTGTTCTTAGCCGAAGTGCATGTCACTGTCGGCGTTCCAAGACCTGAGTAGATATCGGTGCATGGTTTCGACCAGTTAGAAGGCACCACCTGCTGATACTCATTCAAAGGCTTGTCCGACGACCAGACGAAGCCTTCACCGGTACCCGTC
This sequence comes from uncultured Bifidobacterium sp., assembly GCA_937874315.1. GTDB lineage: Bacteria > Actinomycetota > Actinomycetes > Actinomycetales > Bifidobacteriaceae > Bifidobacterium. Next base: position 2,680 of record CALNAE010000206.1, on the reverse strand, counting down.
GACTCGGCATCGGCCATGATGAGCGAATATCCGGAAGTCACCGCGGCATTGCCGTTCTTAGTGTCTTTGACGGTGATGTTGTTCAGCGTCACCTTGTCACGAATGGAGTTATCCTTGGAAATCGCCCCATCCTGATTCTGATAGAGGGCTGGCTTGCCGGAAGTTCCGGTGTAATAGTTCTGCCCGTCGATTACGCTTCCGAGCACCGCGCCACCCCAGGTTGGCAGGGCTGTGGCGTTGACGCCGCTGGCACCGTCTGCTCCGGCGGAAATAACCGCATCTGCGGTGACGATATATCGGCCTACTGTGATCTCCAAGCTTTTGGTGACCGACCCTTGGGCAAGATCCGCCGCAGAGACGTTCCCGAAACTGCTGAGATCGATCCAGCACAGAGCATCCGCTTTGGGACCACCCTGCCCGTACGAGCATCCGCTCGTGTTGTCCCTGGCTCCGGCGGTGACGGTGGTGCTTTCGGTTTCGGCCTGCGCGGTTTGCGCCGCCACCAGACCCGTGGTGCCGACCAAAGCACCAACGCCGAGCAACCCCACTAACGTCCGCTTACCTACGTCTGCTAAGCGAGTGAATATAGACAATCGCGTCCTCCTTATGCCATGCAAAACTGCATATTCCAACAACATTCTGATAAATCCCTCTCGGCCCATATGCAGCCTAACACTGAAAGGCCAAGAACGAGACCTATGTCAAACGGCTTCGATGAAATCGTTTGACAGCTCGTAAGTATAAACTGTATGAATGACCTGACTACGGCACGGGAGAAACTTCGTCGCGGCCTCGCTCCGATGGATTACATTGGCAGGAAGAGAAGTCCGCATCAGTGAAGTTTCAGACCGAGTCACTGTCAGCCTGAACGGCTCGGGATGCATGGTCGAAGATATGGATATAGGAGTGCCACCGGAATGAATGTTCTCACCCGAGAGAATCACCGAGAGGATTGCCCTGTACCGTGCCGCTGCCCGTGGGGCGATTCGGAAGACATGCAGATGCGCCAGTATCACGACCTTGAATGGGGGACGCCTCTTCATGACAGCCGAGCGCTGTTCGAACTGCTGTCGTTGGAGCTCATGCAGTCCGGCCTGAGCTGGAGGACCATATTGCACCAGCGGCAGGGCTTCATCAGAGCATTCCACAATTTTGACCCACATGTGGTGTTGCCGTTTGATCCGAAGAGGGTGACGCGGGAGATCAACAAGCTGGGTGTGAACGTGAATCAGATCGCGGCGAGGGTGAACGCGCAGGATTACGCGACCTTGGCCGAGGTTGAAGAGACGCGACGGTTGCTGAGCCAGGTGCAGGAACAGTTGCATGAGTGTTGGCAGTTGATGAAGCGGGATGAGTGCTGATGGCTGTGGTGAAGGTCGGGCAGGTGAAGCAGACGCTGTCGAAGGCTATGGCGTATATCTGCAATCCTGAGAAGACCCGGGGCATGGAGTTGGTGAGCACGAACCTCGACGGTGAGGGTAAGGATCCGTTGCGATACGCGCAACGGTTCATGGAGCAGCAGCAGGATGTGGGTACCGGAAGGAACGGACGCGGGGACAGCGTGTTGGCTCACCATATCATCCAGTCGTTCGACCCGGACGATGACGTCACCCCTGAGCAGGCACATCAGATCGGGGTACGGTTGATGACCGAGTTGACGGATGGTGACCAGTATTATGTGATCGCCACGCATATCGACCGGCATCACATCCACAATCACATCATGCTCTCCCCGATCCTGATCTCCCAGGATAAACGCATGCGCATGCAGAAGGGCACGCTGCACAAGATACGCACCGTCAGTGACCGCCTATGCAAGGATGCCGGGTTGCATGTGTTGAAAGAGCCGAAGGTGAAACGGTATGGGAAGAGTCGGCCGGACCTGTACACGCAGTTGAAGGGGGAGAGCGTCAAGGAGTCGATTCGCCTTCGCATCGACCGGAGTGTGGGCAGGGTGGAGTCGTTCGACCAGTTGAAACGGGTGTTGCGTTCCGTGGGTGTGTTCACGCATGTTCGTGGCAAGTACCTGACCTTCGAGGACGCGGGAACCGGGATGAAGTTCCGTGACGGCAAACTCGGCGAAGCCTACGACGAAATGAACATCATGGTCAAGATCGGTCAGGAGAGTCTGGAGTGCATCAGCTTCAACAGGAGCATGATCGCCAAACAGGATTCGAAGACCGTGAGCATATGGGTACCAGGCACCAAAAGGACGAAACAGCTCACCGTGCCGCGTGAACGTCTCGTGATCGACGGGCAGACGATCCGCGCCTGGCTGCCCAGGGACTCGGACCAGGTTCTTGTACATCAGAGCGGAAATTCGCCTTGCCCGCATATACGACGGCGGGTAGTGCGCACCGCGGCCTCCCGCCGCGCACTACCCGCCGATACTGCATTCACCGAAAGGTCGTCGATGATGATTCAACGACCTTGCAGTGAGTTCAGTTCTTGGAGTTTTTCCTGATTCGCAGTATCGCGAAGCCCAGCACGGCGAGCAGACCCGCCACAACCAGCACCGATGCCACCGCGGCACCGGTATGAGCCAAGGACTTTCCGGCAGGCACCGACACCGCGCCGTCAGACGAGGACGACGTTGAAGGAGTGCTGGGCCCGACAGTGACGGCAGGCACGTTGATGGTCACCTCAAGCTTGCCCGTGGCAGACAGGCCATTGGCATCGG
>CALNAE010000205.1 GCA_937874315.1 uncultured Bifidobacterium sp. | reverse complement strand
ACACCCGTCACCGCGACGCACTCGATCACGGCATTGGAGCGCTTCACCGCCTATCTGCGGCACGCCCACGACGACCTGTTCCATATCGTGCCCTACATGCTCGCCGGCGTGGTGCTCGCCTCGACGATTCGCGTGCTATCCGGCTCGCACCCGCCGACATGGCTCACCGGCCATGGCCAGATACTGTCCATCGTCATCATGATGCTGCTCGCATTCGTCAGCTCCCTGTGCTCAACCTCGGATGCCGTGATCGCCCGCGGCCTGGTGTCGTTGTTCCCGACCTCCGGGCTGCTGGGCTTCCTCGTTTTCGGCCCGATTATGGATGTGAAGAATGTGCTGATGCTCCTTTCGATGTGTACGAGACGCTTCGTGATCCGGCTGGGCGCAAGCGTCGCCGTGGTCTGCCTCATCACGATGAGTCTGTTGTCATTGGCGTTGACGGGGCTGGGCCTATGAGCGGGGCCATGTCGGCGCGTGCCGACCACGGCGATATGTGGGTCACCGCCACAGGCGCAGACGGGACTCGCGAGAGCGCACCCGTGTCGCGGGCGAATATCGCAGACCGCATCCAAAGCGTCGCCATGTTCGCGCTGGCCACCGCCATCACGCTGTTCGTCAGTTCCGGTAAATACCTCTCCTACGTGACCCCACGCAGCATCCCCTATCTCATCATCGCCGCCGCCGGCCTGGCGATGTTCTCGGTCGCCGCGTGGTTTGGCGTATTCCGTTGCACGGCGGCCTCACTGTCTCGAACGCTGGTCGTGGTGATCATTCCGACGTTGCTGATGGCGGTGCCGATCGGCACCGCTTCGACGTCTCTGGGGGGCACCAACCGTGCCATCGCCATCACCACGTCGGGCGTCTCGCATTTGTCCGGGTTGGATGCGGCGCATAAAACCATCACCGTCACGGATGACCAGTTCGGCGCATGGTTCGATCAGATCGATCACCATCCCGACACCTATGTCGGATATCGGGTGATCGTCAGCGGCTTCGTATCCGCGGATTCATCCATGGGAGCGTATCAATTCGAAACCTCGCGCATGCTGATGACCTGCTGCGTGCTCGATATGACACCGTTCGGTTTCGTCGTCAACGACACGGGTCACACGCTTCCCACGAAAAACACGTGGGTGACGGTCACGGGCACGCTGTCCCAGGGACGAATAGGCACCAAGGCGCATGGCTACGATGGCATCGTGTTGACGGCTCAATCCGTCGTCACGGGCACACAGACGCCGAGCGGCTATTTCTACCGGAGCTGAGAAGGCCGGACTCGACACCATCCCGTGTCCATTCCACCCCGCGCATCGGAGGGGGCAACGCAAGCCTGGAACACCACAGAACCGCGCAGAATCTCAGCGACCGCTGGCGGCGACCATCCGCATACCGATTTCGCTGGTCTGGCCGTTCTTCGCCGCCACTGTCTGCACCAGCTGTTCGGTGCTGTCCGTGTTGTGCTGAACATCAGACGCCGCCTTGGTCATGAGGTTCGAGGACGGGCTGCTCTGCGCAACCGTCTTCGAACTCGGCACGGAGAGGAAGTCGGTGCGCTGCAGATAGTGGCTGCCCGCGGTGATGTCATACTGGATCAGTTTGTAGTCATGCACCAGCTGCTTGGTCGCGCCATCGAAATCATTGGCGTTCATGGGATTGCCGTTGCTATCCAGATAGATGGTCTGGCCCGCCGGGATCCGAGTCCAACCTTGGATCTTGTTGACCACGGGAGGTTCCATAGCGGCGATCTTGGTGTGCAACTTCGTGAGGAAAGCGATGTACGGCGAGACCTTGGCGTTCATATGGTCGGCCATCTGGGCCATGAAGAAGTTCGGCGAGGAATAGCTGCTGTCGGCGATTTTATTGTCATGCGTCGACGACGCGGAATTCGACCAGATGAAATAGTCGGTTTCGTGCAACGCGATGGAGTTGTCGCCATGAGCGCCCGCGGTCGTATAGACGCCCGGCAGATGGTCACCGTAGAACATCACGGTGATCGGCTTGTTCATGGCGTCAAGCGAATCGAGGAAGGATTGAGTCGCGCTGTCCGTATAGCTCATGCCCTTGGCATAGGTTTCGATGGACATGGTCTCGCTTTTGCCCAACGCCTTGGAGCCGGACGCGGCCGTGGCGACGAACTGGTTGTTGTTGTACCAGTTGTTGAACGGCATATGGTTCTGCATGGTGACCAGTTGAACGAACTGATGTCCGTCGGAATCCGCTTGGATCTTGTTCAACGCGCTGTTATATGCCGATTCGTCGCTGACATATGGGCTTTGATCGATACGGTTCCGATACTGGATGACCTCCGGTTCGTTAAGCGTCCAGAAATGCGAGAATCCGAATTTCTTATAGTCGGTCGAGCGCGAATACATGGATGATTCATACGGGTGCAGGGCGATCTGGTTCCTGCTCGCTCCCCACGCCTGGTTGATGGTCGGCGTCCAACTCAGCGAAGGAACCAACTGCTGATACGGGCTGGTCAACGAAGCGTCGAAATTCGCCATGCTCAAACCGGTCAACGCCTGGAATTCCAAGTTTGCCGTACCCCCGCCGTAGCCGGAGGAAAGCATGAGTCCGCTGGTCGTCGAACTCTTGATGGCACGGATCTGGGGCATTGGGTCTTCATTAAGGCTCAGGCCGGGCACACGCGTGGGATCGGAGAAGGATTCTGAAAGAATGTAAACCACCGTGCTGCCGTTCATATCGTTCTTACGCGAAGCATTGATGGTTTTCGCTGATTGCTCGTAGCGTTTCACGATGGCCTGCATGGTGGCTTCGTTATAATCGGCAGGCTCATCCATGACCTTCGGATTGAGCTGACGCGCGAAGGATATCAACGTGCCATTGCGCTGGGCGTCATAGACCGAGTCCCACATCGATGGGATGTCCCCCATGGCCGCGGCAAATGAATTGCCCCATGCGCCGACGGTGCCAACCGTCTGAATGAACAACCCCAGGAACAGCGCCGGAACCAAGACGCCCACGATTCGTGCGCTAGCGCCCCTGCTGATTCGTCTCGCGGTAACGATCCGGCCTCGCCGCGCGTCCATGTGCTGCAGGAACGCGTTCAGCGCGATCAACACCACGATGGACACGATCACCAACACAATGGTCTGCCCCGCTCCCGCGGGAAGAAACGTCGCGATATTGCCGGCGTCCGAACCGAGAAAACCGAAATCGGCCGGCAACACCGCCTCATAACGCGACAGCACCTTGAATTGCTCTATCACCCCAAGCACCGTGCAGAACACCAGAAATATCGGGGTCGCGATCCAGAATCGGTTAATCAAGAAGATCAGCGTCAGATATAACGAGCCCAACACCAGAAAATTCAGCGCGAACACATACCGGTTCGTGAGCCACATCGCGGCTATCAACGCCCACAACCCCTGGAACAGACCGGGAACTCCGGCGTCCGAATTCGATATCGTCACGCCCCATTGGAGGATCCCGACTCCTGCGGTATCGGCCACGATAAACAGCATCACGTATGTCCACACGGAAAATCGCGCAGTCTCGAGCCCCGATTTTGCGCGTTCAGCTTTCGCAGACGACTTTTGCAGGGGACGTCCAGCATCTGCATCATGATTTTGCGTTGCGTTATCTGCCCCAAATTGGGATTCTACGCGATTAAGCATAATTCGCCATTGTGCCAAGCATCCGCGACATGGGAAGCGTGAGTATGACCGCGGATTGGCACCGGAACACGAATGACGCAATCCGGGGACTTTCAGGCTGCGGAATATCGCGTTGCGACGCGTTCAACATTCTGAGCTATTGTGCGACAACGCCATCATGTGGTGAACGCGTCATGTTCGTCCAACCAGAGCGAAGCCGGACGAGACATCTCCCCATCGGTCAGCAACAGCCCACGAATAGCATCATAGACGGCGGGCCACTGTCCCTCGGTCTCGTCACAAGCCGCAACCACCATGAGTTCGGTTGCCGGATGGGCCAATGTACGGCAATCCCCCGCACGATCTTGCCCATATCCCGAACCGTCATTGCCGACGTCGGAGCATCGGGGGTCTCGCCCACCCTTGCACTCGGGCTCAGGCGTCGAATCGTATGGGGCACTCGGATCATGCGTACCGTCTGTTACATCGTCCATCACCGCGATTTCGGAACCTCGCGGATCCTCTTGCCATGCGAATGTCGAGAACGGTTTATTCGGCACGGTAAAATAACCTCTGATGTGCAGCGGCGCGCAATCCTCCTGCAGGAAGGCCGACAGCCGCCCGGGATGTATCGGTCGCCGTGAACGAACGCTCATCGCCACCACGCCTGGCGCCAATTTTGTCATGGTCATGACATCCTGCACATCAGCGAGGCTCTGCGACCGTGATCGTCGGTCGAATTGCAGGTCGCAAAGAGCGGATTCATTCCGAGCCACGTGGCGCTTGCGACCATCGAGATCATCGAGCTCAACGCATGTAACATCCCGATGGACCACGGCGCCCACCGACACCATTGTCTCCGCTATCGCCGTGGCCGCCTCCAGCTGAGACAACCCAGAATGCTCAGGCTCGGCACCGTCAATCCCCGGCAACAGCACCACATGATCGGACTCGGCGAGCAATCCGGCGACCACCTGGCCCCAACACCGTTCATCATCCCCGCCTTCCAATCCTTCTCCGGCGTCGAACCATCGGTTATCGAATAACCTGCGCTTGAATCCAACGACCTGTTCTACATCTATCGTCGCCGCCACTCGACATGGCCGCAC
>CALNAE010000204.1 GCA_937874315.1 uncultured Bifidobacterium sp. | reverse complement strand
CCACTGATCGGACTCACCCACTGATCAGATCGCGCCGGCGGTATCGGAGCAATCCCACGGCCAACAGACAGACCGAGAGAACGGCGACCACCACAACGTGCGGCCAGTCCATGGATGCGACGGGCAGTTCGGGAATCGCATGGAAGACGCTGACATTTTTCACCCAATCGGGAAACTCCAGCACCTTGCCGACATAACTCATCAGGAACGAGAATCCCAGATAGACCCAGACCGCGCCCGACCAGCGTGGGGCGAAACCGACGGACAACGCCTGCAGCCCCAACACGAAGACGATCGCCGGCAGATAGACGAAGCCCGAACGCAGCACCACGACGAATGCCAAGGCATCAGCATCACGCGACTGTGCCAGCCAGATGCTCGCGGAAAAGACGAACTCCGCCAGCACAGAGGACAGCACGGCGACGCCGAGATACGTCAGATACACCGCATTGCGGCCCAGCGGCTTTGCATACAGCAGCTCCTGACGGCTATGACGTTCCTCCCGCACCATACGGGAGAACAGCATCACGCCCAAGCAGGAAACCGCCACGGCCCCCAGCGCAAGGATCATCACCAGATACTGGTTGACCAGCGAGGTGCGATACCCGGGAACGCTCAGCAGTTGTTTCATCAACCCGGTGCTGTCCTTCAGGAACGTGCCTATCTGCGCGAACATCGATCCGTACATGACGCCGAGGACGGATAACGCGATCAGCCAGCCGACGAGCACCCCGCGCTCTTCGCGCAGCACCAGACCGGGCAGCGATCGCAGTCCGCGTGAGGCATGAGCGGAGCCGTCGCGTGCACTCACGTAGCCGCTGGATATGTCACGGTTGAGCTCCAACACATAGGACCCGGCTAGCAGCAACGCCGACAGCGCCACCGTGGCCGTCACCGGAAGCCAGTCGTTGTCGACATACACCCAGGTGAGATAGGACCAGCTCAGCGGGTTCCACCTGCCCAAGCTGACATCCCTGATATCCGTGGCCATACGCAGGATATACAGCGCCGCGAGCACGGTGAACGCGGCGCCCTTGGCGGTCGAAGCCTCGGGAAAGATCTGCGCGCAGACCAACGCGACCGCTCCCCAAAGCAGTCCCTGAGCACCGATCACCGCGGCGAAGAGCAGATTGTCCGAGAATACGGACATCGTAGGCACATGCTGTGCCTGAATGGACCCGGCCAGCGCCGCGACGATGACAAGCTGAAGTGCCAGCAGTTCGATGACGACCGCCGTCGTGCTGGCCAGTCTTCCCACCTGCAACGATCGCAGCAGCTCCGTGACGCCTTCATCCTCTTGTTTTCTGGTGCGGTCAACCACGTAGATAATCGAGACGACGGCAAAGGTCACGCTCGTGAGCAACGTCATGGTCTGGCCGAAGATAATGCCTATGCTCGCCGTGGTCGCATGCGTGGCAGGCGGCCCGAACAACGCGATCATCGCTGGATTGCGAAACAGCACGAACATGGACGACCTGAGCCGTGCGGTGCTCAGTGCGGCCTCGAATTTTCCCGCCCCGGACGAGGCGAAGGCCAGGACTGCGAGCACCCAGACGAGCAGCAGCCCCCAGTCACGTCGCACCAGGTTGCGCAGCAGCGCGGGTGTGCCGACGAATGCGTTCATCATGGCGCTCACTTCCCATCTTTCGCATACTCGCGCAGGAACAGTTCCTCGAGCGTCTGCGGCGCGGCGTCGAGCCTGACGACCTCATACGGCCTCAGAGCGTCGAGCACGCTCTGAATCTTGTCGGAATCCGCTTGGAATACGGACTTCGTGCCGTTTTGCTCGAGATGATGCACCGCGGGAACCTCACGCAACGACGTCGCCGGCTGTGTGGTTTCGACGTTGAATTCATATCGCGTCAGATGGCGCATATCCTCCAGCGAGCCGTTTTCGATGATCCTGCCCTGCCGAATGATGGCGATATGGTCGCAGAGCCGCTCCACCTCGGACAGGATATGGCTTGAGAGCAGGATGGCCTTGCCCTGTGCCTTCAGCTGTTCGACCTCCTGCTGAAACACCGCCTCCATCAGCGGGTCGAGGCCCGAGGTCGGCTCATCGAAGATATACAGATCCGCGTCCGTTGCCAACGCGGCGATGAGGGCAACCTTCTGACGGTTCCCCTTGGAATACGATCTTGCCTTTTTCTTCGGATCAAAGTCGAAGTTCCTGACCAGATCGTGCAACCTACGGCGATTCACCTGGCCGTGGTCCTGCAGGCCGAGCAGCACGTCGACGATCTCCCCTCCCGTCAGATTCGGCCAGAGATAGACGTCGCCAGGTACGTAGGCGACGCGCCGATGGATGGCGATGGCATCCGACCACACGTCCTTCCCGAAAATCGTGGCCCTGCCGTCGGAAGCCTTGATCAGCCCGAGCAGGGTGCGTATGGTGGTGGATTTGCCCGCCCCATTCGGCCCGACATACCCCATGACCTCACCGGATTTGATGGTGAAGCTTATGCCCCGCAAGGCTTCCGTCTTGCCGAAACGTTTACGCAGTCCATCGACTGCAACAATGGTGGACATCACCGCGCTCCTCGAATCCACGATTGCGCTGGGCATCCGATGAACTGGGCATCCGATGATCGGGGTACCTGATGATCGGGGCATCCGATAACCCAGGTATCCGGATTCGGGTATCCGGTTATCTTTGGTATTCGGATTCGGATATCCGGTTATCCGATTATCCGGCCACCAGGTCATCCGGTTCACCCGGTTACCCGACCACACGGTTCACCGATTACCCGACCGCCGGATCATCCGGTCACCGATTACCCACAGCCGGCCACAATCTGAACTTATTCTTTTACTTCGGTTCACATTGTACTGATTTTTTGCATTTGGTACAAATTCGAGGATATGCTTATGATACTGTCCGTCAACAGATAAGGATGGGACCGATGAATCAAACGGAGCGAAAACGGCAGGCCGTGCTCGACGTCACGTTCCGTCTGCTCAACGATAAACCGATCAAGGCCATCACCATCGACGAGATCGCGCATGACGCCGGCGTCTCCAAGGTCACGGTATTCAAATACTTCACCAGCAAGAACCATCTGATGAATGTGGTAATCACACACGCCTTCGATGCCATGCTGCGGCGAATCAAGGAGATTCTGGACGGCGACATGGGATTCGTCGAAACATACCGGGCCATCACCTCGTTGAAGATGGATCAGGTGAAGCGCTACACCGCCGTCTTCCAAGAGAATATGATGACGCAGTATTCAACCAGCCCGGACTTCTTCGATGCCGATGCGTTGACGATGCAAAATGAGCTCTACCGTCATCTCATGGCCAAGGGCCGCGCCGAGGGCTATATCTCGTCTCAGGTCACAGACGCGGACATGCAGCTGATCCTGCACGTGTTCACGGAGGGTATGAAAGGCGTGGAGGCGAGTCGGCTGCTTGAGTCGGCGGATTTCCTGACGCGGTTCTTCCTCAATGGCTTGCAGATGGGTGACGGACGGTGACACGCACGGTTGCGACGACGAACGATCTTGAGCTGCAGGTCACCTCAGTGACACGGCCGGATTCAGGGGAATCGACAGTGCTCACCGTTGCGAATCGTCGCGCCAACCGACGAGCACAGAACGACCTACCGGCATGGACCGATCCTCGATATAGCGGACGCAATGTGCAGCACGGGATGAACATGGCACGATCGACAGCGAATTCTGCACGGCGTGGCCACTGACCACGCCGTGCAGGTATGCCCCACACGTATCTGCCGCATTGTACTCAGGAATATATCCAAGATTTTGTTCAGGCATGGTGGCCGTGGCCATATCCATGCCCCATTATGTATGTTCAGTGGTCATGTTCAGTGGTCATGTTCAGT
>CALNAE010000203.1 GCA_937874315.1 uncultured Bifidobacterium sp. | reverse complement strand
ATGCCGCCGACGCCCTCTGGCCGCCCCTGCGCGAACAGATCTTCATGGATGACGCGTACAAGCCGGATTTCTCCACCGTGACGCTGGGCACCCGGGACTGGCGCCCGCTCGATCTGACCCGCATGTCCGAAACGCCAACGCCGTTCACGGAACTGTCTGCGCGGCTGGCCGCCTATCGTATGCCCTGGCGCATGACGACAACGATACAGGGAACACGCCCGACCTTCATGGGCTGGAAAAAAGAACTCGCGACCATCCTGCGTGTCGGCCCTAACCACGCGGTTTATGAAGCCTTCATGGATCTCGAGCGGCGACGCAAGGCGGGCGAGACCATCATTTCCGCGCGCACCTCCTTTGCCACCTGTGCAACAACCGGCGAGCGCGTCCAGCTGGCCCGGCGCGCCTCCACCCTCGAACAGGCCATCGGCGGCTGGGGCGGGGCCTCGGCCAGTCGCCTGTGCGGCGACCCGCTGGCCGGTACCCTGTCGTCCGTCCCGGGGATCTCTCTGGCCTCAACCGCCCCCGCGACAGCCGCCCCGCTCGATGAAACCCTGCTCACCATGCCGTGTTTCCGGATGGCGGCCCCCTGGACAGACGGCGCGGCCCTACTGCGGGCCAATGACGGCACCATCGTGCCCTTCGATCCGACCGGCAGCGGGCGTGTCGCCACCCTCGATCTGTTCGTCGCCCCGTCCCGGAGCGGCAAGTCCATGCTCGCCAACTCCCTGCTGCTGGCCACCGTTCTGAGCACGGCCTCCCTCACCGATGCCGGCCCGCGCCTGCCCCTGATCGGCAAGCTCGACATCGGAGACGCGGCAAGCGGCTTCATCGACATGGTGCGTAACGGATTGCGCGCCGAAGACGCCCATCAGGCCCTCTTCATCCCGTTCGATTTCAAAGACGATCATGCCTACAATATCTTCGACACCGAAGCCTGCTGTCGCCATCCGCTCGAACATCACCGCGCGTTTCTGACGAATTTTCTCTCAACCGTGTGCATGGAGCTGACGGGCAAACCCTTCGAGGGCATGAACCAGATTATCGATGCCACCGTCACCGCCGCCTATGAGATGTGTTCGGATGAGGTCTATTCGACGTCCATCAAAAAATACCGCCAGACCGACAACCAACTGATCGACGCCGCTCTCTTACGTCTGGGTGTTGAGCCCGAGGGTGATGACACGACCTGGTGGGATATTGCAGACCTGTTCGCTGCCCGCGGCGACATGCGCATGGCGCGGATGGCGACACAGCATGCCGTGCCGGTGATTGAGGATCTGGTGTCCGCCACGTACCTGCCATATGTGCAAGACAATTACGGGTCGAATACACCAACGTCAGGTGCCGAAACGGGTCTGGGTGTCTTCAGGCGCTATATTGGCGCGTTCATCGGCAAATACCCGACCCTGAACCGGCCCACCCGACTGGATCTGGGCGATGCGCGCATTGTCGCCCTCGATATCGGCCGTGTCGCCCCCGAAGGGCTCGGCGAGAACGCCCGCCAGTCCGAACTGATGTATCTGCTCGGCTTTCAGATCGTCGGACGCAACTTCTTCCTCTCCCCCGAAGACGCCGACAAGGTGCCCGCCCATGTGCGCGACATCCACCGCGAGCGCTTCCGCGAGTTCCGCGAAAGCTACAAGCGCCTCGAATGCGACGAGTTCCAGCGCGCGGCTCAGGCGCCCTTCGTGCTGCGGCTCTTCGAAGAGGCCGCGCGTCGCGCCGCCAAGCTGGGCGTGCGTCTGGGCCTGACCAGCCAGAAGATCACCGACTTTGGCCCCTACCTTACCGCCCATTCCACCGCCCGCTTCATTCTGGGAACTGCCAATCCCGAGGAAGCTGATGAAGCTGCGGCACTCCTCGGGCTGAGCGCCGCCGGGCGACAGATTGTCCACACCGCCCTGCAGGGGCCGCGCCCGGATGGCAGCGGCGCACCGCTGCTGCTGCAGATCAAGGTGGGCGAGGACTGGTACGAAATGTTCCTGCTCAACACGCTCGGCCCCATCGAACTCTGGGCGCTCTCCACCAAACCAGAGGATGTCGCCCTGCGCCGTCGTGTCTACCGGGCACTCGGCTCCGTCGAAGCACGCCGCCGCCTGTCGCGCGTGTTCCCCAAAGGTACCGCCTCCGATGAGATCGACCGCCGCACCACCGCACAGATGGCCGACACGAACTCCGTTGACGCGCAGGCGGCACTGGGTGGTGTCGTCAGCGGGCTGGCCCGTGAGATCTGCGATGCGGTCGGGCTCGGCGCGACACTGAGGGAGGCGGCCTGATGCCTGCACGGCGTCACAACGGAGTGCGCGATACTGGTCTTATGAAGAAGACACACCTCCTTGTCGCGCTGGGTATCCTGAGTGGATGCGCGCACGACCATGACGCGGACACCGCTCCGGTGCGCGTCAACACGCCGGGGATGCCGTCGGCCGAGCTTGCGCTGCAGCAGAGCATCGACCGCGTCCACGGTTTCATCACCAATATGCAGCAAAGGCTGGGCGACGACCCGACCCTGCGCATCCGCCCCGGTGTCGCGCGCTCCGTCGCGGCTGTCGCACCGCACGCACCTCTAACGGTCGCCGGAGCGACAGCACCGAGTGCCGCCACCGCGACACCGGCGGCGGTAGCACCTGTCGCACACAGTGCGACACCCATCACCGGTAAAGGCGGTGTGACATGGTTCGCCTTCGGTGATGGAACGCCCACCCTCACCTGCCATCACCCCGCGATCTGCATGATCCGCCTCGAAGCCGGGGAAACCGCCCTCGCCAGCCAGATCACCCTGAGCGACACCGCGAACTGGCATACCGACCTCGTGCGCGGCACCAGCGGGATCCATGCCGGATGGGCGCTGGCCATCGAACCCGGTCCGCAGGCGCGACAGGCCCAGCTCAGCCTGCCCACCAGCCGGCGCGTCTACAACATAGCACTCAGTGCCGCCCTGCCGAGCATGACGACGGTCGCCTTCACCCACGCTCCTACCGATCCCCTGTCGCAACCGGCCTTCGCGCCCGCCAGCCCGCTTGCGGCCTATGACCGCTCAAACCCTGATTTCCGGTACACACTCAGCGGCGCGACACCGCCCTGGACACCGCTGCGCGTCTATCGGGATGCCGGCCACACTTTCATCGACTTCCCGCAGGGCCAGATCGTGACACGCCCCCGGCTTGTCGTTCTCGCCCCGCATGTCGCCCAGCCCAATGCCTACCATGTCGCCGGTGATTCCTATGTCGTCGATGCCGTCATTGACGACCTGCAGCTGATCGGCGCGGAGGCCGACCAGCCGACCGTGCGCGCAACCTACGGAGCCCACCCATGATCCCCAGAACTACGGGTGCGGCGCTACTGTGCCTCACCGCCCTGAGTGCCTGTGCGACACTGCCTGCCGAAGACAGCTCCCACATCACAGGTCTGAGCGCCGCCGATGCACAGGCCCTGAGCATACAGGCCAGTGACATTCTCACCGCCAGCATGGATCCGCGCCAGACGACACTGCGTGTCCTGCGCTTCAGCCCGGCCGAGCGTGCTGTGCAACAGACACTCGACAACGCCCTACGCGCACGCGGCTTTGCCCTCGCACCGGACGGCATGGCCTATCCGGGTGCGCTCTCCGTGCGCCTCGACCTGCAAGCGACACCCCAACACCTGCTCATGACCCTGTATGCAGGCGACGGCCAGATGACCTGCTCCTACGTCCACGACAGCGCCGGTCAGCTTGTCCGTAAAGCCGGCTGCACCCTGCTTGAAGGCACGCGTGTCACCCTGCATGCCCCGCAGGTGCAGACGATCCCCGTGGCCAGCGCGCCCATCACGGCCCCTCCCACGGCGACACCCCCGACGATCCCGGTCGCACCGGCCTCGTCCTCCCTCTCGCCTGTGCACCCTGCGGGCACCTCGCCCTCGGCCCCGGCAACGCGTCAGGACACAACCCCTGCGCCACCAGCCATCTCGCCCACAAACCCCGACACCGGCCCAGATACCACTCCCGCCCTGCCTGACCCGCAGCGTCAATGGGTGCTCAGTCGCGGTGAGCCCATCCGTGAGCAGGTCATCGCGTGGGGCACGCAGGTCGGTTGGACGGTCAAATGGCCCGAGGACATCAACTGGACCATCCCCGCGACAGCGGTTTTCACAGGCGATTTCGCGGACAGGGAGCACGGGCCGATTGAGCAGATCGTCGATGCCCTCGCCGAACAGGGACGCGCCATCAAGGTGAACTTCTACTACCCCAACAAGACCCTCGCGGTCACTCATGGAGACGTCCGGTAATGCGCCTGCGCCCCCTTGCCCTCTCAACCACCGTGCTGCTCGCCCTGAGCGGTTGCGCGGAATTCAACGAGGCCCGCAATCAGGAAAAAGCCTACGAAGACCGGGCCCAGAGCACGCATATCCCAACGCGCGAACTGATCACGGCGAGCGATCATCCCTACCTGATCGGCGACCCCGTCAAACCCACCACCATCATCCCCCCTGCCCTGCGCGAGTCCATCACCGTCTCGTGGTCGCGGCCACTGTCGCTGCGCGAGGCCGCAACCCAGCTCAGCATTAGAACCGGCATCCCGATCCGGGTGCGGCCTGACGCGGACGACACCGACATGGCCGCAGACGCGACCCAGCAAAGTGTGCTGAGCGGCATGAGCGCACCGTCGTTCAACGGCACGTCCCTGCCCGCGCCCCCCGCCATCCAGTCCGCAGCCGCACAGCCCGCGCCGCATGTGCGCCTGCACCATGCAGCCTATACGCCAGGCTATTCCGGCCGGGGCCCCTGGCTCGAATATACCGGCACGCGCCACGGCCTGTTTGCAACCCTCGCCACGCGTTTCGGGGTGAGCGAACGCTTTACGGACGGCACCGAAGAGTTCTTCCGCAACATCACCAAAACCTACGTCATCCCGGCGTTTGACGGACAGACCAGCAATACATCGGCCATTACGGCCGTCACCGGCGGCGGTGGCTCGGGCAATTCCAGTTCGGGCATG
>CALNAE010000202.1 GCA_937874315.1 uncultured Bifidobacterium sp. | reverse complement strand
TCAGGAACCATGCTGCTCAATGGCCGGCCGGACTCAGCACAGCCGAATTCAGCCCGGCCGATTCCGAGTCCACCGACTCAGTCCGGCCTGATCCAAAGTCGGTGGATTCGACGCGGCCGGACTCAGCACAGCCAGGTTGAGCCCGGCCGAAGTCGACACGAGCAGATGCGACGCGGTTGGGTTCAACGTCGGCAAATTCAGCGTCGGCGGGTGCTGTCGAACCGCTCCCGATCTCATCGCCGGTTATTTGCTCAACAAGGCGATGCAGCCGTTCCTGCCGACGGGATCTGGTCAATTCGCATTCCCACACATCGATGACCCGCCAGCCCGAGGCACGCAGCTGTGCATGCTGACGCCGATCTCGTTCACGGTTGCGCAGGAGTTTCGTCGTCCAGAATTCAACATGAGATTTGGGCATGACGCGCTTCGCACATCCTTGATGCATGTGCCAGAAGCAGCCGTTGACGAAAACGATCACATGCCACTTAGGCAGCACGACATCGGGATGTCCCGGATATCGCTTGTCGTTCTTGCGAAATCGCAATCCCCTTGAGAACAGGTACCGCCGCACCAACACCTCGATGGATGTGTCCCTGCCATGAATATGAGACATGGTATAGCTGCGTGTCCCACGCGCGTATCGCTCCCCCTTAGCGCTTGATGCGTCCGCAGCCTTCACGGGCGTCGCATCGACAGATGACATATCGTCCGACGGCGTCTTACGCGCCCCACGTTTTCCACGTGTCGCACGTATCCCGCGATTTGCGATGCTTCGTTTCACCGTCACCGCGCTCATGCCTTCCTCATGTCTTTCAGTATGCCCACACCCAGAGATCCGAAAAGGGAACCCTGCTGCCACAGGATACAATGGGGACGTCGCATCGACATAATGTTGGAAATGGACCCGCAGAAGCAGGAGATCGTCATGAGTACCTTGAACGGAAAACGAGCCCAAGCCGAATCACGTAACCGGGCGGTCAACGTCGCCATCCTCGGAGCCGGCAGCATCGCCAATGCCATGGCGCTTACCTTGAACCGCATGGCCGACGACCCACGCTATGGCAGCCTCGTCGCCCCGTATGCGGTAGCCGCACGAGACGGTGAGCGCGCCGCGGCCTTCGCCCAGCAGTACGGCATGCCGGTATCCTACGGCTCCTATGAGGAACTGGCCAATGACCCCGACGTCGATCTGGTGTATATCGCCACCCCGCACAGTATGCATGCCGAGCAGGCGTTGCTGTGCCTCGACGCCGGCAAGAACGTACTCGTCGAGAAAGCCTTCACCGCCAACGCCCAGCAGGCTCAAGAGGTGCTCGATGCCGCCGACGCATCCGGTCTGCTCTGCACGGAGGCGATCTGGACTCGATACATGCCCTCGCGGGGCATCATCGATGATCTGCTTGCCTCGGGTGTCATCGGCGAAATTCGCACGGTGAGCGCGAACCTCGCGTATGCGACATCACATAAGGCGCGTATCACCAGCCCCGAGCTGGCAGGAGGCGCCTTGCTAGATGTCGGCGTCTACGCGTTGAACTTCATCGACATGGTGATGCAGGGACGTGACGTAGCTCGACTCGCCACCACCATGATGCCGTACTCCACCGGCGTCGACGCCCAGAGCTCCACCACACTGTGCTACGGCGACGATGTGATGGCGACCGCGGATTGTTCGATGCTCGCCTATTCCGATCGCGGCGGCTACATCTGGGGCACAAAGGGCTACGTGGTGTGCACCAATATCAACGACGTCGAGGCGATCGACGTGTATGACAACAACCACCAGCCGGTGCGCCATGTTTCGGTTCCCGAGCAGCTCACCGGATACGAGTACGAAGTCGCCGCCGCGGCGAACGCCATCCTCGACGGCGAGTCGCAGTGCCCGGATATGCCCCATGCGGATACGCTGCGCATGATGAAGCTCATGGACCGCATACGCGGCGAATGGGACCTGCGCTATCCGTTCGAGTAAAGCGTTGGACATGCGACACAGCGGATGTCCTGCCGCAACGATGCTCGCGGCAGCGCCGTCATGGAGCCCCGCGTTGGCCAACGATGGCCAACGATGTTCGCGGTGGTACCGCAACCGATGCTCGCGATACCACCGCGATGTCTGAATATCGCTGTTTCTCGGCACCACACGAATGGCCGGTGTCGAGAAACAGCCTCAGTCTTTCAAACCGACGTGAAACTCAAACGGTACGAAATACGAAACTAGAAGCTCGTAATCACCGAGCGAATCACTTCGCCACGCATAAGCTGCTCGTAGGCCTCGTTAATCTGGCTGATGTTGATGTCCTGGCTGACGATATCGTGCATGTTCAAACGTCCGGACACCGCCAAATCGGCATACATCGGAATATCGTGCTTGATATTCGTCGAGCCCATCCAGACGCCCTTGAATCCACGCTGGTGAGTCAATAGATTCGCGGGATCGATCTCCAGATCAACAGTGGCATCGGGCTTCGCAAGTCCGATGCAGTAGGCCGTGCCACCTACGCCAAGCATGTCCCACGCCTGCTTCATGGTCTGGGGGAATCCGATCGCCTCGAACGCCTCATCGACACCGCCTTCAGTCAGCTCACGGACCTTGGCAACGGGATCCTCGTTCTTGGAATTGATCACCGCGGTGGCACCAAATTTCTTGGCGAATTCCAGCTTGTTGTCGAACACGTCGATGGCAATGATATGGCTGGCTCCGGCAATAACTGCACCGGAAATGATGTTGAGCCCGATACCGCCGGTACCGATCACAGCGACGCTGTCCCCCGGCCGCACATGTGCGGTGTTGATCGCCGCTCCGGCCCCGGTGATGGTCGCGCAGCCGATGCATGCCGCCTCATCCCACGCCACTTCATTATTGACGACGGCGAGTTGGTTCTCGTGGATCAATGCCTTCTCTGCAAATCCACC
>CALNAE010000201.1 GCA_937874315.1 uncultured Bifidobacterium sp. | reverse complement strand
ATCGTAGACCAGCAACGGGGCGGTTCCCGGCCGCAGCTCGGCAATACCCCGCTCCTCTCCCTGTCAAAGCGCCCTACCATCCACCGAAAAGCACATCAACGTAACAGCGAAGTCACCTATGGCATTTATAGTAAGCCTCGACTAGGCCATAACCGCATATCGATGGCGCCCGCGACGGCGCCCAGAAGGGCAGCCGGTGAAACCCCAACAATCACTGATCACGGTATCGCAGATGTCCATCATGACGATCATCACGATCGCCGGCCTGCGCGGGCTCCCCGCCATGGCCGTGATGGGCTGGCAATCCATCATCCTGTACCTGCTGCCGGCGGTGCTGTTCTTCGTGCCCACGGCGCTGGTGGCGGCCGAACTCGGCGCTACCTACGAGGGCGGCGTATACCAGTGGGTCAAGGAAGGGCTGGGGCAACGCTTCGGCTTCATCGCCATCTGGATGCAGTGGATCCACAACGTGGTCTGGTACCCGGCTCAGCTTGCCTTCGTCGCTGCGGCGGCGGCCTCCGCGGTCGGCCTCAACCAGCTACCCAATTCGGGCGTCTACATCACGGTCGTCATCATCGTCGTGTTCTGGTGGGCGGTATGGCTGACCATGAAGGGCGGCAACCTCTTCGCCAAGGTCGCGTCCGGGGCGGGACTCATCGGCACGATCATCCCCGCGGGCCTGCTGCTGGTTCTGGGAGCCGCCTGGCTGTTGACCGGCCAGCATATCTCCTCCACGTTGACGCAGAGCAGTCCGGTTCCCGATTTCACGAATTTCGCCAGTTTCGCCCTGATCGTCCAGAACGTGCTTGCCTTCGCCGGCATGGAGGTCAACGCCGTGCATGCCCAGCAGATGGATCATCCGAAACGCTACACGCGCGTGGTCGGCATCGCCTTCGTCAGCGCGCTGGCCATCTTCATCGTCCCTACGCTGATCCTTGCGATGGTTCTGCCCAAGAACGTGAACCTGTCGGACGGCACCGTCATCGCCTTCCAAACCATGTTCAGCACCTTCCACATCGGTTTCATGGGCAACGTGGTCGCCTTCGCCATCGTGTTCGGGGCCATCGCCTCGATCATCAGCTGGATCTCCGGCCCCTCGCTCGGCCTGCTCGACGCCGCCCAGGACGGCTGCCTGCCCGACTACTTCAAAAAAACCAACAAGAACGGCGCGCAGTCGGGCATCCTGATACTGATGGGCGTCATCGTCACCGTTCTGGCGATGCTCTACATCATCTTCCCGAAAAGCGTGTCTATGGTCTTCTCGCTGCTGATCGGCATGGCCGTGGCGCTCTACGTCATGATGTACATCCTCATGTTCATCGCCAGCATCAACCTGCGCCGCCAGCACAAAACCGGCAACGACGGGTATCGCGCACCGGCGTTGTATCTCATGGCCTGCGTGGGCATCGTGGCATGCGTCTGCGCCTTCGTGATGACCTTCGTGCCGGCCTCGGGTCAGAGCGGCATCCCCACGTCATTGTATCCGGTGATCACCGGCTTGGTCGTCGCGGCGCTCGCCGTCCCCAGCGTGGTGCTTTATCACATCGCGCACGGCAAATCGAGCAACTCAGGCAAGTAACAGGTCGCAGACATTGCGAGATCAGGCCCATTCAGGAAACGCGATAGTTCTATCAAGAGAATGCTCGGCCATCTCGCAGTTGTATCGATGACTTATGCGATTGACTGTTCCTATCACACAGATATGACCCGCAGAACCCAACGCAACGATATCAGCAACACCTGCGCCGGGATGCGAGGCAACGGAAGGACCATCATGAGCAACCAGGACGACCACACAGTCAATTCTCCACAGGATCAGGCGGCCTACTCTCCGCACCCCACGGAGGATGACCAGAGCCCCACCACCCCGCGCGACCGTATGGCCGAGAATCCGACGGATCCGAGAGGGTCGGGGACCGCAGCGGTCAATCAGGAGACATATGGCGATCGGGCAGAGGCCGGACAACCATATCCCGACACCAAACAACCTCGGGATGGACGCCAATTCACCGGGCCACAATTCGCTGGACGACCAGAACGGGCGAACCCTGAGCAAGCAGGACAGCAACAGGCAAGACAGGCCGAACAATCACAGCAAGCCGGACAACCATATCCCGGGCAAGCCAGACAAGCCGGTCAGCAATTCTCTAATGGATCCGCAGATCCGCCATTCTACGGCTCTCAGACCGGATATCCACAACCGCCCGCCGGCTTCGTCGGGCAGATTCCCGACATGCAGCACCGCCACCACCGCAAGGTCATAGCCTTCGTCATCGCCGCCAGCCTGGCGTGCTCGTTGATCGGAGGAGCGGCGGGAGGCCTCGTGGTCAGCGCTTTCACCAAGCGTTCGACATCCGAATACTCTCAGTTCAGCGGGGGAAATGGCATGTTCGGGCAATCGCAGAACGGATCCGGCAACGGTTCAGGCAATGGTTCCGGCACCAGTTCGGGCAGCGGATCGCAAAACGGAACGAGCGATGGGACTAATAGCGGGTCGAATAGCGGGACCACCAGCGAGCAGAGCAACAGTCAGAGCAGCGGACAGACGACCGGACAGCAGACGCAGTCGAATCAGTCCGTATGACTCCAAGGGCTCCAAGGAATCTAGGACAGTCACAGTAACCTCAGACCACCCCGGACTCCCCTGGGCAACCTCAGACCAATCCGGCCCAATCCGGACAACCCAAGACAACGAGCCGACCGCACCCGCCAAACCGGCCACGTCTCGCCCGTTTACGCCCAAGTCCCGCCTACTAACGACCCAAATACCGTCCCTTGCACCCAAGACCCACCCGCTTACGTCCAAGTCCCATCCGCGTTCGTCCACGTGCTTTAGTCGTGCAACGCCCCGGATCGCGCCCATAGCGCCAGCGACGCGGACAACATGACGATCACGAAAACGGTGATGCCCCAGAATCCCGGCACCACGGCCAGCAGCGGGCCGCCGACGATACCGGCCAACGTGCTGCCCGCGTACATGGTGACGTTGGTCAGGGTCGAGACCGTGCCTCGCTGCGTCAACGTCAGCGATTGCAAACGTTCGATGAACAACGGGAAAATCGCGCCGCTGACCATATAGGTTACGAACAACAACGCGCACGCCATGATGATGTTCACGGACAGCGCCAGCACCGCATACAGCGCGATATATACGCAGAAACCGACCAGCATCATCCTGCCATGGGCGAGCCGCGCCATCACCCATGGTCCGGCCAACGCGCCCAGCGTATTGCCCACGCCGATGATCATCACCGCCCAGCCGATGCCGACCTGGCTGAGGCCGAAGCCTTTCGCGAACCATGTCGCGATGAAGGTCATCATCGCGAAATTCCCGGTCTGGAACAGCAGATACGCGAGAAAGTATCGCGTGGAGCGGGCATTCGAGAATAGCCTGCGATAGGAGTCGGCCAATGCACCGACAGGGCCGTGCGCACCCGCCACAACGCCCTTCGCAGGACCGGTGACCGCCGGGAACGCCAGCACCAGAACGACCACCATCAGCAGTGCGCACCCGCCCACGACGAAGAACGGCATGCTGGTGCTCGTGGCCGACAGGAAACTGCCGATGGGCACTCCCAGCAACGTCGACATGGTCAGCCCGGCCGTCGGTGCGGCCATAACTGCGGCGACGCGTTCTTTGGGTACCAGCTGAGGAATGATGGCCCAGATCTGGGGCGAACCGATGGAGGCGCACAGCCCGGTAACGAACCGCAGCGTCAACAGCACCCAGAATCCGCGTGCGAAGCCGCAGGCTACGGTCGCGCACGCGAACATCGCGAATCCGACGATCAGCACCGTGCGCCGGTTCAGCCTATCCGAGATGGGTCCGACGATCAGCGCGGCGATGCAGTAGCCGATCGCGTACGAGGACACCAGCCAGCCGCCGCGTGCCGCGGGGAACCCCATGGTGCTCGACAGCACCGGCAGCATGGGCGAGACCAGGAACGTATCCGTTCCGATCAGGAACATCACCAGGAATGACAGTATGGCAAGTCGTTTCATCGTAGCCTTTCATAGTTCGAATGCGCAATCCAAGCTTTCATCTTCATCAACTTGTGGCCTCGGACGCGGCGGCGGACGATCGGCCGTCCCGAGCGACCGAAACCTAGGCTAAACCTTGACATAAGTGGTAATGTCAAGTGTTAGGGCGCGTCGAAGCATGTCAGAACATGTCGCAATCTTGTACGAAATCCGCCGACGTCAGGACACAACAGCGAGCGAGCCACACACGGGAGGCAACCAATGAGAATCGGAGCATTTGCGCAGGAGGCCGGTCTGACGACGCGGCAAGTGCGGTATTGGAGCATGCAGGGACTGCTCCCGGAGTCGCGCACGCTGAACGGCTACCGGGATTTCAGCAGTGCCGAGATCCCTCGCGCGCACCGCATCAGCGATATGATCGCCGCCGGCCTCACCATCGCCCAGGTGCGCAGGCTCGCCGCCTGTTTAGATTATGAACAGGGCGTCTGCGCGCGCGAGCGCAAGGAACTCGAAACCAAGGCGAGTGAGATCGAGGAGCATATCGCCCGTCTGCAGTCAACACGCGAGCTCATCATCGAGACGCTGCGCAACGCTCCGCACATCGATGAGAATCGGCGAAACACCGACGACGACGCCGCCGTAGCAGGTCCCGCCGGCAGCAGCCTGTAAATATTGGGCGCATAACCGACTTCGGAGCATCTGTCAATACTTCTGAAGATGCCCCGAAGTCGGGTCACCAGAGAACCGCCGCTTCCTTATGCACCACATGCACCACGCTATCGCCGGCGCGACACGGTCCACGGGAAAATCAGGGGGGAATCAGGGAACAATCAGGGCGAATCAGGGATGAATACGTGACATTTGTCATGGCCGGCAGTGACGTCGGTCACTCGCGGCGGCACGACCCATGGGCCATGATGGGAGTATGAACGAAATATCAGCGGCCGCAACGGCATCAACGGCACAGCACGTCGGGGCGCGGCAAACGGCACGATCGCAACCACAACCACAACCACAACCGCAGACGCGAACGCGAACCATGGAGACGGGACGATCGTCGAATTCAGCCGACGACAAGGCACCGCAAGCCGTGCGGGTGAGCGCGTTGGTGAAGCACTACGGTTCGATGCTGGCGCTGGACCACTTCGATCTCGATGTGCGCCGGGGTGAGATCCTCGGGCTGCTCGGGCCGAACGGTTCGGGCAAGACCACCGCCATCAACTGCATGCTCGCGCTGCTCACCTTCGAGTCCGGCGACGTGCGCATCTTCGACCGCCCCATGACGCCGGTCGCCTACGGGCTCAAGCGCCGCATCGGCGTGGTGCCGCAGGAGGTCGCCGTGTTCAATGAACTGACCGTCCGGGAGAACATCGATTACTTCTGTTCGCTCTACGTGCCGAAACGATCCGACCGAACGCCGATGGTCAATGACGCCATGGCGTTCGTCGATCTGAACGATTACGCGCAGTACCGACCCGGCAAGCTCTCCGGCGGGCTCCTGCGACGGCTCAACATCGCATGCGGCATCGCCCATCGGCCCGACCTGCTGTTCTTCGACGAGCCGACCGTCGCCGTCGATCCGCAGAGTCGCAACGCCATTCTCGAAGGCATCGAACGGCTGAACCGCGAGGGCGCGACCGTGATCTACACGAGCCATTACATGGAGGAGGTGGAACAGATCTGCGACCGGATCATGATCATGGACCACGGCAGACAGCTCGCGCTGGGCACCGCCGACGAGCTCAAACACCTCATCAACGCCGGCGAGACCATCACGGTCGAGACGCTGGACTGCGACGACCAAACCATCGCGGCGGTCACGGCGATGCCCACGGTCATCCGGGCCACCTACGACGGCACCTCACTCGAGATCCGCTGCCGGCAGGGCCAACGCAACCTCATGGACGTGCTCGACGTGCTCACCCGGCACCACGTGCATATCGGGCATCTGACCTCCCGTCCACCGACCCTGAACGACGTGTTCCTCGAACTCACCGGCAAGGCCCTGCGCGACTAGCGCCGTGCGGGCGAGCCCACGACAAGACACGAAAGGAAACGCCATGTGGAGCACCTTCATCACCACCATCACCGTCAGCCTGCGCGAACGAACGCAGCTGTTCTGGCTCTTCGCCTTCCCGCTGATCCTCGCCTCGTTGTTCTTCGGCATGTTCTCCGGGCTGCGTGACAACTGGTCCATCGAACCGCAACGGTTCACCGTCGTGCAAGACGCCAATTGGAAGCGCACCGTGAGCGCGCAACAGCTCATCGACATGCTCGACGGCAGCACGAGTGGCGAGCGACTTATCACCGCCACGACCGCGACCTCGCGTCGAGCCGCGCGGTCGGCCCTCGATCGTCATGCCACCGTCGGTTATCTGTATGCGAAGGACGACGGCACGCTCGCCATGGTCGTTTCCGACACCACGGCCTCGCGGGCCGACGGCGCGTCTTCGACCAACAGCATGGCGATCACGCTGAGCGTGCTCAACAACGTCATCGATCGCTATAATCAGACGCTTTCGGCGGGCGAGGCCATAGCGACGAGCAATCCTTCGCTGTTCGCCGACACCAAGGTCGTCGGCGCCCTGTCCTCGCAAGGTTCATTCGCCAAGGAAGTCAGCCTGACGAATTTCAAGCCCGACCCGTTCGCGCGATACTATTACGCGCTGCTCGGCATGGCCTGTCTCATGTCGATGACCTTCGCGTTGCATGCCATCACGTTGGCGCAGGCCAATCTTTCCGCGCTCGGCGCCCGCAGAACCGTGTCGCCGCTCTCGAAGTGGCGGCAGCTCGCCGCCGCGTTCTGCGCCAGCTGGCTCGGGGCGTCGATCAGCCTGCTGGTCACGCTCTCCTTCATCCGGTACGTTTGCGGCATCTCGGTGGGCGGTCGCGAGCCGTTGGCCGTCGTCGCCGTCATCATCGGCTCCTTCGTCGCCACGTCCGCCGGGACATTGCTGGGGTCGATCCCGCGCATGCCGGAAGGGACGAAAATCGGTTTGTCGACGCTCATCGCGACCCTGGGCTCGCTATTCGCCGGCCTGTATGGCGACTTCGCCATGCGGCTGAACGACACGATCCAACGCACCGCCCCCGCGCTGCATCTCATCAACCCCGTCAAACAGGTGTCCGACCTGTTCTACGACATGCTCTACTACGATTCCCTCGCGCCGTTCATGCGCACCTTCGGCGTGCTGATGACCATGAGCGCGGTCTTTCTCATCGGTGCCGTGATCTTGCTCAGGAGGCAACGCTATGACCACATTTAGAGCCGCGCTTCACGTTCTGTGGCGGCATAAGAACTACATCCTCATCTATCTCATCGGCATGAGCGTCATGATGCTCGCGCTAGGGGCGTCGGCAGGCGGCTCGGATGCCGCGTCATCCTCCGCGTCATCCTTTACCCCGCAACGAGCCTCGGTCGCCGTGATCAACCGCGACGGGAATACCGAGGATGGAGGCAAGGGCAACGCCACGTCCGATGACGCCACGAAAGACTCCATCGGCATCGGGCTGCGCGATTACATGGCGAAAAACGCGAATGTGGTCACCCTGAGCGAT
This sequence comes from uncultured Bifidobacterium sp., assembly GCA_937874315.1. Lineage (GTDB taxonomy): Bacteria > Actinomycetota > Actinomycetes > Actinomycetales > Bifidobacteriaceae > Bifidobacterium. The sequence continues at coordinate 6,145 of CALNAE010000201.1, read as the reverse complement.
TCGCCCACGGCCCTGGAGGATGCCGTGGCCACCAATCAGGTCGATCTCATCATCATCGTGCCCCGGGGATATACGGATCGGTTCCTCACTCAGGTCGCCGCAGGGCATACGCCGACCGGCGTGCGGACCGTGACCAGCTACGCCTCCGGACGCGGATCGCTGGCGACGATGCAGATGAACGGCTATTTCAACATGCTGCGGCTCGCCCTGCTCGGCGATCTCGGCGGCAATGCCGCGACGACAACGGCCAACGAGTCGACGGCACCTGCGACGTCAGCGAACACGGCGACACCGACGAACGCAACGAACGCAACGACGAGCGCGGCGCTGTCGGGACGCCTGCCCTCGGCGATTCGATACACGGTGTCGAGGGCTCAGGCACGGCACGCCAGCTCACCCATCGCCGTCCAGAGCACAGGGCGCGCATCGTCGAATGACGGGGCCACCGGATTCGGGCTGCTGATCAAGATGGGCCTGTACCCCATTTTCACCGCGTTGACGATCTGCGTGGCTCTGCTCGTCGGCGTCTTCAATCGATCCGAGGTGCGCCGCCGGATGCTCGCCTCGCCGCAGCGCGTCCTCGACTCCACCGTTCAGCAGTTCCTCGCCTGTCTGCTGCTGGGGGCCGCGACGTGGGTCTACTTCTGCATCGCCATCATGGCCATCGCCATCGCCCAGCCTATCGATGTCGCGACGATCGGCTGGGCCGATGTCGTATCCGCGCTGCTGACGTTGCTGGCGCTTATCGTGGCGTCCTCGGCCTTCGGTTACATGGTCAGTCAGTTCACCGCGTCCATGGCCGCGGCCAACGGCATCGGCGTGACGCTGGGGCTGGTGCTGATGTTCACTTCGGGCATGATGTTCGACCCGACCGTCATGCCGACGGCGATGGTCGTCGTCGGCAAGCTCCTGCCAGGCTGGTGGTATTGCGCGGCCATCGACAACGCGCTCGGCATCGAGACCGCCGCCGCAACCGGCGCAGACCTAGGCGCATGGGGTGCGAACACCGCGATTCTGCTCGCCTATGCCATGGCGTTCATCTGCGTGGGCCTGGCGGTCGGGCGTTATCGCCGGCTCCGACCGGCCGTCGGCGGCGCGAAGGCCACCCGACTCGCCGAAGTCGGGTAATCACCCGGCGAAATCGTGCACACGCAACGGTACGCTGAGAACAACAGAATTTTTCACCTCTCGTTTCAAGGATTGCAACCATGCTCATTGCAGGTATGATTATCGCCGTATTAGCGGCTTTGCTCCATGTATTCATCTTCTATCTGGAGGCCTTCGCCTGGGAGGGCGAACAGGCACGCGAGCTGTTCAAAACCGGCAGCGTCGAGGACGCGAAACTCACCAAGTTCAACGCCTACAATCAGGGGTTCTATAACCTGTTCCTCGCCATCATCGCGCTGGTCGGCGTGATCGCATGGTTCTCGAACTCCCACGTCGTCGGACTCAGCTTGGCTTTTGCGGGCACGGGTTCGATGCTCGCCGCGGCGCTGGTGCTGTTCGTCTCCTCAGCGCCGCATCGCACTGCGGCCATGAAGCAGGGTGCGCTGCCGTTGTTGGCCATCATCCTGTTGATCGTGGGCGCTTTGGTTTAACAGTCTCTGTAGTCTCGGTGATCACGCTGGCCTCTGGACTGATTTCCGCCCGAGAGAACAGTGTTTCACGCAGTAGCGTGCGGAACAACACCCATTGGAATGGCCAATCATGATTCGCCACAATGGTCCCAGAAATTAACCAGCGCCGTGGCCAATACCTCCGGATTGTCAAGCTGCCCGCTGTGGCCGGCATCCGCAATCACCGTCGGGGTGACGCCCAAGGCCTTGGCCTCAGCGACATAAACCGGTTGAGGCCAGACGAGATCATTGGCGCCATACACGATCGAAACCGGTACCTTGGTATCTTTCAAAGCGTTGGTGACATCGTTGTAATGGATTAGGATATCTGACATAGCCAATAAGTTGTCAATGCTGGTGGCATGGGCACGCAACCGGCACATCTCCGTATATGGGTCATCTTGAGGCTCATCGCTGCAATCGGGGAAATTGCCCTTGAACACGACCATGGTTCCATATTGTTCGATAAGCGCCTTGGCCGATCGGGTGATCTCCGATTGTCCGATGGGGACGGCTCCAGTCGAGAACAAAGTGAGCGATCGAACCAGATCCGGTCTGGCGATGGTCATTCGCCGGGCCACCACGCCTCCGAAGCTATGACCGACCAGATCGATGGGGTACTCGCTTGTGGCGAGCTGCTCCATCACTCTGCACCCATCTGCGACGAAATCCTCAAGCCGATAAGCACCCTGCCCCGCCGGAGCAACGGAATCCGCCTGTCCGCGCAAGCTGAAGCTGGCCAACGCACGTTCGGCAGGATCATCGAGCTTGGCATACAGCTGCGGGAAAAAGCTCAGAAAATCCTCTTTCGATCCGGAAAAACCGGGAAGGAACAGTGAAAGACGGGGCGCAGTACGGAGTTCCGGCGATGCCGTCGCCGTCAGATTACCGATGCCAACCGGCATCTCGAAGGTATGCATCAGTCCGCCATCAAGCTCCGGACCGAAACCGGCGATCGGGTGAAAATCATCGGATCGTACGGCCCTAGCCACATTACTCGTATTCATTGGGCCCCATACTAGTCCGCCCCCTATTTAACTTGCTATTGAGCTCACTGTAATGGGCGCGTTCATCGCTATGCCGCTGGCAGCGATGAACGCCGACGGCATTCAAATGCAACGGTTGATCACACCGGACACGACGGATATGAAGACCCTGGCCCTGGATCATCTACAACGGATCGACACCACCACGGGAAGCCCGTAAACCACGAACTTGTAAACCATGCCATAGGCCGCGCGACGCAGGACGTACAGTATGACCGACCGTTAAACGGCGCCATTGACCGGCAACCGACAATACGGCAACCGGCCTGGATCAGATCACACGATGCCGCGACCAGTAGCTCCGCGTACTGGGTTTTTGCTCGCACAACACATTGCTGCGTTTGGCAGCCGCACGGACCGCACGCATCATCGAGGACTCACCTGCTGCCCAGCAATGCCATAGCTCGTCGGCAGCGACGCGATTGTCGGCAGCACGATCCCGTATCCGCGAATCATCAAGCTCACGTAGCATGCGCTCGAAACCATGCGTCGCACGTTGCACCGGGAGATAGTGCACATCCGTGCGCTGACGCGTTGGAATGAATGCGCTCAGGTCATGCTCTCCGGTAAGCAACACCCGGGCCTCGATATCGTCAGGAAGACTGGCCAGAATTGCGCGCACCGCAGGAAATGCGGTTTCGTCGCCTAATAGCACAACACCTTTAGCCCACTCATCGAGGTGGAACGGTCGAGACCCCAACAGGCTGACGTCAAGCATCGCACCTGATCGCACGCGTTGCGCCCACGCCGCCGCAGGGCCACTGGTTTGATGCAGATAAAAGCTCACATCGATGGTGCTGCGGTCCGGAGCGTAGCCGGCAACCGTATACGCGCGCTGGACCTCCCGGCCCTCACTGGTGCGGAACCACAGCCGTATCCACGCCGCCGGTTCGAACAACACAGCAGGCAATTCGTCCGGGCTGGAAAATGTGATGCGTTTCATTAGTCCACCGCACTCCAACATCGTGGACTTGACGCGCAACCGGAATGTCTCGGCGCGCAGCAGCCGAAGCACCGCACCTTGTACGCCTTTACTCATGACCGTTAACTTCTTTCCTTCCAATCCGGCAAAGCAAACGAATCCGTATTCGCAGCAATCGCTTCACGTGTCTGTGTCAATCGGACCGGCGCACTTCGCCCACGAAGCATGCAATCCGCTGAAGCAGTGCACCTCACGGCACTGCCGCTCTGCTGCAATTCGTAGAAAACAGTTGCAGCAAACTGCAGATGCTCTTGACAATCTACCAAAACTATTGTCATCAGCATAGTTGCCACATCGAAGCGTCTATACGCCGCAACCCTGCGTACGTTCACCCGCATGAACAAGATCCGCCGTCTGCGAACGAACGCAGACGGCGGACTTGTGCTTAAGCCTGATACCGAAATCAATAAACAGGTATCAATAATCAATACAAAGCCGGCATATTTCCATGCCAACCTTTGGACTACTCCGCGACCACCTTGACGGTGAAGGAGGAGGAGATTTCGGGATGCAACGCCACGGTGGCCGGGAACTCTCCGGTTGACTTGATGGCGGCGACGTGGATGCTCTTCGGATCCACGACGGCCTTGACGGCCAGTGCGGCCGCGATCTTCTCGGCCGAGATGCCGCCGAACAGCTTCCCGGATTCGGAGACCTTGGCTGCGATCTCGACGATCGTGCCCTCGATGGCGGCCTTGGCGGCCACGGCGTCTTCACGGGTGGCGGCGTTCTTGGCCAGACGTGCGCGGCGCATCGACGCGATCTGCGCGGCGGCGCCCTTGCTCCACGCGAAGGCGAGGCCCTGCGGAATCAGGTAGTTGCGCGCATAACCGGAGCGCACTTCGACGACATCGCCGGAATGACCGAGGTTGGAGACGGATTTGGTAAGAATAACTTTGATTTCAGCCATGTTCCTATCCTTCTATCAGCGACCGGTGGTGGCGTACGGCAGCAGAGCCATCTCGCGGGCGTTCTTCACGGCCTGCGAAATCTGACGCTGCTCCTGGATGGTGACGCCGGTGATGCGCCGAGAGCGGATCTTGCCACGATCGGACACGAACTTGCGCAGCAGCGCGACGTCCTTGTAGTCGATCTCGGTGATCTTGGCCGCCTTCAGTGGATTCGGCTTCTTCTTGAATGGTTTGACCGGTGGTTGCGGCCTTTTGCGTGACATGTGATGTTCTCCTTGAATAGTTATAACCGATATGAAAGATGCAAACGATACGAGGGCACAGACTGCTGGACACAGACTGAAGCGCCGGGCATGGATTGGTCGAGGAACCAGCGGATCAGAACTCTGGTTCGTCCGAGTCCCCACCGAAGTCGGAACCCGAGCCGAAGGATGAGAACCCATCCGAGCCGTTGGACTGCGAAGGCGAACCCCAGGGGTCGGCCGCCGGAGCGGACTGCTGGGCCGAGGCACCGCCGGAATAACCGGCACCACCCTGGTAGGCGCCGCGGCTGCGATTACCCGCATTGCCGCCATTGCCCGAATTCCCGGAGTTACCCGAGAACCCACCGCGAGAACCGCCCGAGAAGCCGGCGCCTGAACTCTGGCGCGTGACTTGCGCGGTCGCGTAGCGCAGCGACGGACCAATCTCATCGACCGTCATCTCAACGACCGTGCGATTGGAACCATCCTGGGCCTGATAGGACCGCTGGCTGATTCGTCCCGTGGCGATGACCCTCATGCCTTTAGACAAACTGGAAGCGACGTGGTCGGCAAGCTCACGCCAAGCGGCGCAACGCATGAACAGCGCTTGGCCATCTTCCCATTGGTTGCTGTCGCGATTATATGTGCGCGGCGTGGATGCGATGGTGAAATTGGCGACGGATGCCCCGCTGCCAATCGTCCTCACCTCGGGATCCGCGGTGAGATTACCGACGATGGTAAGAGTGGTTTCACCTGCCATGACACTCCCTTCTTATCTAACGCTTGTATCTGATGCTGATATCAGCTGACGATATCCGCTGCCGTCTCGTTTACCGTTCGTATCGTATTGGCCGTTCACCCGAATGTCGCGAAACCGCGGCGAATGCGGCGCGAACGGGGTCGTCGATCGACGTACGATTTACGGCCTACGACTTACGACTTACTTGGCGTCCTTGCGAATGATCTTCGTGCGGACCACGGACTCGTTGAGATTGAGGACACGATCCAGCTCGGTGCTTACGGCCGGCTCGCAGGAATACTTCACGACGACATAGTTGCCCTCGTTCTTGCCGTTGATCTCATAAGCGAATTTGCGGCGCCCCCAGTAATCGGGTTCCTCGACGGAGCCCCCATCTTTGGTGACAAGCTCCATGTATTGCTCGGTCAACTTCTTCAGACCGTGCTCATCAAGCTCAGAATCGGCAATGAACATCAGTTCATAATTGTGTGCAGACATCACCCACCTCCTTCGGACAAGTGGCTGCGGACGTTCCACAGCAGGAGTGTGTATGCAATGCATACGGCGTAGCCATATACAACCCTGCAAGCCTAACCCATGGCTGGGACC
>CALNAE010000200.1 GCA_937874315.1 uncultured Bifidobacterium sp. | reverse complement strand
CCCATGTAGATCACGAGGGCGTTGCGCGACGTGTTGGCCGCGGGGACCATGTCGCTGATGGCGCGTTCCGTGAGTATCTGAGCCTCGTCGAAGATGAGAATATCGACGGCGTCGATGCCTCGACCGAAGCCATGCTCCCTAGCGCCGAACATGACTTGCGATCCGTTGGCGAAGCTTATCTGCTGTTGCCCGTTGCCGGCGCGAACCCCGTCCGATCGCGTGGTTCGTGCAAGGTATCGCGCCACGTGTCTGTTCTTTACCAGACCACGGAGATTGTCGAAGGTCCGATCCGAGGTCTTGCTGCGGTGCGCTGTCCATATGACCGTGAGGTCCGGTATCAGGATGCACAGCATGGTGATGATGGAGCCTACCGTGAACGTTTTACCGGTTTGCCGGCAGATGCTCATGACAACGCCGCCAATCGAGGCCGCGAAGGTGCCGTCCTTGCGCCGTCCCAGCATGATGGTGCCCAGACCTTGCTGCCAGCGGTCGTAGCTGATGCCGCATTTGGCTGCTTGACTCTCCACCTTTGGGAACATGCTGGTTACGATTCCCGATGGCATGATAAGGTGCCGTGCGGCTTCAGATAGCTTCCGCTCGGAAGCTGATGTCATCGTCAACCTCCATATCGGCCATGTCGTCGCTGTCCTCAGCGGGATCACCCTCGAATTGCTCAAGCTGCCTTGCCGATTGGAGCAGCTGTCTGCTCAGGGCCGGCAGATCGCGGCTGCTGGTGGACGGGTTCTCGATTTCCTTTTTCAATCGGCGGACGGTGAGGCGGAGCATGTCTTCATAACTTCCGAGCGGCTCGACCATATCCTCGAAATCCTCACGGCTCAGATCACGGCTTTTTCTTCGCGTCTTTATCCTGTGACGCGGTTTTTGGATTACTGGCGCGGGCGCATCAGCATCGCCTTTTCTTCGTGACCTGCTCGCATTCTTTCTGCAGGCCGAGGAGCAGTACCGCTGATTCCTGCGTTTGGGGATGAACGCGTCGCCGCATTGCGGGCATTTACGTATTTCAGCGGAGATTGCATCATCGTGCGACGTTTTCGCGTTGGATCTCATGCAACCTCCGAAGTATTGTAATTCCAACGATTGCGACGCATGAGACAAAGAGCTTGTGCGACGTTTGACGATCCCGTGGTTAACCGGGAGGGAGATCAGCACTGCACCCGAGGCGGCTGATAAACGCCTGCCGGGGGTGCCCTCCCCAGGGGTCACCAATCGCCGCTCGTCGACAACGGCAAGGACGTCGATCTGATGTCGTCGGCATGGCCTTGCGTGATGAGTTGATGAATGCGTTGACGCGCCCACTCGACCGTGTGGTTGGAACGAGTGCGGTTGCACCAGCGATGGGCAAGGAAGCAGTTGGCGAAGTCATACGGCGAACCGCCACGGCTGACCGGGATCTTCTCGTCCACCTCGGGACTGCCGGGAAGACCGGCGGGCAACGTCTTATCAACTGGTCTGCCACATCACCAACAAACCTCATCGGCCGAACGCACACTGCCTCTTCTACCCCTCTCCGAGCCCACTAGACCGTACTAGATCCCGTATGCCGTCTCCTGCCTGAAACAAA
>CALNAE010000199.1 GCA_937874315.1 uncultured Bifidobacterium sp. | reverse complement strand
ATGCCTTCTGCACGCTCACACCCAACTCACTCGAGCCTTCATCCGCAACGATCTCCAGGCTCGTGGCGAGCGTCTCGGCGGCGATGAGGTCACGGAACTGCTCGGCCTTGGGAGCGTCGACTGCGGGCGCCGCCAACCGCAAAACAATGCGGTCGGCGATGTCGAGTCCAGCCTCCTTGCGGGCGTCCTGGACGGCGCGGATGGCATCGCGGGCGTAGCCTTCGGCCAGCAGGTCAGCGGTGAGCACGGTGTTGAGGATCACGAAGCCTCCTGAGGGCAGCGCCGCCGAGGCGACGTCCGACGAATGCGCGGCATCCTGTTCCTCGACCTGATTGAGCAGCTCGTATTCACCCGCCTCCAGCGCGACGTCCCCATTCGGGGTCTCGACCACCGGCACACCCGTGGCGGCGTCCACATGCCAGGCACCGGTTTTGGAGGCCTTGATGCAGAACTGCACCTGCTTGCCCAGGCGCGGGCCGGCGGCACGGGCGTTGACCTTGAGCTCGTGCAGCACCTTGAGACCGTGCCGGGGCGCATCCTCGAGCGTGGAGAACGTCACGCGCTTGACGTTGAGCTCGGACTCGAGCAACTCGGCGTAGGCGGCCGCGGCGTCCGGATTCTCGATGAGTACCGTAAGCTCGGACAGCGGCTGACGCACGCGAATCTGCTCCGCCTTGCGCAGCGAAAGCGTGCCGGAGACGATTTCGCGGACCTGTTCCATCGTGGCGACGAGCTCGGGGTCGGCCACGAGGATGCGCCCCAGCTCGGTCGGCTGATCGTCGGCGTCGGATGCGTGCTGAGCAGCCTCGGCACCAGCCTCGGCACCCGCCCCGGCATCGGCAACGCCAGTCCCCCGCTCTGCAACGCCAGTCCGCTGCTCGGTGAGGAACGGCCAGTCGGCCAAGTGCACCGATTCGCCGCCCGTCAGGCCGCGCCACACGGTTTCGGCCTCCATCGGGGCCAGCGGGGCCAGCACGCGCATGAAGGTTTCCAACACGGTGTACAGCGTGTTGAACGCCTGCTCGTCCTCATGCCAGAAGCGATCGCGGGTGTTGCGGATGTACCAGTTGGTCAGCACGTCGAGGAAGTCCTGCGCCGCGGCACAGGCGTCGGAGATGGCGAAGTCGTCGAGCGCGCGTTCCACCTGTTCCACGAGCATCCGAGTGCGGGCCAGCAGGTAGCGGTCCATCTGAGGCAGGCCGGCCACCTCGTCGGGCCTGAGACAACGGGCGCTGTAGCCAGCTCCCCCGTTCGCCGCGTTGGCGTACAACGTGAAGAAGTAGTACGAGCTCCACACCGGCAGCATGACCTGGCGCACGGTGTCGCGGATGCCGTCGGCGGTCACGACGAGGTTGCCGCCGCGTAGGATCGGCGAGCTCATGAGGAACCAGCGCATCGCGTCGGAGCCGAACTTGTCGAAGACCCCGTTGACGTCCGGGTAGTTGCGCAGGTGCTTGCTCATCTTCTGGCCGTCGCTGCCGAGCACGATGCCATGGCAGATCACGTTCTTGAAGGCCGGGCGATCGAAGAGTGCCGTGGCCATGACGTGCAGCAGATAGAACCAGCCACGGGTCTGGCCGATGTATTCCACGATGTAGTCGGCCGGATAGTGCTGCTCGAAATACTCCTGATTTTCGAACGGATAGTGGAACTGCGCGAAGGGCATCGAACCCGAGTCGAACCAGCAGTCGAGCACGTCGGTGATGCGATGCATCTGCGACTTGCCGGTCGGGTCGTCGGGGTTCGGGCGCGTCAGCTCGTCGATGAACGGGCGGTGCAGATTCACCTCGCCCTTGCGATCACGCGGATAGTCGCCGAAGTCGCGCTTGAGTTCCTCGAGCGAACCATACACGTCCACGCGCGGATAGCGATCGTCGTCGGAGACCCATACCGGAATCGGCGAGCCCCAGAAGCGGTTACGGGAGATCGACCAGTCGCGCGCGTTCGCCAGCCACTTGCCGAACTGGCCGTCCTTCACGTTGCCGGGAATCCAGTTGATCTGCTGGTTGTTCTCGAGCAGCCGATCCTTGAACTTCGTGACGGCCACGAACCAGGACGACACGGGCTTGTAGATCAGCGGCGTGCCGCAGCGCCAGCAGTGCGGATAGGAGTGCACGTAGCTCTTCTCCTGGAACAGCAACGCGCGATGCTCGGCCGGGATCCGGGCCAACGGGCCGTCGCCGGCACGCAGGTTCCTCAGGATCGGCAGATTCGCATCGAAGACATACATGCCCTCGTACTCCGGGCAGGCGGAGGTGAAATGGCAGCCGACGTCGAGCACATCGGTGGTGGCGATGTCGTGGGCGTTGAGGGTGTTCATATCATCCTCGCCGTAGGGAGCCTGATGAACCAAGCCAGTGCCTTCGACGGTGTCGACGTAGTCGGCCAGCAGAATCTGATAGGCGTTCGGGCCGGGCATGCCGCCCTGAGCCGTCGCCTTCTCCCCCGCGAAATACGGGAAGACCGGCCAGTAGCGCCAGCCCTGCATGTCCTTGCCCTTGAGCTCGCGGACCACCTCGTAGTCCTCGCCCAGCTCCTTGGCGTAGGCGCCGAGCAGAGGCTTGCCCAGATAGAACTTCTTGCCGGCGAACTTGCCCGAGGTCGGACGCACCTCGACATAGTCGATGTCGGCGCCGACGACGATGGCGAAGTTGGTCGGCACGGTCCACGGGGTCGTGGTCCAGAAGACTGCATAGGCGTCCTCCTCGTCGCGCAGCTTGACCGCCACCGAAACCGTGGTGTCCTGACGATCCTGATAGACGTCGGCGTCCATACGCAACTCGTGCGCGGACAGCGGCGTTTCATCCTTCGGGCAGTATGGCAGCACGCGGTAGCCCTGATAGGCCAGGCCCTTGTCGTACAACTGCTTGAACGCCCAGATCACCGACTCCATATATGGCGTGTTCAGCGTCTTATAGCCATGCTCGAAGTCGACCCAACGCGCCTGGCGATGCACATAGGCCTGCCATTCGCCGGTGTATTTCAGCACCGAGGCGCGGCAGGCGTCGTTGAACTTCTCGATGCCCATCTTCTCGATCTGGTCAACGGATTCGATGCCCAGTTCCTTCTGCGCCTCGAGCTCGGCGGGCAGGCCGTGCGTATCCCAACCGAAGACGCGGTTGACACGGTGGCCCTTCATGGTCTGATAGCGCGGAATGACGTCCTTGGCGTAGCCGGTCAGCAGGTGGCCGTAATGCGGCAGGCCGTTGGCGAATGGCGGGCCGTCGAAGAAAACGAATTCGTTCTGGCTGTGATCGCCGGACGGACGGCGGTCGATGGACTTCTGGAAGGTGTCGTCCTTGTCCCAGTAGTTGAGGACTTTCTCCTCGAGCCTAGGGAAACTTGGACTCGGCGTCACCCGGGCGTCGGCAGCTTCGAGCGAAGCCTTGGGATATACATGCTTGGTGTCTGTGGCGGTCACGATTGCTCTCCTCGTGGTGCAGGTTGTTCCTTGACTACCACGAGGACGATGGCCGTGCGATGCGTTACCGCATCACCGCCGCCACCGCGGTACCACCTCGTTTGCGCGGACCCGCGATTCTCATCACGCGTTCACACCACTTGGGTTCGGCTATGTCGGGCCGATCCCGCCGGTTCTACTGAGTCGAGCAAGCGGCGATACGACACACGACATCGGGATATCGGCCCGATGCCGCGCATATCGCACTCGCGCGACCGTTCTTCCGAAGACTCCCCGCTGATAACGGATCAACATCCTGTTCGAGCGACACTCTACCACCGCCATGGGTCAAGT
>CALNAE010000198.1 GCA_937874315.1 uncultured Bifidobacterium sp. | reverse complement strand
CGTCCGTACTCATGCCACCAGTCAATGGCAATGTGGGAGGTGTCGCCTGTTTATTTGATATGTAATACGCGGACGCAGCAGTTTCAGCACCAGCCGAGACTTGCACCGGGCCCACGGTGCTGTCAAGCACATAACCCGCTGGGGCCTTCGCTTCCTTGAGATAGTAGGTCTTTGGTCCCTTGTCGTCATTGTTCCCAACGAACAAGGTAATGCGCCCTATACCATCGCTGCCAGTCGTAAAGGTGCCCACGGCATTGCTTGCGGAGGAGTCAGAATACACGGTGAATTCAGCGCCAGCAAGACCGTCATCACACGCGTTTTGCCCAGATGACTCAGCCCCGGTAGCCTGCTTGCATATCTCAAGCGGGCCCCAATTCGTCGTGGGATTCGTATCTGGGTACCCCGGCCTGCTGGTCGTAATGCCGTCGTTGCCGTTGGTGAACACCGTCGCCTGGTTCGGAATCACACCGTCGCCCAACGAATCGACCGTGGTGCTCAACGTTATGGTTACCTGCTGTCCAGCCGTAATCTTGCCCAGACCGGTGGCAGTGAATGTCACCGTCACCGTGTTCCCGTTCGCCGGCATAGCCGGGTCAACCGTATAATCAGTGCCTTGCGTGAAACCTTGAACACTGATACTGCTATACGACAACCGCGAGTCAAGCTTATCTGATATCACAAACTTTGAAATTGCGCCGGGCTTGTCAGGTTGCACCGGGGCCACGATGGTCCATGGAACCGTAGAGCCAAGTTTTGCTCCATCAGTCGGATTAGCAACTTCCTTCGTAGGCGCATTCGTGTACACATTCACGAACGTGCAATCCACCGTCTGCCCAGGTTTGACACTAGGCACAGTGACACCATCCTGCGAAGCAATCGCAATCGGCTGATTGGATGCATTGTCTCCCGTGACGGTGCATTGATTAAGCGAATTTCCTGAATCAAACTTGTAATTGTTCTGCTGCTGCTCATTCACGGCAACATTCGCCACACCACTCGCATTATTAAAGTTCAACGTCCACGATGCCACACCCTGAGCGTTAGTTTGTTGTGTAGTGCCTGCAGGAGCCTGCGTCACCGTCCCTTGAGTGGCAGTACTATTTGCTCCCACAGTCCAACCAGACAGAGGCTGCGGCGTCGCATTCGCAGAATACTTAATCAGCTTATGCACATTCACCGTCGCCGAACCCGGTTGAGGGGTATTGGTAAAGGTACAGGTGACACGAGCGGGGTTTGCCCCACCTCCAGGAATGACTAACTTCCCATTTGTTACAGGAACTTCCGCATTATTATTCGCATTATCAATGCATGACAAACTTGATATGTAATTATTCAAATTTGTGGATTCAGATCCAGCTGACTCAGCAACGGTGTACGCTTTGCCTGCAACAACAGGTGCCGGGCCAGCAGTGTTTAACTGGATGCCAGACTGATCACCCGTTGTCGTTGCTGGAGTAGCAGCAGTGCCCGTCGAATCGATGATGGATAATGTGAACTGATCGTTTACGGTAGCTCGCCCATTCGGGAGATTTTTCACGACCTGCAACGTCGGCGGAGTGGAGCACGAGGACAAATCAGTGCTATTATCCAATTTATCAGTAACAGTGCTGCTCAATGTCCATGACATAGGATCGTATTTCAGTAATGTTGATTTATTCCCGACATAAACATAACCGTCCTGGCCAAAAGCAATGCCGTTAAACCCACTTTTAGCTTGAAACGTCTTCGAGACAACATTCGAAGCAACAATCGCTCTGTTTGAATCATTCGCGGTAATAGCTGCCGCGAGATCAGCCGCCTTAATCAGCGTAATATTAACCGTGACGTCACCGAGCCGATTCGGATCACTACTGCTAACTGCATACAAGTCTCCGGCAGCATTGAATGCAATGTCGCCGTTAAGGCCATCTGAAGAGAGGTTCGAATCTTGCGCATACCCTAAATTACTATATTTTGTTCCTATCCATGCCCAAAGATAAATCCTACTGTTCTTGATTTTGCCAACGACGAAGTTCCCCGAGCTCGGATCAACAGCTCCAGCTACCAAAGCCATGTCCCCCATATCAGTTTTTCCTGATCCGGACATTGATTGCGGTGTGCCGCCAGCTTGATATTTTATTATATTCTTTATCTGAGAACCATCTTGGCTGCGCTGATACCAGTACGCAACCGAACCATTTGCGCCGATACCAATGCCGTTATAATCAGATTCCTGTGCTGCTCCACCGGTCGTGTAAACTGTAGAAACAGTGCCATCGGTAGCAACCTGTTTGACATCACCATTGCCTTGCATCGAATAAACGTAGCCAGACGTGCAATTGAACATACTGTTACCAGCCGCACCCGCAGCATGAGCAACCGGTGCGTGAATCGCGGCCACTATTCCGCCAGTGGCAAGCATAGCCACAGTAGCAAGAATAGAAAGCATACACCTTGCGAACGCTGTACCACTACCTCCACTTTGTATGGTTCTCTTCATCATCTATCACCCTTGATCCAGGTAGTTACAGGCAACAAACACGACATTCGAGAACTCCTCATATTCGCGCACGCCCTTCCTCATCTCTTGAACCGCCACCCATCACTGATAAACGCCTCAAAACCTTCCAAATCCCTCGTACAGTCGAAACTGTTGACCGAAGTTGTTGCATTCCCCCCTTCAAGCTTTCACAAGCCCGTAAGGCCAAAACTTTTGGCATTGATTTCAATCATACACGATACGAAATCGTTTACTAAGCACCGTAAAGGTTTACGTGAGACAAATCACCTAATAGTTGACGAAAGAATTTCGAGCAAACGATGGAATGCGACCACTTCTGCTC
>CALNAE010000197.1 GCA_937874315.1 uncultured Bifidobacterium sp. | reverse complement strand
GAACTCGCTGAACCGGCTTTCCGGCGAGCGGCGCGACGAGCTGCATACCATCATCCACTCGCGGCGGCGAAACATGGTGCGGGCGCTTATCACGATATCCCGTGGCAGCAAGCCCACCGAACGGGAGGGCACCATCATCGACCGCGCGCTGCGCGTGCTGGACGATCGTTTCGGCATCAAGCCGCCTACGATGCGTGATCTGCTCGACGTGCTGCGCTCTGCTCCGCAGGCGGTGCGGAATGTCGCGCTGGATCGGGGCAGCGACGAACGATATCGGGAGATAACCGAAAATCTCGAATCCTCTTTAATCGAACTCTCCGGCGACGGCGCTATGGGCGATTTGTTCTCGCGGCAAACCAGCGAGCAGATGGATCCCACGCGGCCGGTGGTCTTTGACCTCTCCTCCATTAACGAAGCCGACCAGGATCAGCGGGCGGCCGCGCTTATGGCCTGCTGGGACGCGGGATTCTGCTCAGTAGATGCGAATCACATTCTGGCAGAGGCAGGCTTGGAAAAGCTCAGGCATTATTTCCTGGTGCTCGATGAGCTGTGGAGCGCTCTGCGCTCTGGCTCCGGCATGGTGGATAGGGTCGATCAGGTGACACGACTCAACCGTTCGTTTGGCGTCGGTCAGGCCCTCATCACCCACACGATACATGACCTGATGTCGCTGCCGGTAGAAGCTGACCGGTATAAAGCCCGGGGATTCATCGAACGCTCCGGCATGGTGATCTGCGGCGGCCTGCCCGACAATGAGATGCCGCTGCTCAATTCGGCAGTGCGCGTCAGCAACGCGGAAACCAAGCTATTGACATCATGGCAAGACCCTCCCTCCTGGGACGCCCGCCTAGGCCGCGAGATCGCGCCTCCCGGACGTGGAAAATTCCTCGTCAAGGTCGGCGGGCGGCCGGGCATCCCATTCCATCTTGATCTCACGGAGCTAGAGGAGCATGTCAATGACACGAATGCATTATGGCATGCTCCCGACGTAGGAGCCACAGTCTGATGGCAACGAATAACCGACGCAAGCAGCCGAACGGCCTGAGCGATCAGAATATCCTGATTTTTGGCGGCGTCGCCATTGCATTGCTGGCGCTGGCGTTAGCCTGGTGCGGCTGGTGGCTGGGCACATTGCTCAAAACCCATGCGGCTCCGCCGATGATGAACCCCTATCGAGTGGCATTCGGCCTAGCCGACCGCAGTCTGACTTGGCCGGGTTTCTACGGCTGGATCGCAGTCGGACTTGTGGCCGTGGCGATGTGCGGTGTGGTAGCCGCCGGATTCTGGCTCTACGCGCAAAGGCGACGTGGCCGCTCGCGCGTAGATGATGCCGCGAAGCATATGGGCGTCGGCCGTGACATCGAGTCGCTGCGTGAACGGCATGCGGCCGAAGTAGCGAAACGGCTCGGTGTGCAGGCGGATACGCCGGGAATCGTGCTCGGCCGACTCGTGGCCTCCGGCGCAAAGGTGTACATGACGTGGGAGGATTTGCTTATCGCCATCGCCGGGCCTCGTACCGGCAAGACGACATGTTTGGTCATCCCTTCGATCCTCGATGCGCCAGGGCCGGTGCTGGCCACCTCCAACAAGCGGGATATCATCGATGCGATACGAGGCCCACGCTCGCGCAAGGGCACAGTGTGGGCCTTCGACCCGCAGCAGGTCTGCGATGAGCCGCAGACCTGGTGGTGGAACCCATTGTCGTATGTCACCGATGAAACAAAAGCCGATAAATTGGCCGGCTATTTCATGGCTGCGACCACTGATCCTGATGCGCGGAAAGATGCGTTCTTCGATTCCGCCGGTCAGAATCTCGTCAGTGCGCTGCTGCTCGCTGCCGCGTTGGACGGCCTGCCCATTACCCGTATTTGGCATTGGCTGACACATCCTAATGACCGCAGACCTGTCGATATTCTGATAGAACACGAGTATGAGCAGATTGCCGACGGCCTTGAAGCGGATATCGACGCTCCGGACAAGCAGCGCCAAGGGGTGTATGCGACCGCGATGCGATTGTGCCGTGTGCTGACGAACCGTCGCGCGATGCGCTGGGTCAACCCTCCGGCCGAGGGAACGCTGCCATGTTTTGACGCTGCTGCGTTCGTGAGATCAGACGACACGCTCTGCTCAATGAGTCGTGAAGGCGAAGGCAGCGCCGGGGCGTTGACGCTGGCGCTTACCGCAGCGGTTACCGAGGCGGCCGAGGCCTACGCTCGAACGCTGCCGGGGGGACGCTTGCAAAAGCCGATGCTGAATGTTTTGGATGAAGCGGCGAATGTCTGCCGTTGGCGCGACCTGCCCGACCTCTATTCGCATTATGGCTCGCGGGGCATCATCATCGAGACGTTCCTGCAATCCTGGTCGCAGGGCGAGGGCGTCTGGGGGGCCGCTGGTATGAAGAAACTCTGGTCTGCGGCCAATATGAGTCTTTACATGGGCGGGGTCCGGGAAGAGGACTTCCTTCGCGATATGAGCGGGCTGGTTGGCGAATACGAGTATCGGCAGCGGCAGGTCGGCTTCCAGCAGGGGCACTCGTCATCGAATGTTTCCAATTCGCGCGACACGATTCTATCGATCGATGATCTGGCATCCTTGCCACGAGGCCGGGAATTGCTGCTATCGTCCGGTAACCGGCCCGTGCTGCTTAAAACAATGCCCTGGATGCGGCGGGCCGACGCCGACGCCATACAGGCGTCGATCAATGCAGCCAATGGAATTGGGGACGACGTATGAGTGGATCCTTGCAAGACGAGATGTCCGAGCTGCTGCACGAATCATTGCGTGAAGGCGCTGCCGGGCATCCGGGCGAATCCAAACCTAAAAAAACTGCGGTATTCGCTAATGCTTACGATTTTTTCTACCGTTGGCTGCGGCACATGTACAAGCGACGCTGCGGGACTACCGAGCGCAAATGGCGTGCCGACTGGTACGACTGCCCCGAGGCGCTGTCGCGCATCACTGAGCTATGGCGCGCCCGGGAGCGGAGCCGCACGGGACAGGGCGGTGCCGAGGCCGTCCGGTGGGCGGGTC
>CALNAE010000196.1 GCA_937874315.1 uncultured Bifidobacterium sp. | reverse complement strand
CCGGAGGGAGCGACTTGCTGCCGGTGCTCAGTCAGGTCGTCACATGGATATTTCAATCCACGCTCCCCGGAGGGAGCGACCGCACAAATGGAACCAAAAAATCCATAATGCGGTCAATATTTTACCAAAGACAATGACATTCGTGAGGAGCCTCCCACGCCAAAAGCTTTCAGCGCGAGAACAACTTCAAAAGGGTGAATCATCTGCCCTGAAAAAACGACGGCTGATAAATTCAGGTGCGAACTTCCAACGTATTCATGTGTGCTCCGGGTTCGCACAGCGCCGCGATTACCCCTATCCGCGTACCTTATTGTCACTCGTCCGCATCTACACCATCATGACACCATCGTCGGGCAAATGCCGTTGCACTCCCATGTGCTCAATTCGGTTCGAATAGTTCGCCCCGAGGTTGTAGAACCGCAGACTATCCGATTCCAAATCCGCGAGTTTGCACAGATTATCCTTAAGCGTCAAATAGTCCGAAGGCGTCACAGAGCATTCGAAAACACTGTTCTGTACGCGCTGCCCATACTTCTTGCATGTTTTGGCGACCTGTCGAAGCCGTCTCCTACCTTGCGGAGTCTCGGTGTTGACGTCATACGCTACTACGACAAGCATGTCTGTTCACTTCCACATAAAAGGCGGATAGGCATCCAGATCCCCACGTATCGTACGTGTCAGTAGCAGCGCTTGAACGTAAGGAACCAGACCCCATGGTATCTTCTCATTCAAGAACGGGTGCGTGATTGTCTGAGCTTTATGTCGCTGCCACGCGGCGAGAACGGTTTTTCTGCCTTGCTCATTAAGAAAAATCCCACCGTTCTCCCGCTCCTCAAAATTCGCGGTTTTCACTGCACCAGTATTTACGAGACTCAGCGCAAACCTATCAGCTATGGCAGGGCGGAACTCCTCCATGAGATCTAGCGCGAGCGATGCCCTCCCCGGTCGATCGACATGCATGAAGCCTACGTAGGGATCCAACCCGACACCTTGGAGCGTGGCAGTGCAATCACTGGCAAGTAACGCGTAGACAAAGGAAAGCAAAGCGTTCATTCTATCTAACGGCGGTCTGCGGCTACGTGTTTCGAAGAAAAATGAATCTTTATCACGCAAAATCAGGTCGTCGAAGGCAAAGAAATAATCCTTGGCTGCATTCCCCTCCACTCCCCTGAGCTCGTCTATTGATAGGCAAGTATCAAGTGTCTTCATCGCTTCATGCAACGCAGCGCTTTTGTCTGAAATTCGTTCGACGTTGACACGCATAGCATGATCTCGCTTCGTGCGTTCAAGCACCCATCTGCAGTTGAACAGCTTCCCCGCGATAAACGATTGTGCAATCGGCAGACTATTCTGTTCGGCATCCGCGATTCTGAACTGTTCCCTGCGTAGCAGAACATTACGATTCTTCTCTCCCAGAACCGAACAATAATACCGTCCGTGAGGAGAGAAAAAGGAGAGCCCGACATCGAATTCCGAGCACTTTCCCATCAACGCCGGAGATGCGCCTTTGTAACTGAAACTCATGATTTGCTCTATGGAACGCAACGGCACCGAAGCCAGTTTCTTGTCACTCTGGTGAACGACGACATTGTCGTTCTCGAGAGACAGATATGAGTCCTCCGTCATCACGAACAGTGTATTCAGCAGCTTCCTCATAACGCCTCCACCGCCTGCCCCTCTGTCATCTGCAATTCATCGTCATTCATATACTGCTTAATGTAGGCTTTCGCTGATTTCGCCTTACCCAGCTCAGGCAGACACAAATTCTTGAGAGAACACGCGTTGCATGCCCGCTTGCGCTTTGCCTTCGGCGTGTATCCTCGGACATACATTTCATGCATCTGCGCCAACAGCTCCCTGACCTCAGAACGCAAAGGATCATCAAGGGCTATGACCTCCCTTCGTCTGGTCCGATGGTAGAACAACGCACCTTCTGGAATGTCGCAGGCAAGCATCTCCTCAAGGCACATCGCCTCGGCACACAGCTGCAGCCGATCTGCATCCACGGTCTTTGCGACACCATGCTTGTATTCCACAGGATAAGGATTCCAAGTGCCTTCTCGATGCCGAAGCTTCACGCCATCAGGAGACCTCCTGAACTCCACAACATCACAGATACCGGTTATCCCCAGATGTCTGGAGAACACGCGAAGGCTGCGAAGGATCAACAAATCGCCGCGGGTCTCGGATTCATCGTAATCATCTGCCTTCTGATGCTCCAACGACCCGGCAGTGGTTCTGACATTCTCCGACCAGAGCTGCTCTATATGAATCAGAGCCCACTGCCGCTTGCAGAAAGAATAGTGCTGCAAGCCTGAAAGGGCCAGCCAATCATCCTCAGGGTACTCGTCTGGCCCCTCCATACCTTCTCCCTTTCTGGAAGTTGTTTTACGGCCGCCATGTGGCGGGCAGCACCGAGACCGGATAGCGACCACACCATCACAGTCCGAGTGCTATCACCGGCCTCACAGCTGTATGCCCGGAATCAGCGACCATCAAGTATTTCATACTGCAGCCCCGGAATGCTCTCAGCATCAACCGCGACATTCCCGTCGGGGTCAACAGATACTGCGCGATGAACTTTGGCGGAAGAATACTGGCCGTATTTGCTGGTATGCGTGAACCAAACAACCTTCAGCACTTCCATGGAACCGGCAGGCCGCGCGGAACTTTCATCATTCTCAAAAAGCGTGAGCAACGCGTTCTTGATCTTTTCCGCATCCTCATCGCTAAACCCAGTCTTCTCGGCGAGCTGTGTGCTGATGCTTCCAAAAGTGCGGTACACGGCGCGTCCGGAAACACGATACTTCATTCCCATGGTGTCGGAAGACTTCTTATCGGTATCCGTGGTCTCGCTGTTCACCGATTTCGTGATCTGCACGTCATCAATGGCGATAGGCTGCACTGAAAAAGCCGACTGAATTGATACTGGGCCCCTCACTCCCAAGGAGACTGCATCGGTATCCTCTCCCTTTTTGAAGGCGAAGACCTGTCCAAACGACCGTACATCCATCCACTGCGCACATACATCGTCAAAAACGACTTTCTTCTGTTTACGGTCAGCCGCGCTCAGGGTCTTTAGGAATGCGTTCATCCGGTCGGTCAGCGAACGGGCACCGTCATCAGATCGCTCGTCCATCTGGACGAAAATGCTCTCTCCCTCATCCTGAAGCCTGTTGCGTATTTTACGTTTGATTGCCACATCGGAAATCTCTCCCAGTCCCTCAGACGTCGTCCGTGGACGATTGCCATTCAGCGGATCACCATTGGGGTTCGCATTGTCAGCCATGATGGTTACAGCGAAATCAATCTTGTTCGACAGACTCATGGTGTTTATTCTCCTTTAATTTCTTCGGTTGCTTCTGTAGATTTCTTCGCCTCGATGCGTTGTTTAAGAACTCTGCGCTGAGACGAGTACCCCAAAAGGAATAATGGCGATAATGCATCGCTGTTGTCGTAATCCCCCTCCTGGAAAAGCGTCATGACATCATCGACATCATCTTGAAAACGTTTAACTCCGTACAACGTCTTCGAATCAGACGATTTCATATACGGCGTAAGCTGTTTCCACAGGTTGCCCCATGTGGAATAGGGTTTGGCCACGAAGTTGCTCATGAGCTTCACCGCATTGGTTGGCCGTGTGTCAAGAATGCCTTGTTGATACAGCACTCCGGATTCAAAGTCATCGGCGAGCGCCAGCAGACGTCCGTAGAGATAATCTCTATCGGTCCGCGTCACATCCAGTTCCATAGTTACGATTGTCCTTTCCTGTACAAAGTGTTTTTTCCAAAGGCTGCATGCAATCTCGAAGTTCCGAGACCATGCCGACGTGCTGCTATATCCCATTGGCCGTGTGACCCGATGGAACGCCGACCACAACAGAGAACTAGGGAGGTCATGACTGCCAAACATGCATTCGATTAATTCCTTCTTGACGTTTTTCGAGAAACGCTTGTAACTGGTACTCGAACGCTCGTCAACCGCATAAGCGCATTTCACGATATCGTCAAAGGAAGGAGCGCCAATATATTTTATAGCCTTAGGCTTATTTTTCTCGTCATTGGTAAATCGTATAAGCGGCCAAGCGGAATCAATATGCCAGCGCAGGATACTATCCAAGTATTTACCGCTGTCCAGCTCACGATAGAACGTTACGCTGAGTCTGCCTGATGTCGCAGCATCAAAAATCGCAAGCACGACCTTTCTGCCGTGTTTCTTTAACGTCTGTGCATCGCCATAGCCACGCAGAATTTTCGCGAATTTTTCCGCATAGTCAACATCGATCTGATGACGCGCCTCAGCCTGCTGCTCTGACTCGGTACGCTCCTCAGAACCCTGGAATTGGGCAAACAACTCGTTGGAATTCCCCTCGGGATTCACCACATCAGCAGGATCTTTTCCTACTGCCCAAATCACGATATCTTGGGTATCGGTAACATTGCCGTTATTGCCGACGATCCAGGACAACGTCGAATGAACCTTCTGCGAAGTGAGTTTATCGATTCTCAATGCTTCACTTTTATCGGCGAATCTGCCACGGAAGGTGAAGTTGGTGTTGTCATTGGCCGAAATGAGTTTGGCATTGCCGTCGGCACTCACTATCTTTTTCGGGAAGCTGTCAGCAGACTCGTACAAGGCCTCACCGAAATCGTCGACTCCGATTGCTTCGCCTGCGCTGCTTTGATGGGCAATCCATAGCTCACGTATTGCCCTGTCCTCCCACACATGAGGGGTATCGTCACCCGGAACTTCCACAGAGAACCGGACTCCGAGCTTGCGATCTTTATTGAACCGACTTTGGGCGTCTTGTTCATTCGATTCCGGTTCATCTGAATCATCTGAGGTGCTATCAGGATCGTAAAGGTCTATATCGTAGTCCTGCGCATCCGCCGAAATGCTATGTTCGGAGAGATAACGATAGATGGCGTTGAGTTTGGTGCTCTCCCCCTTCCAGCTGCTCAACTGGTGCATATACAAAGCGAACTTGTCTGCGTCGTACGCCTTATCGACATATTGCAGCTGATCACATAACGGATGAGGCACCGGCTTCGTGCCGGAGCGACCCATGGATTTCTCAGTGCATGGCGCGACAATGGTGACGTCCTTCGAATCCTTCTCGATTCTCCTTAGATCGCCATTCTGATCAAGGGTCACGCAGAGCTGCGTCTTCAACGTAGTGTGATGCAACGGCAGAAGGACCTTGCTCACATCAAGATTTCCACCACGATCAGGCGGAATCATTCCAGCGACGTTCTGCACTTCATCGTATGTTTCAAGTAGACTCGACCATAAGCTCATATCATCACTCCTGCGCCAAACTAAAGTTATCCCCTATTATGAAGTCCTTCACCGCCTGTTGTTCACGAATGACGTTGCAATCCAATGACGGTGCATCCGGTCTGACGAAAGCGATAACTCCATTATTCATCACTGGACGCCAGAATTTTGCAATGAAATTATGCTCGGGATTCTCATCGGGATATGAAAATCCGTAGAACATGTATCCAAGACTCATCTCGCCGTACTTATCGTAGAACCCTTCACCCGAGTCGAATGAACACGGCTCGACATATCCTTGGCATTCACGGGCACCGAGGAAAATGTCCCTTCTACCTCCCTGGGCGAGCGAACGTTTCGCTATATTATGGTGTTTGTTTTCATTGCGGTCCTGTACAAGGTCTTGGCGCTGCTCATTCCATTCGAAATGCGCTCGTACCCGGTAACGCACGTCTTTGAGATACGTATAATAGGAGAGGTCGTTACCGCCATTCATCTTAATCGGACGAATGCCTTTCCCTTCGGTTTGTATCTTGTTCATCACTCGTACGCCATCAATTACCCAAATGAATGTCGGCTTCCAGTAAATACTCTCCGTGATGCCTTTCAGCGCCTGGTATGTGGGGACTTGATAAGAGAATTTCTCCCCCCCAGTTCTCGTTGCCACTTCCGAAAAAAGGGCATACGGAGCATATAGCTCATACTCAATCGAGTTTCGTTCCTTCAGCACATGCAACCCCTTCTACTCACGCGAACAAAGGAGACATCTCCGTCTCCAACACGACGCCGTACTCCTTTTTATAATATTGCTTATCCAACGACGAAATGCCGAACTCCGAATCTATGACACTTATCGCATGCACTTCAGACAGCTTCTCGATCTCGTAGTCAAATAAAGAAACTGAATAATCCTGCAGCAAGTGCAAGGTCTTAATCTTTGTTTTCATGTCCCCCTTCCTGAATTGTTCCAAGAGCGCCATCGAATCACCATAGTCCACGATTACATCCTTGGTAAGGTTAGGAATGACATGGAATTGATCACTTGCCGTCCTAAACGCCTGAGCCAATTGATGGCCGTATCGCTTGGACGTCCGATCCAAATAACGATTCCGATCATATTCATTGGAAGAGAGCATGGTATAAATGTTGTGCGAAGAGTCAATCGGGTAATCCATCTCAGTTTGGCGAGGAGCGAAGTAGAGTCCATAGAACTCGTTAAGCATGTCATCTGACAGCAGGTCTACTCCAGGATGATCACGAACAAGCCGATTGGTGATCTCCTTTCCAAGTTTGATATCTTTAAGTTTCTCCAGTCCGCGCTCATTCTTGATAGGAACGACATAGACGTTCTTGGCTTCTTTCGATTCGCCGTTCCGGTTGCATCGACCGGCAGACTGCAGAATGCTGTCGAGACCTGCCATGGCACGAACCACGCAGGCGAAGGAGATGTCCACTCCCGCTTCGATCAGCTGGGTGCTCACGCAGATTATCGGCTGATGACTCTCGAGCAGTTTGATCATATTCTTGAGCTCATTGGCCCTGTGCTTGCCACACATTGAAGTGCTTAAATGCACCAGCACGAATTCACCGTCGGCATCGAGTTCTTCCAGATGCTGATACAGCTTCCTCGCCTCTGACTTCAGATTGACGATGGCGAGGCAGTTTCCGTTTTCCTTGGCCCTTTCCATGACGAAATCAGCCAATTCGTCAAGGTCCTTTTCTTGCGGAATCGGGACAATATTGGTCCTTTTCAGAGCGACAGCGTATTTGTCGGAATCTTCGATGAGGTCTGGATTTTCGGAAAGCAGCAGATTACGCCGATCGGTCTTATCAAGCAATGGCTGGGTCGCCGAGCATAGCAGTATCGTGCAGTTCAAGATTTTGGACAGGAAGCTGACAACCTCGTTGAACAAATTGATTGCATTGACCGGGATGGATTGGATCTCGTCGAACACGATGACGCTATTCGCCATATTGTGGAACTTGCGCAGTTTCGTACCATGTGACGACATCACCGTTTCGAGGAACTGCACCATCGTTGTCACGATGATGGGATTGTCCCAACGTTCGGCCGCCAGCTTCCGACGGTTCACCGTCGAACCGTCTTCTTTGCCATTGTTCTCGTCATCGGAGTTCATTACACTCGAATAATGTTCTAGGATGATGTCGCTGTCCTCCGGAAGATCAAGGATTTTCCGGAAAGACTGAGTGGTTTGGGTGGTTATCGTCAAATAGGGGCTGACATAGATGATATGACTCTTCTGCGTTCGCAACGCATGATGCAAAGCAAAACGTAACGAGGCCAACGTCTTTCCACCACCGGTCGGTACCGCCAGTTTGTATATACCTGTTGTTCTGTCTGCAGCAGTGAGGCACTCATCAGAGATCTCCGAACGTATCTGATTGATCGGCGACGTGTTGTCAAAGGCACTGATGTTCTTCTCGAAACTATCGACAAGCTGCTGCCAATCCGGTTTGTGCAAGGTGAAATGCTGATGGGAGCTGAAATTTCCCGCATCCAATCGGTCAGCATCGACCAGTCGCGAGAAAATGTATTTCACATACTGACCGAGCGAAAAATATAGCGATTCCTGTTTGTAGAAGCCAGCGTGCATGAGACGTTCAAGTAGGATGTGGGTCTCTGAAACGCTTCGTTCAAACCGTGCGTCGGTGTCCAAGTCAAGTTGAGGAATGTTCTTCTTGACTTCTTGATAATGGTATTTCTCCTCGCCTTTGTTCGCTTCTGACATCTTGTCAAAAAACGACTCATCACCACTTGGTGCAACGCAGTCAGGGAGATCACCATGATGATTGGCCACGGCCAACTCAAGGATTTCCTGTGTAAGCTTCGCAGCTGCATCGGCTGCAGGAATCTCTGAAATCGTGAAGGCTCCTTGATACGCATGAATCACTGAGCCTCGTTTGGCGTCGTCCGCGAACAGGTATTGTTGGAAGTCCTTCTTCGCCTTCCCCTCGTCATGATGAATCCCTGCGGTCTGAGAGGTCTCGCTGAACTCGTCCTCGAATTCTCCCGCAAGTCGCGCCGTGTTGTGCAGATGGTCGAACAGGGTCTGCACCGACCCTTCGTCATCTTTGCGAGCATATAGTTGTGACATACTTTTCCTTCCTAACTTGCCTGATATTCATCATACACTGTACAACGAATAGAATGATATGTGTGTCGCCTGCGATGGACAACGCCAGGCAAGACAGGTATCGTAACTGTGTCATCTTTCGCATTGCGAAAGATGCGGATTGAAAAGTTGTGCGGTGCATGCATAGCGATCTCTTGGGTTCTTCGTCATCAAGTGCCAAAGAACCCAGTAGTCGCCACATCTTCAAGCCCGCCCGCGTCAAATCACCCACGCCGCAAACCTTCCGCATACCCTTCCAGCACGCCAAGGATCCCGCGATGTTCCCAAAGCACATTGCGCTGTTTGCCCGATCGGGGCGCCAGGATTCCCAGTTCTCCGAGTTGCTTGATCGCCCGCTCCGCCTGAGGCTTGCTCATACCAATATCTTCGCGCAGATAGCGCGTGTTCACCACCGGCTGCGCAACTAGATGCGGCAGCACTTTCCACGCCGGTGAATCGCTGCGCACTCCACTCAGTTTCTCGCGAGCCAGCTCCAGCTGCCCGGCGAGCGCATCGATAAGCGGTCGCCCACTGTCCGCGATCATAAGTATGCCTCGGATCTTGTAAGCTACACTTCTTGCGTCAGGTGC
>CALNAE010000195.1 GCA_937874315.1 uncultured Bifidobacterium sp. | reverse complement strand
GGTAGTATGCAGGTAGTATGCAGGTAGTAAGCCGGCAGTAAGCCGGCAGTACGCCGGCGTCGAGTAGCCGATCGGATACGGGTGGTCCATACGCTCAGAACAGGCGCGCCAGACCGGATACCGCCAACGAGACCACGACGGCCTTGATCAGATCCCCGACCATGAAAACCGCCGAGGCAAGTGCGACCGCGCCCAGCGGCATACCGGTCAATGCGGACTGCACGAGAAACCCAACAGCATAGACCACGACCACGCATCCGACGATGCAGGCGAACAGATGGCGCGCGGCCGTCCACGCATAACCCGCGAGGCCGTGCGTATTCGCCGTTCCCCTGAGCATTGCGGTGATGACGACTCCGGGCAGGAAACCGAAGAGGAAACCGGCGCTGGGACCAACCAGGGCCAGCGTCGAGGAGCCTCCCGCGAAGACCGGCAGCCCGATGGCCCCGGCGGTCAGATACGCGATGATCGATGCCGCCGCCTCGCGCCAATCGAGCGTCAGCGCCGCCAGCATCAGCACGAACGTCTGCAGAGTGATGGGCACCGGCGTGCCGGGGACGGGTATCGCCCCGGCCGCCGCCGCGAGCCACAGCAGGATGGTGAAGAACAACGAACGCGAGCCTGAGATGAACAGACGGCGTGAGAGCGGGAGTTCTGCGCGGACGGTACGTGATGACATAACAATGACCTTTCCTTCATATGGCTTTCATATGATGAGATGCCGCAATGCGGCGTTATCGCCCATGCTAGGTGGCTCCGCGGGGCCGGGGTTGATGAGAATCTACAAGGAATCGGCGTGGATTTTGTCATCTGGGGGAGATGCCGGCGTGCCGTGCCGTCGATCGCGCGATGCTACGGTGACGTTTGTGAAACCCGACAAAAGGGCGGCGCTCGTTTTGTAGTTTTCGTGCCGCGCCGGCTTCGGCCACCGAGTTACGTTGGAAAGTATGGTCAATCGGGTCAATACAATATTGGTGGCGAACCGTGGCGAGATCGCGTTGCGGGTGATTCGCACCGCACGTGAGATGAACATCGCCACCGTCGCCGTTTACGCTGATCAGGATCGCAATGCACAATACGTGGCCATGGCCGACGAGGCCTATCTGCTGCCGGGCGACACCTATCGCGACACGTATCTCAACGAGGACGTTCTGATCGATATTCTGCGGCGCAGCGGCGCGGATGCGGTGCATCCCGGCTACGGATTCCTTTCCGAGGTCGCGTCGTTCGCCGATAAGGTGCAGCGGGCCGGAGCCGTCTGGATAGGTCCCAACCCCACGGCGTTGAGGGATCTGGGTGACAAGATCACCGCACGGCGGGTGGCCAAGCACGCCAAGGTTCCGCCGGTGCCGGGTATCTCCGATCCAGTGCACGACATGCGTACGTTGCTTGAATTCGCCCATACCCATGGCTATCCGCTGATGCTCAAACGCACCGATGGCGGTGGCGGTCGCGGCATCACCCTGGTGCATGACGACGACGAGCTGCGCAGCTTCTACATGAGCCATGACACGCTGCAGGGGGGAGACCTGGACGAATACTTCGTCGAGCGGTTCATCGATCAGGCCCGGCACGTGGAGACGCAATGCGGTCGCGACGCGCACGGCAACTTCACGGTGTACTCGACCCGCGATTGTTCCGTGCAGCGGCGCAACCAGAAGCTCATCGAGGAGGCTCCCGCGCCGTTCCTTTCCGACGATATCGACGAGCAGCTGCACCGATATTCGCGTAATCTGTTCGACGCCGTCGACTACGTCGGTCTGGGGACCTGCGAGTTCATGGTCACCGGACAGCACAAGGTGTATTTCCTTGAGGTCAATCCGCGTCTACAGGTCGAGCACACGGTGAGCGAAGAGGTCTGCGGCCTCGACCTAGTTCGTGAGCAGCTGAAAATCGCGCGGGGTGAGGAACTGACCCAGGTGCATGAGACGCGCGGGCATAGCTTTGAATTGCGTATCACCAGCGAGGATCCGGCGACGAATCTCACGCCGAGCTCGGGAACGCTCAGCTCCATCAGATGGCCCTCCGGCCCCGGGATCCGCATCGACTCGGGTGTCAAGGAAGGTGACACGATCTCTCCGAAATTCGATTCGATGATGGGCAAGCTCGTGGTCACGGCGCAGGACAGACCCACCGCCGTGGCCCGCGTGCGACGCGCGCTCGACGAACTTCATATCTCCGGTGTGCCGACCCCGGCCGGCCTGTACCGCACGATCTTCGGGGACCCGGCCTTCACGGCCGAGAACCATCCGTTCACCGTGAGCACGAAATGGCTTGAGCGTACCTATCTCAACCGCAAGCCGGCGAGCGCCGACAGCGGGCAGCCGGCGTCGTTCGCTTCGAACGAGTCTCAGGATGACAAGGCCGCCACCGAGTCCTTCGTCATGGAGGTGAACAATCGACGGGTCAAACTGACGCTGCCGGTCGACATCGTCGATTCGTTGACCGGCTCGGCGCGTGCGCATGCCTCGCATCGACCGACGCAACCGTTGCGGGGACAAGGCCTGCGTGAGGTTCCGGATGGCACTGCGGGTACCTCCGGCGACCCCGGTGTGATCTCCGCCGCCATGCAGGCTACGGTGACTCGGGTCAACGTAGCCGAAGGCCAGTCGGTGGCGAAGGGCGATCTGCTGGTCGTACTCGAATCCATGAAGATGGAAAACTACGTCTATGCGCCGGTCGCCGGCACCATCACCAAGATCCTGGTTTCGGCCTCGGACGGCGTCGAGGCCGGAGCGACATTGATCACCATCGATGTGCACGCCGCCGACGGCGATCAAGCACAGAAGGGGGATCGCAGATGAATACCACCACGGTTCCGTCGAAGACGGCAGATGCCGCAGAGTCCATACGTGACGCGCGGCAGTCGACGACGTCGCCGAGGACGGCGTCTCACGATGCGGCGGCGCAAAGTGCCGGTCGACAACCGCTGCGACCGGCCATAGCCCGTGCCGCGCAGCTCGCGCGCGACGCGGAGAGCATCGCATTGACCAGACAGCATGCCAAGGGCAAGTACACGGCCAGGGAACGGCTCGATCTGCTGTTCGACACCGGTTCGTTCCGGGAGATCGGGCGTTTCGTCGGCGGCAACATCAACGAGGGGCTGGCCGGCTCGGCCGTCATCACCGGATTCGGGGATGTCTACGGTCGTCAGGTGGCCGTATACGCCCAGGACTTCTCGGTGAAGGGCGGCACGTTGGGCGTCGCCGAGGGCGAGAAGATCTGCCATCTGATGGACATGGCGATGTCGATGGAGATCCCCGTGGTCGCCATCATCGATTCCGGCGGCGCCCGCATCCAGGAGGGCGTCGCCGCGCTGACCCAGTACGGCAGGATCTTCAGGAAAACATGTGAGGCCAGTGGCCTGATCCCGCAGCTGTCGTTGATTCTTGGCCCCTGCGCCGGCGGTGCCGTGTACTGCCCGGCGTTGACCGATCTCATCATCATGACGCGCGAGCATTCCAATATGTTCGTCACCGGTCCCGACGTGGTCAAGTCGGCGACGGGTGAAGTGGTGAGCATGGAGGACCTCGGCGGTGGGTACGTGCATAACGCCGTATCCGGCGTGGCCCACTATCTGGGGCAGGACGAACCCGACGCGATCGACTACGCCCGCACCGTGCTGGCCTATCTGCCCTCCAACTGCCACCGCCATGCGCCCAGCTTCTCCTACGCGGCGAACAGGGCCGATCACGAGGTCGCGCAGCGGCTCGCGCGCGTGGTGCCCGACAACGACCGACAGCCGTACGACATGCTCGACGTCATCCACTGCCTGGTGGACTACGGCGAATTCGTCCAGGTCCAGGAGCTATACGCGACCTCGGCGGTGGTGGGCTTCGCCTGCCTCGATGGCCATCCCGTCGGCATCGTGGCCAATCAGCCCAAGATCAAGGCGGGCATCCTCGACGTCGAGTCTTCGGAGAAGGTCGCACGGTTCGTGCGGCTGTGCGACGCGTTCAATCTGCCGATCGTCACCTTGGTCGACACGCCTGGATACCAGCCCGGCTCGGATCAGGAGCATGCCGGCATCATCCGGCGTGGTGCGAAGGTGATCTACGCCTACGCCAACGCGCAGGTGCCCATGGTGACGGTGATCCTGCGCAAGGCTTTCGGCGGCGCCTATATCGTCATGGGCTCGAAGGCCATCGGCGCGGATGCGAACTACGCCTGGCCCGGCAGCCAGATTGCGGTGCTCGGCGCTCGCGGCGCGGTGAACATCATTCATCGCAAGGATCTGCAGAAGGCCAAGGAGCGCGGCCAGGACGTCGAGGCGCTGCGTCAGGAACTCGTCGACGCCTACGAAACCACCACGGTGAACGCCAATCTTTCCTTGGAAACCGGTCAGATCGACGCGATGATCGATCCGGAACAGACGCGAGAGTCCATCACGGCGTCCCTTCGCGCGCTCACTCGTAAACAACGGCTGCCCCGACCCGACAAGCATCACGGCAATCAGCCGCTCTGACCCGCTCGATCATCGCGCCGCGCGCATCGAATTTTCGTCAACATATCCCATCGTCCATGATCCCGCCGTGCGACCTCGCCGACGGGTCCATAATCCAAAAGGAACATTATGACCACCCCATCATTCTTTCTTCATTCACTCGCCGATAAGCCCCATGCGTTGGTCTTCGGCGGTCAGGGCACGCCGTGGACCGCGGCGTTGGCCGACTGCTGCTCCGATCCGACGCTGGAAAAGGCGCTGCGCGGGCATATGGATGCCGTGAACAGGCTGCTCGTCGCCGTCAACGCGGATCTGCTGGCGACGTTGGGGCATCCGGTCGATCCCTTCGCTGTTCAATCAAACGCGCCGGCCCTAGGTCTTGCGGCGGATGCGAGCGTCAGCGTGCCGGGAATCGCCTTGGCGCAGTTGGGCGCCATCCGTGATATGGAAAATCTCGGTTATGCCATAGCCTCGCCCGGGAGGGTCGCAGTGCTGGGCCATTCCCAGGGGGTGCTGGCCGAGCATATGATGCAGGCGGTCGAACGGGCGGGGTCAATCGCGGCCGCCAACGAAACGATCGAAGAGATTCTCGCCATCGCCGAGCTCATCGGAGTCGCCGGAACTCGTCGTTCCCGTGCCATTGGGCTGCATCCCAGCGACGGGGAGGCGACCCCGATGCTCTCCGTGCGCGGCGTCACACTGCGCCAGCTCCAGGTGCTCATCGGCCGCGTGGATCGGCCGCGCGGTCCCTTGTCCATTGCCGTCAGCAATGCCTCGGATCAGCATGTGTTGTCCGGGTACCCGCAGGATCTGGCGGCCTTCGTTGTAGAGACGGATAAGGAGCACCGACATCAGGAGCGGCTGCGTGCATCCAAGGTGCGCGGCGGATCGGTGTTCGCACCCGTGACGGAGTACCTTGACGTCACCGTTCCCTTCCATTCGCCTCTGATGGCCGAGGCGGTCGACCAGACGGTGGATTGGGCCGCCCGCTGCGGCTTCGACGTGTCTCGCGCGCGTCAGCTGGCGCAGGAGGTGTTGGTCAACCCTGTGGATTGGGCCGCCCGCGTGCGCGCGTTGCTGCGGCACAACGACCCCACGAAGCTGTGGATCGTCGATCTCGGTCCCGGGGCGATAATCGGCAAGATGCTCGCGACCTTGGTGCAGGGCACCGGTGCCGGCGTCGTCGAGGCGGCAGGCTGCGCGGATCGCGGGGCGCTTTCCACGCTCGACGGAGAGCCGCAGCGCACCCAGCACTGGGCGGATTTCGCCCCGCGGGTGGTGCGCACGCCCGCCGGCGACAAGGTGGTGACGAAGTTCAGCGCCCTCACGGGCAAGTCGCCGGTGTTGCTCGCCGGCATGACGCCGACCACCGTCGAACCCGAGATCGTGGCCGCGGCCGCCAACGCCGGGTACTGGGCTGAACTGGCGGGCGGCGGCCAGGTGACCGCGGAGGTGTTCGACGGCCATATCGCCACGCTCGAGCAGGAGCTCGACGAGGGGCGCACCGTCGAATTCAACGCCATGTTCATGGACCGGTATCTATGGAATCTTCAGTTCGGCACCCAGCGCATCGTGCCGAAGAAACGAGCCTCCGGAACGCCCATCGACGGCGTGGTGATCTCCGCCGGCATCCCCGAGCTCGACGAGGCCCGGCTGCTGGTCCGGCGGCTGCAGGAGGAGGGGCTGCCGTACGTGGCGTTCAAACCGGGAACCGTCGACCAGATCCGTCAGGTGGTGCGCATCGCAAAGGCCGTCGCCCCGACCAAGATCATCGCCCAGGTCGAGGGCGGCGCCGCGGGCGGGCACCACTCATGGGAGTCGTTGGACGATCTGCTGATGAGTACGTATGCCGAGGTGCGCCAATGTGACAACCTCGTGCTGGTGGCGGGCGGCGGCATCGGTACGCCCGAGCGGGCGGCCGACTATATTTCAGGCCAATGGGCCCGCGCGTACGGCCGTCCCGACATGCCGGTCGATGGCGTGATGATAGGAACCGCCGCCATGACGGCCAAGGAGGCGCATACCAGCCCTCAGGTCAAGCGCATGCTCGTAGAGACGCCCGGTATCGCCGCTGATCAGAGCGACGATGATCCGTTCGCTCCGCAGGGTGAGCAGTGGGTGCCGGCGGGGCATTCGGTTGGTGGCGTGTCCTCTGGCCTGAGCCACCTGCACGCGGATATCTATGAGTTGGAGAACGCCTCCGCGCGCTGTGGGCGTCTGCTCGTGCGGGTTATGAAGCACCCGGAGGAACTGGAAAGCCGCCGCGCGGAGATAATCGAGTCGCTGAACACCACCTCGCGTCCCTACTTCGGCGACGTGGACACGATGACCTATGCGCAATGGGCCCGGCGATTTGCCGAACTCTCGTTCCCATGGGCGGACCCAACCTACGCCGACCGCTTCCTGCATCTGCTGCAGCGCGTCGAGGCCCGTCTGCGCGACCAGGAATCCGGGGAATTCGCACCGATGTTCGCCGATCGGCAAGCGGTTGAGAACGATCCGAACGCCGCGATCGAACGCCTGCTCGAACGGTATCCACAGGCCGGCACCATCACGGTGCTGCCCAACGATGTCGCATGGTTCACCGGACTGGTCCGCGAATATCACAAACCCATGCCGTTCGTGCCGGTCTATGACAACGATCTGTTGCGTTGGTGGGGTCAGGATCAGCTGTGGCAGTCCGAGGACCCCCGATACCCCGCCGACGCGGTGAGGGCCATTCCCGGGCCGATCTCGGTCGCGGGCATCACGAGCGTCGACGAGCCGGTCAGCGACATCCTCGGACGTTTCGATCGCGCCGTGCTCGACCGGGCGCTGGAGGGCATGCCGCAGCACGCGGCCGCCGACCCGGTCTTCGCTCCGCTGGGTTCGGCGCGCGACGCCGAGGCCTACATTCGTACCTGCCCGCACATCTCCTGGGTGGGGCATCTGACCGGCAATCCGGCATACGGCACCGCCGTCGGAGACAGCCAGTACGAAATCGTTCACGTGGGTGACCGCGACGGTGCCGAGCTGTTCGACCTGGACATTCACCTCGACACGTTCTGGGACGATGAGCCCGGCGGTGGACTCGACAAGCATGCGGTGCGCGACATCGTGATCCCGCTGATCATAGATGGCACCAAACCCGGCCTGTTCCCCGTCGTCGATCGCGAGCGCCTGCCGCATGACGTGTATGCCATGCTCGCCGACACCGCGGGCATCGGCAACACGAGCATCACCGGCGACGTGTTGGAGCGCATGCCGCAGGTCGTGAAGGATGAAAGCGATTCGGAACGTCCCTTCGGACTGGTGCACGCCGGGTACACGTTGTCGGTCAACCTCGGCGCGGATCATGAGGCCGCGACCGCGGGGACACTGTCGCAAGGTCTGGTCCCGTCTGCCATCGCGCCGGACGCACTGGTCGGACCGGCCTGGCCCGCCATCTACGCCGCGCTCGGTTCGGTCTACGTACACGGCTTCCCGGTGATCGAGGGGCTGCTTAATGCCGTTCATCTCGATCATCTCATCGAGTTGGACGTCACCGAACGCGAGTTGTTGAACCATGCTTCGCAGCGCATCGAGCTCACCGGTTGGGCCGAGCCGTATCGTGAGTCGGCTTCCGGCCGGATCGTCACCATCCATGTGATCCACTCCGCCGCCGATGGCACGGCGCTTGCCCATGAGACGGAACGGTTCGCCATCCGTGGCAGGTCATACGCCGACACGTTGCCGCAAACGGCTCCGGACTACGGTGATTGCGAGGCGCTGCAAGGCATGGCCGAAGACGCGATCGCCGATACCCCGCGGCGGCTGTTGCGCCGCGTCGTCGTCAAGGCGCCGCATGACATGACCGCGTTCGCGCGGACCTCGGGCGACTTCAACCCGATTCACACCTCCAGTCGCGGCGCCGCCGTATCCGGTCTCAAGGCGCCGCTGGTGCATGGCATGTGGCTGTCCGCCACCGCCCAGCATGTGGTGCAGGCCGCCGATTCGGACGGAATGCATGCCGAGATCATCGGTTGGACCTACAACATGTACGGCATGGTCCAGTTGGATGACTCGGTCGAGATATCCGTCGAACGCATCGGCAAGGTCCGTCATGCGGGTCTGGTGCTGGAGGTCACCTGCAGGGTGGCTGGTCAGATCATCTCCCGCGGCACCGCCATCACCCGCGCGCGCATCAGCGCCTTCGTGTATCCGGGCCAGGGCATTCAGCAGCAGGGCATGGTGCTTGACGAACGGACGCAGTCGCGGGCGGCGCGCGAAACATGGGAACGTGCCGACGCGCTCACACGCGGCCGGCTGGGGTTCTCGATCCTCGCCGTCGTGCGCGACAATCCCAAGGAGCTCACCGCCAATGGCGTGACCTATCATCATCCGGACGGGCTGCTCAACCTGACGCAGTTCACCCAGGTGGCGCTCGCCACCGTTGCCTTCGCCCAGACGGCTCGCCTGCGCGAGGCCGGGTGCGACGTCTGGCCGGCGTATTTCGCAGGTCATTCCCTCGGCGAATACAATGCACTGAGCTCCTTCGCGGGCATCATTCCGCTGGAAACCGTGCTTGAGCTGGTGTTCCACCGCGGCACCACCATGCATCATCTCATCGAACGCGACGCCCGGGGGCGTTCCAACTATCGGATGGGAGCGCTGCGGCCCAACCAGTTCGGCGTGGGCGACGACAAGGTCAAGGAGTACGTCGCATCCGTCGCCAAGTCAAGCGGTGAGTTCCTCGAAATCGTCAACTACAACCTGGCGGGGCAGCAGTATGCCATCGCCGGCACCATCGCCGGCCTGAAGGTGCTGCAGCAGGACGCCTCGCGCCGCGCCAAGGAGGCGGGTGGCAAGCCGCCGTTCATGCTGGTGCCCGGCATCGACGTCCCGTTCCACTCGACGCTGCTGCGCAAGGGTGTGCCGGAGTTCCGCGACAAACTCGACGCCCTGTTGCCCAAGCACATCGACTACACGAGACTGGTGGATCGCTATATTCCCAATCTGGTGGCTCGACCATTCGAGATGACCAGGGAATTCGCCGGCGAGATTCTCAAGGTGGTGCCCTCCGAACGCATCAAGGCCGCACTGGATGATCCAAAACTCTGGGACGACTATGCCGCGGACGACCAGAAGCTCGGGCGCCTGCTGCTCACCGAACTCCTGTCCTGGCAGTTCGCTTCGCCCGTGCGCTGGATCGAGACCCAGGCGCTGCTGTTCGACGAGCCCGCTCATGGTGGTCTCGGCGTCGAACAATACGTGGAGGTCGGACTGGGCAACGCGCCGACGCTGGCGAATCTCGGGACGAAGACATTGCGGCTTCCCGACTTCT
This sequence comes from uncultured Bifidobacterium sp., assembly GCA_937874315.1. GTDB lineage: Bacteria > Actinomycetota > Actinomycetes > Actinomycetales > Bifidobacteriaceae > Bifidobacterium. Next base: position 5,009 of record CALNAE010000195.1, on the reverse strand, counting down.
CGGGGCGCAAGGTCACCGTCTACAATCTCGGCCGCGACGCGACTCGGGTCTACATGACCGATTCGGATCCCGCGGTCGGCGTCGCCGAGGCCGATGTCGCACCCGCGGTCGCGCCGTCGAATGCCGACGCGCCGCAATCGTCGCAGCCCGAGACACGGCCTGCAGCCGCCGCGGCGGATGCGTCGGTGGTCGGTTCGGCGGTCGCGCCGGCGGCCAGACAGGCGGTGCCGTCGTCGCCTGCGACCGCTGCCGTCGGTGACGTGCCGGCGAGTGGCGCCGCGCGGCCGTCCGACCTTCATTTCGCGGCTTCGGATGCCATCGCCGTGCTCTTGGCCTACGCCGCGAAGGTCAGGCCGGAACAGATAGGCGATACCGACACCACGGATACGCTGACCAACGGCGTCTCCTCACGCCGTAACCAGCTGCTGATGGATATCAGCGCCGAGTTGGGAGTCGCCAGCGTCGACGGGGCCGCAGAAGCGCCGATCGCCGATCTGGGGGCGCTGGTGAACAAGGCGGCTCCTCATTACAAGCCGTTCGGCTCCGTGCTTTCGGAGATCGTCAGGGACCGCATACGTGGTTTGTTCGGCGCGGCAGGCGTCAAACTCGCACAGATCGAACAGCGCATCACCTTCACCTGGCAGCTCGGTGAAGGCTGGTATGCGCACGTCGTCGCCGCGCTGGTGTTGCAGACCCGCGAAGGCAATTCCTCGCGCGGGGGTGACCTGGCCACGCTCGGCACCGATCCGGTGGCCAGCACAGCCGCTGCCGATACGCTGATCGACGCGGCGGTCCAGAGCGTCGCGCGGGCCCAGGGCATCAGCGTCGCGCTACCCAGCTCCGGTTCGGCGTCCGGAGCGGTGGTCGATTCCGCGGCCCTCGACGCCTTCGCTCAACAGGTCACCGGCTCGCAGGGCGTACTGGCGGCGACGGCTCGTTTCGTGTTGCGTGAGCTTGACGTCGATCGAGCGGTTGATATCCCCGAGAGCGACGACGGCGATGCGAAGGTTGTTGCAGCCGTTCGTGCGGAATTGGGGTCGGACTGGCCCGATCAGGTCGCGCCACGTTTCGACGCGAAACGCGCGATGCTGATTGACGACAGGTGGGCGTCGGCGCGTGAGGACCTCGCCCGTCTGTTCTATGACCGCGATCAAGACGTCGCCGCCGTACGATTCGACGGCGCGGGACGGGTCGTGGCCGAGCAGGCAGGTTGGTTCGCACGGCGCGCGCGCGACCGCGGCGATTCCACCTTGGCCGCGACCTTCGAGCGTATTGCCGAACAGGCCGATACGCCCGTCGACGATCATCACGATGATGGCCGGTTCGGCGCCGATATCGCCGTGGTCACCGGTGTGGCGCCGCATTCCATCGCAGCCCAGGTGGTGCAGGGATTGCTGGCCGGCGGCGCGACCGTCGTCGCGACCTCGCATCGATTCGACACCGCGGTGAAGCAGTGGGCCAAACATGCCTATCGCACCCATGCGGTCGGCAACGCGAAGCTGTGGTTGGTTCCGGCGAATCTCTCCAGCTACCGTGACGTGGATGCTCTTGCGGCATGGATCGGTTCGGTCGATAAAACCACCACCGGCGCGACGACCACCATCAACAAGCCGGCGTATGAGCCCACGCTGTTCTTCCCGTTCGCGGCGCCGCCCGTCCACGGCACGATGGCCGACGCGGGGGAGCTGTTCGAATCCCAGTCGCGACTCATGCTGTGGGGCGTGGAACGCGCCATCGCGAAGCTCAGCGCGATCGGGGCCGATACCGATGTGCAGCATCGACTGCATGTGGTGCTGCCGGGCTCGCCCAACCGTGGCGTCTTCGGCGGTGACGGTGCATATGGCGAGGTGAAGAGTTCCTTCGACGCCATCGTCACCCGCGCCCATGCGGAGCATGACTGGTCGTCGCGCGTCACCTTTGCCCATCCCAAGATCGGCTGGGTGCGCGGCACCGGGCTGATGGGCGGTAACGATCCGTTGGTCGACGTGGTGGAACGCCATGGCGTGCACACCTACTCGACCGAGCAGATCGCCGCGTCGCTTCTGGAGCTGTCCACGAGCCAGGCGCGCGAACGGGCCCTCGCGGCGCCGTTGGATGTGGACCTGACCGGAGGTCTGGGTGCTGCCCCCATCGATATCGCCGCGTTGCGCGCCGAGGCGTCGCAGGATGCCCAAGACGATGCCCAAGACGATGCTCGGGCCGACGCTCGGGCCGATGCCGATGCCGACGCCACACGGCCTGCCCATGACCGGCAACGCGGCGATTCGGCGCGGACGATCAAGGCGTTGCCGACCCCGCATATCGCGCACCAGGCCGAGGTCGATCTCGCCGATTGGCGGCATGTCACCGCCAGACCCGAGGACCAGATCGTCATCGTGTCCGTCGGCGAGCTTGGACCGTGGGGCTCGGGCCGCACCCGCGCCGAGGCGGAACTCGGCATTCACCATGACGGCACCGTCGAGCTGTCGGCCGGAGCCGTGCTGGAGCTCGCCTGGAACATGGGCCTGCTCACCTGGCAGGACAGCCCGAAACCCGGTTGGTACGACGTCGACGGCAATCTCGTGCCGGAGGAGGATATCGCCGAGCGGTACCACGACGAGGTCGTGGCACGCTCCGGCATCCGTCCCTTCGACGAGGGCATGGGCGACGACTATCGCGATGGCAGCGACGAGGAGGAGACGGAGGTCTATCTGGACCACGACGTCGCCTTCAGCGTGCCCAGCGCGCAGATCGCCCGCGAGTATGTCGCGTTGGACGAGGCACACACCTCCATGTCCGAAGACCCGGGGGCCGGCGAATGGACGGTGACCCGTCACGCGGGATCGATGATTCGCGTGCCGCGTCGGGCCGCCATGACCCGCACGGTCGGCGGTCAGTTCCCCAAGGGCTTCGATCCGGTGAAGTGGGGCATCCCCGCCTCCATGGTCGGCGACGTCGATCAGATCGCCTTGTGGAATATCGTCACCACGGTGGATGCCTATCTGTCGGCTGGCTTCGCGCCGGTCGAGATTCTGCGCTCGATCCATCCCTCGATGCTCGCCTCGACCCAGGGGACCGGGTTCGGCGGCATGAGCTCGATGCGCAAGCTGTATCTCGACAGGTTCCTGAATCACGAGATCCCCACCGATATCCTGCAGGAGGCGTTGCCCAACGTCGTCGCGGCCCACGTCATGCAGTCCTATATCGGCGGCTACGGCAGCATGATCCAACCGGTTTCCGCCTGCGCGACCGCTGCCGTATCCCTCGAGGAGGGTGCCGACAAGATCGCGCTGGGCAAGGCCGATTTCGTGGTCACCGGCGCGATCGACGACATCGGCGTGGAATCGGTGATCGGTTTCGGCAATATGAATGCCACCGCCAACTCCGAGGAGATGTACGGCAAGGGCATCTCATCGCGGTTCTTCTCCAGGGCCAACGATCGGCGCCGGGGTGGCTTCCTCGAATCCCAGGGTGGCGGCACGATTCTCCTGACCCGCGGCGACTTGGCCCTGAAACTCGGGCTTCCGGTGGCCGGCGTGGTCGGTTTCGTGCACAGCTACGCCGACGGGGCGCATACCTCGATTCCGGCGCCGGGTCTGGGCGCGTTGGCCGCAGGCTGCGGCGGCAGAGATTCCAAACTGGTCCACGATCTGGCGGCATTGGGCGTCGCCCCGGACGACATCGCGGTGGTTTCCAAACACGATACGTCGACCAACGCCAACGATCCGAACGAATCCGAGCTGCATAACACGCTGGCCCACGCCATCGGACGCACGGATGGCAACCCGCTGTTCGTCATCTCGCAGAAGACGCTGACCGGGCACGCCAAGGGCGGTGCCTGCATCTTCCAGGTCAACGGGCTGACGCAGCTGTTCGCATCCGGCGTGGTGCCGGGCAACATCTCGCTCGACTGCGTCGATCCGAAACTCGCTCGTGACGACCATATGGTCTGGCTGACCCGGCCGCTGCATATCGGCACGGTGAAGGCGGCATTGGCCACCTCGCTCGGCTTTGGCCATGTCAGCGGATTTGTGGCGTTGGTGCATCCCGGTGCCTTCGAGGCGGCGGTGGCCAACACCGATGGTGCGCAGGCCCTCGAAACCTGGAGGCAGCGCGCCAACCAGCGCCTGGCGCGCGGTCAGCGCCGGCTGTTGGAGGGCATGATGGGTCGGGCCGCGCTCTACGAGCCGATTGACAACCGCAGGTTCCGTGAGGATACTCGGCACTATAACGGCCACGAGATCGAGAAGGCCATGCTGCTTGATCCTCAGGCGCGACTGGGCTCCGAGGGATATTTCGAGGCCTGAGCTCGACTGGTCGCTAGGGCGGCCGCAGCCTTATGACCAGGCGCCGGGTTGCTGCCGGGCGGTGACGCGGGTGGCGGTATCCGGGTATCTGCGGCATCTGCGGTGTGGATGGTGTGGATGGTGGCGTTGTACGGCGATGCCGATACGGCCGTCCGGGCCGACCGGACGATTGAGTCGGCTCGGATCGCCGTGCGGGCGGTAAGTGGGGTTTGACATGCGGGTACTGGGCATGGGCCATGACGTGGTCGACATCCGGGCGTTCGAGGCTTTGCTTGAAGCCCCCGGCTCCCGCATGTCGCACGCGTTCTCCGCTCGGGAATTGCGACAGAGCGCCATGCGCGCCGACGACAAGCATGACGGCCGGCCGGCGCATCTGGCCGTGCGCTGGGCGGGGAAGGAAGCCGTGCTGAAGGCCTGGTGCGAGGCCCTGGGCGCGCTCGCGTATCCCTACACGCTTGACGATATGCCGTGGGCGCAGATCGAGATACTCGACGATGCCCGCGGTTGCCCGCATGTCGTGCTGTCCGCCGAGGTGGAGGCACAGTGGGAACGTTCCACGGCGGCGTCGCACGCCTCGATTGATGAGCGGAAGGCGACGGCATCGGCCATGGCGGAGAGCGTGCGGGCCAACGCCGAGCACTTGGGCGACGCGGTCGGCTCCCAGGCCGCGAATGCTGGACGACCTATACGGCCGACGCGGCCCGCTGGTTTCGCGGGGGCTGC
>CALNAE010000194.1 GCA_937874315.1 uncultured Bifidobacterium sp. | reverse complement strand
GCGAAATTCTCCGCCGTGAGTTTAGGCAAGGAGATTTCGACCGGGGATAACGAATGGACCAAGACCGAGCGGAAAAGCGGCTATCAGTATCAGCTGGAGGCCGTGTTCAAGGCGAAACGGGTTGGTTGGGAGCGTGGTGTGGTCGGTTCCCACATCGTGCGCGGCAACCATATCTACAACTGCGGCCAGAACGCGATCGTCGGCCATATGGGGTGTGCGTTCAGCACCATCGTCGGCAATCGGATCCACGATATCGGACTCAAACGAGAATTCTTCGGGTGGGAGGTTGCCGGCATCAAATTCCATGCCGCGCTCGACACCGTGATCGAAGGCAACGACGTCCACGACTGCTCGTTGGGCCTGTGGCTGGACTGGCAAGCCCAGGGGACACGATTGACCCGCAACGTGTTCCATCACAACGTGCGCGATCTCATGGTGGAGGTTTCGCACGGCCCCTACGTTGTGGATAACAACATCTTCGCCTCGCCGATCATGATCCAGAACTTCGCGCAGGGAGGCGCCTTCGTCAACAATCTCATCTGCGGAAGCATCGATCTGGTCACCGTGCCCGACCGCTCAACGCCCTATCATTTCCCGCACAGCACGGATGTCGCGGGCACCGCAATCGTCTCCGGCGGTGATGAACGGTTCTCGGGCAACATCTTCGCGCCGCAAGCAGAAAAGCCGCCGTTTGGCGCGTTCGAACTGGAGTCGTACCGCGGATACCCGCAATCGATGCCGGAGTACATCGAAAACCTGCATCGCTCCTATGCGCAATCCACCCAGGGAGGAGGCGAACGCAATCCGGTGCAGCCGCTCTACGCGTGGAACAACGTACACGTCGCTCCCGCTCGGGTCTCACCGAACGAGTCGGCGCCGGTGCCGATCGAGCAGCGGATGCCGTTGACGATCGTCGATCAGGGTGACGTGGTCTACCTCGAATGCGACGTTCCTGAGGCGCTCGCGGGATTGACGTTCCCTGTGGTCACGACGTCGGACTTGGGCATGCCGCGCATCGTCGAGGAGCCCTACGAGCAAGCCGACGGAACGCCATACCGGTTCGACACCGACATGCTTGGTGAGCGGGTCGAAGAGTCCCGTCGCCCCGGGCCGCTCGCATCGCTCGCAGAGGGAAGGCAGCGGATCGCCGTATGGGCGCGTCCAACGTCGTCCTCGTGCTGACCGCGTTGGTGATTGCCCAACCACACCGTATCGATAATGCCGTCGTATCAACGCCGACCGGACCATATCAACGCCGGCGGAACATGGAGTAAGGAACCTCAATGGTGAACGCAGATCCGCAACAACCCAAGCCTCGGCACAATCCCGTGATGCTCTTCGAATTATGCGGCTATGACAAAACCGTCATCGACGAGCGGGTATCGCATGTGTGGCACGAGATATTCGAAGGGCCAGACAAGTTCTTTTGGCAAAGCCCGGACGATCTGGGATACGTGATGGACACCGGCAACGATGACGTGCGTACCGAAGGCATGTCATACGCCATGATGCTGGCCGTCCAATATGATCGCAAGGACGTATTCGACAGGCTCTGGGGTTGGGTCATGAAATACATGTACATGGACTCCGGCCCGCATGCCCACTACTTCGCGTGGTCGGTAGGCCCGGAGGGAACCCCGAACTCGCAAGGCCCCGCACCTGACGGCGAGGAATATTTCGCGATGGACCTGATCCTCGCCTCCCGGCGTTGGGGCAACGGCGAGGGCATCTACGACTACCGGTCCCGTGCCCGCGAACTTCTCAGCCACTGCGTTCACAACGGCGAGCGTTACTCGGGGCTTTCCATGTGGAACCGGGACAACGCGCTGATCAAGTTCATACCGGAAGCCGAATGGTCGGACCCCTCCTATCACCTTCCGCATCTCTACGAGGTGTT
>CALNAE010000193.1 GCA_937874315.1 uncultured Bifidobacterium sp. | reverse complement strand
TGCATCGCGCCGCCGTCCCCGGCGTGGACAATTCACCGGGCGCACAGGCGCAACGCACGATACGGCATCTCAGCGTGGCCCAGCAGATCGGACAGCTCGTGATGGCACCGTTGCCCGCGGGTCATGCCGCATCCGGTCTACAGAATCTCATCACCAACCGTTACGTCGGATCGGTGCTGATAACGGGCAACTGGAATACCGGAATCCCAAGTGTCCGTCAGGCCACCGCCACGCTGCAGAACTACGCCCCAACGAACTTGGGACTGCTCACCGCAACCGATCAGGAGGGCGGCGAGGTCCAGCATCTGCGCGGCGCCGGATTCACCGCGATGCCCTCAGCCGTCGCCCAAGGAACCATGAGCTTCGAACGGCTCCGTTCAAATGCGGCGATCTGGGGTGCTCAACTCAATCAAGCGGGCATCAACGTCAATCTCGCGCCGGTGACGGATACCGTGCAGGGCAATCGTGCCTCCAACGCTCCAATCGGCGCGTTGAATCGCGATTTCGGCCTGGATGCTTCCGGCAACGCCGCGCACGCCGAGGCGTTCATTGACGGCATGCGTGATGCAGGCGTGCAAAGCGTCATCAAGCATTACCCAGGGCTGGGTGCCGTTACCGGCAACACCGATTTCACCACGCAGGGTATAGAAGACGATACGACGACGCTGGGCAGTCCACAGATCAACGCCTTCACGACCGCGCTTCAGGCCCATCCGGCGATGGTGATGATGTCGCTCGCGACATACGCCGCCATCGATCGGTCACAGCCGGCGGCTTTCTCCAACACCCTGATCAGTGGCCAACTGCGGGGCGAGAGCGGTTACCAGGGTGTGGTCATCTCCGACTCGCTTTCAGCGACGGCGCTGAACGGAACCGCGACCGATCAGCTCGGAGTAAGGCTGATCGAGGCCGGCGGCGACATGGCCTGCATCAGCGTGTTGGACGATGTCGGTCCCGTGCTTGACGGGCTCAACGCCAAGGCGGCCGGCGATCCGGCGTTCGCCACAAAGGTCAGGCAATCGGCCATTCGAGTGCTGACGCTCAAATATCAGATGGGACTGGCCCACTGAACAGGTTCCCGGCGGTTCGGGTCGCGTGGCGCGGGTTGGGCGATCCGTCATCCGGGTCTTGACGCTCAATACGGACCGCATCTCCTTGGCGACTGATGCATTTGTCGGCATCCCCCTAGGCCGCGAGCATTGCAGGTCTCTTTCCCCCCGCCCATCCCGTCCATCATCCCGCTATGATGGAGCCGCCGACGGCCACCAGGCCACCATCACCGGATCGAAGGAGTCTCGAACGTGACCCACGAAACATCGACCACCACCGAAAACGTGCACAAGCTGACCACTGGGCAGCGGATGATCGTCACCATCACGTTCTTCTCCATGTTCTTCGGGGCCAGCAACCTGATCTTCCCGCCGTTGCTGGGTGCCGAGGCGGGCCGGGCGACGCTGCCCGCGATGCTGGGATTCATTTGCTCGGCCGTGGGGTTGCCCATTCTCGGCGTTCTGGCAGTCACGCGCGCGGGTGGCTTCAAGAAGCTGGCAAGTCGTGTCTCCCCCAAATTCGCCTTGGTGCTGGGCACCGCCATCATCCTCACCATCGGTCCGCTCTTCGCGATTCCCAGGACCGCCGCCACCTCCTTCGAGATGGCCGTGGCACCGTTGACGCCGACCCTGCCGGGCTGGGCCACGCAACTGGGCTATTCGGTGGTGTTCTTCGGCCTGTCCTGCATACTGAGCCAACACCCTGAACGCCTCGCCGATACCATCGGACGCTTCATGGCCCCACTGCTGCTGGCCATGATCGCGGTGCTCGTCGTCGTCTGCCTGTTCGTCCCGCACGGCCCGTTCACCACACCTCTGCCTACCTATGCCCACGGTCAGGTCATCCGCGGGTTCATCGAGGGCTATCAAACCATGGATCTACTGGCCGCACTGTATTTCGGCATCGTCATCGCCGCGAACGTGCGGGGATTCGGCGTCACCCAGGAGCGTCAGAACCGACGCGAATTGGCCCGGTCGGGTGCCGGAACCGGCGTGATGATGGCGGTCATCTACGCGGCATTGGCCTACGTGGGCGGGGTCAGCGGCTCGATGCATGCCGTCAACCCCGCGCAGGACACCGGGGCGACGGTGCTCACCAACCTCACCTCGAGCGTGTTCGGACGGTTCGGCACGGCCTTCGTCGGTCTGATCTTCGTCCTGGCTTGCTTCAACGTGTGCACGGGGCTGATCGCCACCTGCGCCTCCTATTTCAAGGAGCAGTTCCCCAAGGTATTCGGACATCCGATGAGCTACCGCACGTGGAGCATGCTGTTCGTGGTATTCAGTCTCGTCATCGCCAACGCCGGTCTGAGCACCATCATCAGGGTATCCGTACCCGTGCTGTCGGCGCTGTATCCACTCGCCATCGTGCTCGTGGTTTTCGGCCTGTTGCACACCCTGATCGGTCGTTACGCACCGCGGGTGTATTTCTGGACCGTTCTGTTGGTGGGCATCTTCACCTGCGCCCAATGCGTCGTCAATCTTCTCGCCGTACTGGGTGTGTCGTGGACCGGCGCCCAAGCGCTGTTCGCGCTGCTGCCGTTGGCCTCCGAACAGCTGACTTGGCTGCTTCCGGCGGCGCTCGGCCTGTTCATCGGAGTCATCGACAGCCTGATCCGAGGCGATGCGCGACCAGCGGCCGCACACCGGGAATAGGTCGCCACGCGCCCGGATCACCGTGTCCGCGGGTCGTCAACGCTCATCTCGCCGATGCTCATTCGTCGATCACAGGCGTCGGCCGTCGGCAATTACATTCAGGACATGTCCAACGGTGAAGAATCGCTGCTGCAGATCACTGGAAACCGAATCGAACACGCTGTCACGCA
>CALNAE010000192.1 GCA_937874315.1 uncultured Bifidobacterium sp. | reverse complement strand
ACCAGCATGGAAGGTCCGCTATGAACCGTGGAAATGTGGCCGAACGCCGCGCAGGCCCACCAGACGTCGGCGTGTGCGTCGTGATGCTGTCGCTCGGTCCTCATGCCCAGACATCGATCGGATTCCCGGATCACACCGGGCGGGGGACGAGTGATGACCTGGGTTCCGGCGACCATGATCTCGAGCGAGCGGAGTTCTGGGTCCCGCTGGTCCAGCGTGTGCGTCAGCCTCATCTGGGCAAATGGGCGTTGCCGGGTGGCGATTTGAAGGCCTATCAATCGTTGGAACAGTCGGCCTATCGCGCGGTGGCATCGACCACCGATCTCAATCCGCGGTATCTGGAGCAGCTGTATGCCTTCGGCGATCCCGACAGGTCGCGTGGCGGACTACCGATGGTGTCGATCGTCTACTGGGCGTTGGTCGGGAGCGTGGACGCGAATTCGTTGCGCGACGATGAGCATGTCGCATGGTTTCCCGAACATCGTCTGCCCGATCTCGCGTTCGACCACCGCACCATCATCGACTATACGTTGCAGCGACTGCGTACCGCCGTCGAATACCCCTATGTGGCCACGGCGTTGGTCGGGTCGATATTCACCTTGTCGCAATTACGCGGCGTATACGAGGCCGTGCTGAAAACCAGCATCGATCCGGCGAATTTCCGACGGCGCATGCTGGCATCGAGGCAGCTTGAAGACACGGGCCAGGTCCAACGGTCGGGCAGGCAACGGCCGGCGGCCTTGTATCGATATGCGGATGCGGCGTTCGACACTTGTCGCAGCCAGCCGGATGGCGCCTTGCTGCCGATGGCCATGCGGGAGGCGCTGCGTCAGCGTGTGGCGCAGGCTGCCGTGCGCGACGACGGTGAGGACGCGCCGTGCGAACAGGATTGCGAAGAGTATGACGTGGCGGCGGCGTTGTCTCCCCTAATGCCGCAATCACGGGTGGCCCGCCACGTCGGGAATACAAGAGACAACAGAATCAAAGGAGTGAACGATGCACGATTCCATCGATGACGCGGTCCCGGCAATGGCGTCCGCCGGCGGGGTGCAGGGTCGGGCGCAATCGCCCGGAGCATCTAGGGCACATGCCGATGCGACGCTTACGCGTACCGAACGGCTGGATCGATTGCCGCTCAATCGAGCTCACCGCAATCTGCTGGTCGCCAGCGGCATTGGTTGGGCCTTCGACGCCATGGACGTGGGGCTGGTCTCCTTCGTCGTGGCGGCGGTGGCTGCCGACCCTCATTTCGCCTTGGACGACGTCGAACGTTCATGGGTGCTGTCCATCGGTTTCGTCGGCATGGCGATCGGTGCGGCGTTGGGCGGGGTAATCGCTGACCGCATCGGAAGAACCACGGTGTTCATCGCGACGATGATGATCTACGGATTGGCCAGCGGCGCGATGGCGTTCTCCTGGACGCTCGGGGCCCTGCTCGTTGCTCGGTTCGTCATCGGCCTGGGCCTGGGGTCCGAGCTTCCCGTGGCTTCGACGCTGGTCAGCGAGTTTTCGCCGAGTCGATACCGTGGCAGGATGACTGTGTTGTTGGAATCGTTCTGGGCGGTGGGATGGACGCTGGCCGCGGCCGTCGGATATTTCGTCATCCCAGTCACCGGTGACTGGGGGTGGCGATGGGTGCTCCTGATCGGCGCACTGCCGGTGTTCTACGCCATCATCGCGCGATTGCATATCCCCGAATCGGTGCGATTTCTCGAATCTCGTGGTCGCGACGAGGAGGCCGAGAAGTCCGTGCGATACTTCGAAGCGGCCTCGGGAGTGCAGCCGGTCGCATCGCCATCGCACACTCACGCACTACCGAAGATCCACATGCGCGAGCTGTTTTCGTCCGTCTATATCGGGCGCACCACGGCGATCTGGCTGACGTGGTTCTTCGTGAACTTCTCGTATTACGGCGCGTTCACATGGATGCCTTCGTTGTTGGCGCAGCAGTTCGGATCGCTGACCCGGTCGTTCGGCTACACGCTGGTGATCGCCTTGGCGCAGCTTCCCGGCTACGCGCTCGCCGCCTGGTTGGTCGAAATCTGGGGGAGACGCAACACCTTGTGCGTGTTCCTTGCGGTTTCGGCATGCATGGCCTTCCTGTTCGCCCATGGTACGTCGGTCGCCGCGGTGTTGGTGTTCGGCATGCTGCTGTCCGCTTCGAACCTAGGGGCCTGGGGTGTGCTCTATGCGGTCACTCCGGAGATCTACCCCACGCGGCTGAGGGCCACCGCCTCGGGCTGCGCGGCGGCGGTGGGGCGTGTGGCGGCGATTGTGGCACCATTGCTGGTGCCGTGGTTCCTTCGCCTTTCCGGAGGCGATAAATCCGTGTCGTTCATCGTGTTCGCCGTGGCCTTTGCCCTCGCCTGCGCGGCATCGCTGCTGTTGCCCGAACGCACCGGAAAGGCCCTCGAAGACTGAGTCGGATGCCTCTCGCCCCGCGCGTCCGCCGTTTCGTCCGAATCGCCGGGAGCTCGATGCTCGTGCCGCCACGTACCGTATTGCGGTGGCACGGGCATCGGGCGGTGAAGGCCTTGGCCGGTGAAGGCCTCGTAACCCGTGGAGATGTCCGGTGAGATCGGTATCATGCTGTAGGTCTATGGGTAAGTGCGAACTCACGTCGAATCACGATGGCTGAGCGGGGACACAAATACTAAAAGAGAGGTTGCTCTATGGCAGTACGCGGCGATATTCGGAATGTGGCGATTGTGGCTCACGTCGACCACGGCAAAACCACATTGGTCAACGCGATGCTCCAGCAGTCGCACGTCTTCTCGGAACGTGAGGAAGTCCCCGATCGGGTCATGGATTCCAACGCGCTGGAGCGTGAGAAGGGCATCACCATCCTCGCCAAGAACACCGCCGTGCAGTACACGGGTCCGCTGGCGGCCAAGTACGGCCATCCGGAGGGCATCACCATCAACGTGATCGATACCCCTGGGCACGCCGATTTCGGCGGCGAGGTCGAACGTGGCATTTCCATGGTCGACGGCGTTGTGTTGTTGGTCGATGCCTCCGAGGGACCGTTGCCGCAGACCCGATTCGTGTTGCGCAAGGCGTTGGAATCCAAACTGCCAGTGATTCTGTGCATCAACAAGGTCGACCGTCCCGATGCGCGCATCGCCGAAGTCGTCAGCGAGTCCACCGATCTGTTGCTGGGCTTGGCCCAGGATGTCACCGAGGAAGGCGTCGACCTCGATCTCGATGCGTTGCTCGACCTGCCGGTGATCTATTGCGCGGCCAAGGCCGGGTACGCTTCGACCAATCAACCGGAGAATGGCGGATTGCCCGACAATGAGGATCTCGAACCGCTGTTCGAATCGATTATCGCGAACATCCCCGCTCCCGAATACGACGAGAAGGCACCCCTGCAGGCGCACGTCACCAACATCGACGCTTCCGACTACCTCGGGCGTCTGGGCTTGGTGCGCATCTACAACGGCACTCTGATCAAAGGCAAGCAGTATGGCCTGTCCCGCGTCGACGGCTCGCTCGAGCACTTCAAACTCACCGAGATCCTGCGCACGCAGGGGCTCGACCGCACACCGGTGGATGAGGCCGGCCCCGGAGACATCGTCGCCGTCGCGGGCGTCAACGACATCATGATCGGCGAGACGATCGTCGATCAGGACGATCCCCGCCCGCTGCCGCTGATCCATGTCGACGATCCGGCGATCTCCATGACCTTCTCCACCAACGATTCGCCGTTGGCGGGCACCGAGGGCAAGGACCACAAGCTCACTGCACGAATGATCAAGGATCGTCTCGACCGGGAGCTGATCGGCAACGTCTCCATCAAGGTGCTGCCGACCGACCGCCCCGACTCCTGGCAGGTGCAGGGCCGAGGCGAGCTCGCGCTGGCCATCCTCGCCGAGCAGATGCGTCGCGAAGGCTACGAGCTTACCGTCGGACGTCCTCAGGTCGTGACGAAGATCATCGACGGCAAGATCAACGAGCCGATGGAGAACGACACCATCGACGTGCCCGAGGAATACATGGGAACCGTCACGCAGCTGATGGCCGACCGCAAGGGTCGCATGGACTCCATGAGTAACCACGGCTCGGGCTGGGTGCGTTTGCAGTTCACCGTTCCCTCCCGTGGCCTGATCGGCTTCCGCACCGCGCTGCTGTCGGCCACGCGCGGCACCGGCATTTCGAGCTCGATCTCCGCCGGATACGCCCCTTGGGCCGGCCAGATCGTCACCCGGCAGAACGGTTCCATGGTCTCCGACCGGCAAGGCACCGCCACGCCTTATGCCATGCAGCGGCTGCAGGCGCGCGGCAACTTCTTCGTCGAACCGCAGAGCCCGGTCTATGAGGGCCAGGTCGTCGGCATCAATAACAAGCCCGACGAGCTGGACGTCAACATCACGTTGGCCAAGCACATGACCAATATGCGGTCGGCGACCGCCGATGTCTTGGAGACGTTGACCCCGCCGATTCAGCTCAGTCTCGAGGAGGCACTCGATTTTGCGAACGAGGATGAGTGCGTCGAGGTCACGCCGGAGTCCATTCGCGTGCGCAAGGTGCTGCTGAGCCGTGACGAATGGTACAAGTGGCGCGCCAAGCAGCGTCGTCGCGACAACGCCGGGAACTGAGCGTCCGTTCGTATCGGATCGATCACCGCAGGAAACCACCTTTCGGGGTGGTTTTCTGCGTATTGGCCATGTTGTGCGTATGGTCACGCCGGGGTCGACAATCGTCTGCGGCATATACTGGTAGGCATGAATGCAAAAACATCGCGCCCATTTCGGTGGGTCGACGCACCACGAGGCGGAGCGATGGCGACGCATGACGCCGTCGCCGCCGCCCACCACGGACCCGATGGCAACGCCTCGCAGCGGGCCGATGCGCCCTGGTCACATCGATTCGGCCCCGTCGCGCGGTTGCTGATCTGTGCGCTCAGCGGCGTCGGCGTCGGCGTCGCGGGCACCATGGCGCATCGGATGGGCGCGTCCTTGGGTATTCCGTACGGGCTGGCGCTGGGGCTGCTCGTCGTGGGACTGTCGACATGGTGCGCGCGGTCTCGTTCCGGTGCGGTCGGCCTCGCCGTGCACCTGATGACGTCCTCGGCCGTGGCATGGGGCATGGCCATCTTCAATCCCGGCGACGGGGCGTTGACGCCGATCGGCTTCGGCGGAACCGTGCCGTTTTTCAGCGAGCATGCGGGATACATCTGGCTGTTCGGCATGATCGCCGTTCAAATCGTGTTGCTGTGTTGCCCATCGCGTTGGTTCTCGATAGCCGACGGCGTACGTCCGGGGCCTCCCGCACGCGCGCGACGGGACTGATCGCGACGTATCCCCGGGCAATCGGTTTCGGACGTGGTTTCGGACGTGGTTTCGGACGGGGCGCACGATAGGAGGATGACAACATGGGTGATGCCGGCGTGGAGGATGTCACGACACCGACGAGGAAGAACCTGTACTATCTGGGACCTGAAGGAAGTTTTACCCATCAGGCGGCCATGCGGGCCGGTCAGGCCGAAGGACTGCCTTCGTCATGTCAGTTTCGGTTGGTTCCCGTTCCGGACGCCGCCCAGATTATCGAGCGGGTGCAGTCGCATGATGGGTGGGGAATGATCGCCTGGGACAATAACATCGAAGGATTCGTCGTGCCGAATCTGGACGGGCTCATCGATGCCGCTGACGCCGTTGGGGTGGCCCGCGTGGGCATCGATGTCACGTTTCAGGCATTCACGGTGCCCGGAGCCGTGTCGGGCGCCGGACACCGTCGCGCAGAACACGACGAGCACTCGTCGCCGCGGCACCGTGTCGCCGCCATCGACGCCGTCGCGGATAACGCCGATGGCGGCACGGGAAGTCCAGATGGTATGGACGGTGCCGCCGATGGCGTAGACGGCGACTCGGGCGATCTCATCTCGGGCTGGCAGGTACGGGCGCACCCCCATGGGCTCGCACAATGCCGCCGGTTCATCTCGCGTCATCGGCTCAGCGCGAGTCCGGCCGCCTCGAATGCCGCCGCCTGCCGTGATCTCAAGATACGGCAGGTGGCTCTGGGGCCAGCGCTATGCGCGGAACTATACGGGCTGGATACCATTGCCACTCGGGTCGAGGACTTTCCCGGCGCGCGTACCGATTTTCTCTTGATAGCGCCGCGCGAGCAGGCGGCGGCTGTGGCGACGCATATGGCCGATTCCGTTATGAGTGGGTTCGAGACCATCGTGGCCATGGTCCCCTTAAGCACCGGCGCCGGCGTGTTGGCCAATCTGCTGGATGTACTGCGCGATGCGGGGCTCAACATGACCAGTTTCATCTCCCGACCCATCAAAGGCCATGACGGCACGTACAGCTTCGTCGCCACGATCGATGCCGCGCCTTGGCAACCGAAGCTGCGTCGCGCGTTGGAGACGATGATTCGACGTGGTGATTGGATCAAGACCCTGGCGGTTTATCCACGCGGGGAAACTCCCGACCCGCCGGTCGATACATGGATGTTGCCCGCGGGCGGCGTACATATCTCGAATCAGTCGTCCGTCGGCCAGCCGAGCGTGCGGTCGGATAATCGCGATGGCGGGCCATGTCATGAAGGACGATCTTGCGAAGACATGATGCGGAGGGAACTGCTGTGGTGACAACGATAGGCATCGTCGGATTGGGTCTGATGGGGGGGTCCCTGGCGCGTCGTGCGTTGGAGACTGGAATCGACGTGATCGCGTGGAATCACGATGATTCGCCGTATCGTGCCGCGCGAGACGCGGGCATCACCTGCACGAACAGCGTGCGGGAGCTCGCTCTCGCCCGTCCGCAGCTCGTGGTGTTGTGCAACGCGCTGCACGCGATGCCCGAGGTGCTGCGCGCGCTCGCTCCCGTGCTCGATCGCGGCGCGACGACGCTGACCGATATCGGAAGCGTCAAGGCCG
This sequence comes from uncultured Bifidobacterium sp., assembly GCA_937874315.1. GTDB lineage: Bacteria > Actinomycetota > Actinomycetes > Actinomycetales > Bifidobacteriaceae > Bifidobacterium. The sequence continues at coordinate 19,272 of CALNAE010000192.1, read as the reverse complement.
TGGTGCGTCGTCAGGTGCATGAGGCTGGACTGGCCGACTGCTATGTGGGGGCGCATCCCATGGCGGGCAATGAGCATTCCGGTTTCACGGCGTCCGACCCGCGGCTGTATGACGACGCGTTGTGGGCAGTCACCGTGGATGGCTCCACGACTTATCGGCGTTTTCTCGATGTCGCGCAATTCATCACCCGGCAGCTGGGCGATCGGCTGATCGTGCTCGACGATATCGCCCATGATCGCGCCGCCGCGACGATATCGCATATGCCCCATGTCGTATCCACGGCTATGATCAATCTTCTGTGTGCGCAGGATAACCGCAATATCGCAGCGGCTCTTGCCGCGGGAAGCTGGCGTGACATGACGCGCGTGGCCCTGACCGATCCGGCGCGAACCCGTGCCATGATCGAAGAGGATCGTGAAAACGTCGAGGTCCTGCTGCGCGACATGGCCGCGCGACTGGAGGATGTCGCCGATGCTCTGCATGTCGCCGACGAGCGTCGTGTCGCCGCGTTCTTCACGCAGGGCGATCCATTCAGGGCCTATGTGCGCGCGTCGCCGCCGCGCGGGTCCTCACGCGCCGCCGTCGATACCGTCGATGCCGTCGGCGGCGCGCAGCCGACGATGCACCGGCTGACGCTTAACACGCAACCGTCGGCTCACACGCAACCGTCGGCTCACATGCAACCGTCGCTCAACACGGAAGCATCGGCACAGGTTCCTTCGTGGCAGACGCAACTGGCGACATCCGCCGAACGAGGCGAGCAGATCATTCGTTTCCTTGACGACCGTACCGTCGAGGTGCTGACGCGCGCCGTTCGGGAACCGGCTTGAGAGCCACGATATCTGCGGCGTCGATGCCGATGCGTTCCGCCGGCCGCGAACCGTTGGCGGCTGCGTCGCGCGACAATGTCAGCGTATGTCCGTCCCAGGCGATGACGTGCCCGATGGCGTCACGGAAGGTCATGCGACCGGTGGCGTCGTCGACGCCTGCGCGTGTCCGTACGACAATGCGTGCGCCAAATGGTATGTGATGGGGAAGTTGCATGGTGTTCTTTCTTCGCCGCATGGGCGATGCGTTGCGGCGATAGGATATGACGAGAGCTGTCGCACCGTGTGCCGCGTGCGTGCCGGTGCCGACGATGCGCTCTGTGATCTCTAGTGCCGCATTGTACTGCCGTATTGTGGCGCCGTCGATGGTCTGTTGACGCGCGGATGAACCGTGCGCGATATGCTACGAACGGCACAAGAATCGACGGTACGCGGGAATGATCGCAGGCGTGCATGCCAAGGTGCCGTGCAAATGTGGAAACGAGGAGACGCGAGGATGCAGATGGATGAGCACGTGCATGATTTCGTTACCTATCTGGTGGCGAATTGCGGGCTGAGCGACAATACGGTCAAGGCATACGTCTCCGATATCGATTCCTGCCTGCATACGCTGAGCCTGCGAGGCATACGGTCGTTGGATGCCGTCAGCGTCGACGATCTGCGCTCGTGGCTCGCCAGGGAATCACGCTCGCATGCCCGTACAAGCATGGCCCGGAGAATCGTGGCGATCCGCCGGTTCTTCGCCTGGGCGCATGAGCATGGCGTCATCGACACCGATCCGGCCTCGACGCTGACGACGCCCAAGCTCGCCCAGCCGCTGCCCGTGGTGCTTAACGAGGCGCAGGCCGCTCGGCTCATGCAGCAGGTCGAAACGGACAGCCGGATGCGGTCGACTGCGGGCGTTCGTGAGGATGCTCCTGAGAAGGTTCATGGGGGTGTTGGAGCTGATACCGACGGAGAACACAAGCGTGGCGACGACGATGCACGTTCGCCGTCCGCGCTGGATTCGGCGATGGCCCTGCGCGACGCGGCGATGGTGGAGGTGCTCTATGCCACCGGCATGCGCGTGGCCGAACTGGTGGGATTGGACCTCGATGCCATCGATTTTTCCCAACGGACCATGCGCGTCACCGGCAAGGGAAACAAGCAGCGTGTGGTGCCCTTTGGGGTGCCGGCGGCGCACGCCCTGGAACGCTGGATCGATCTGGGTCGGTCGACGTGCGTGATGCCCGACTCGGGCAGGGCCCTGTTTCTTGGCGTCCGGGGCATGCGCATCAATCAACGCGTGGCCAGACAGGTCGTGCATGCCAAAGCGCGGGAGGCCGGGGTACCGGATATCGGCCCGCATGCGCTGCGCCACAGCGCCGCGACGCATATGCTCGACGGGGGAGCGGACCTGCGCGAGGTCCAGGAGATGCTGGGTCATGCCTCGCTCAACACGACGCAACGCTATACGCATGTCTCCATCGAGGGATTGAAGGGTCGCTATCGTCAGGCGTTTCCACGGGCCTAGCATGCATGCCCCCAACCGATGCCGGACGGGATGAGTTGGGGGCTCGGCGCACGCAATCTTCACGTTTCGTTAACCAGTCGATAACGTCGTATTCCACGTGAGAATCGAAAACAACTAATTGGTATCAGGCCCGGCGCTGCGGCATGCCGGGATAATACGGCGGTAAGAATTCGTATTGCAATTTGCGACGATCTGCACCACAATGGTAACCAATCAGCAAGGAAGTTGGGCGCATCCCAACTTTTTTTGTTTGAGGCGGGCACCGATCCAGCTCGATGTTCCGACAAAAAGGAGAAGAATATGAAGAAGAGAGCATTAGCTTTCGCGGCCGTGGCATGTTCACTGGCCCTATTGGTCAGCGGCTGCGGCGGCACCGGGGGCTCGAGCTCCGGCACCGCGAAAAGCGGCAAGGTGATTATCAACGCCTACGCTTCGGAACCGCAGAATCCGTTGATTCCCGGCGATACGAACGAGACGGGTGGCGGCAAGCCGGGCGATCTGCTGTTCGCCGGCCTGGTGTCGTTCAACGCCAAGGGCGAGGCCTCGAATGAGGTGGCGCAATCCATCACGCCGAACGCCGATGCCACGCAGTACACCATCAAGCTCAAGGACTGGAAGTTCACCGACGGCACGTCCGTGACCGCGCAGTCCTTCACGAAGTCCTGGAGTTACACGGCGAATGCCAAGAACGCGCAGCTGACGTCCTCGTTCTTCTCGACGATCAAAGGCTATGACGCCCTGCAGGACGCCAAGAGCCTCCAGGGCACCGAGCAGCTCTCGGGACTCAAGATCGTCAACGATCACGAGTTCGTCGTGACGCTGTCGCAACCGGACGCCACCTTCCCGATCAAGGTCGGTTACCTGGCCTACGCGCCGTTGCCCGAATCCTTCTACAAGAACCCCAAGGCCTTCGGCGAGAAGCCGGTGGGCAACGGTCCGTACAAGTTCTCCAAGTGGGTGCACAACCAGGAGATCGATCTGGTGAAGAACGCCGATTACAAGGGCGACCGCGTCGCGAAGAACGACGGGGTGAACTTCAAGATCTACACGAGCGACTCCGCGGCCTACGCCGATGTCCAGGCGGGCAACCTCGACGTGATGGAAACCGTGCCGAGCGCCGACACCAAGACCTTCCTGAAGGATTCCAGCCTGGAGGCCTACAACAAGGCGGGTTCGGTCATTCAGACCTTCACCATCCCCTCGAATCTCGATCATTTCAAGAGCAACACCGAGGAGGGGCGTCTGCGTCGTCAGGCCATCTCCATGGCCATCGACCGCAAGACGCTGGTCAGCAAGGTCCTCAATGACGTGGGGACGCCTGCGGTCGAATTCACCTCGCCGTTGACTCCGGGCTATTCGGATTCCATCACCGGCAACGACAACCTCAAGTTCAACAAGACCAAGGCCAAGGAGCTGTGGGCCAAGGCCGACGCCATCTCCAAGTACGACGGCAAGCTCACCTTCTCCTACAACGCCGACGGCGGTTCCAAGCCGATCTACGACGCCATCGTCAACCAGCTGAAGAACAACCTGGGTATCAACGCGGCGACCGATCCGATCCCGACCTTCCAGGAGTTCCGCAACGACGTCACCAAGCGCCAGATCAAGGGCGCCTTCCGCACCGGCTGGCAGCCCGACTATCCTTCGGCTGAGGACTATCTCTTCCAGCTGTACGATTCCGCTGCTGCCGATGGCAACGGCTCGAACGACGGCGATTACAAGAACAGCGCCTTCGACGCGCTGATGACCAAGGCGTATGCGGCCAAGAGCACGGATGCGGCCAACAAGATCTATCAGCAGTCGCAGGAGATCCTGCTCAACGATCTGCCGGCGATTCCGCTGTACTACAGCAACGCCTATGGCGTCGCGGCCAAGGGCGTCAAGAACTTCGAGATGGATTGGCAGAACCTGCCGGTCTATACCGATATGACGAAGTAGGCGGGGAACTTGGGAACGTCGCGGTAGTCAATATCCGGACCTTCCCAAGTACACTGACCTTCTCATGTGCAGGGGACGGGGAAACCCGCCCCCTGTCTGCATGAGTGGTCCGTTTTCCACGCACGACCCGCGTGTCGACCGGGTCCACGTCCATGTTCCACGCATCGTACATCACCCGCATGAGATTGGTCTGCAACGGTGATGGTTAACGTCTGCGGTACACTGACCACACATATGTATCGACGAATGGCGTATCGGTAGAGGATGCCGGCGCTTGAGTCCGAGTAACAAGGAGTAACCGATGGGTAAGTATCTTCTGCGCCGTGTGCTGCAGATGATCCCCGTGGTTCTTGGCACGACGCTGTTGGTATATGCGCTTGTCTTCGCTCTACCGGGAGACCCGGTCAAGGCGATGTTCGGCAGCAAACCAGTCAATGCAGCGGTCGCGGCCCAAATCCGCGCGGAATATAACCTCGATAAGCCGTTTTTCATCCAATATCTGCTGTTCCTCAAGAACGCCCTGACCCTCAACTTCGGGCAGACGTTCTCGGGTCAGCCGGTGATCAACGAGATCACACAGGCCTTCCCGGTCACAATCAGGTTGGCTGTGATGGCGTTCTGCTTCGAGGCGTTGTTCGGCGTGGTGTTCGGCATCATCTCCGGTCTGAAAAAGGGCAAGTGGTACGATTCGGTGATTCTGGTCGTCTCGCTGCTGCTTATCTCGGTGCCGACCTTCGTGACTGGTTTCGTCATGCAGTACTTCCTGGGCGTGAAATGGCGCATCCTGCCCGTGACCGCCGGAAGTGACCCCGGCTTCCTCGACCTGCTGATGCCGGCCATGGTGCTCGGCTCGGTTTCGATGGCGTATATCATCCGACTGACACGGGCCGAAGTATCCTCGAACGTCGCCGAGGACTACGTGCGCACAGCACGGGCCAAGGGCATGAGCAACCGCTCGGTGTTGATGCGGCATGTGCTGCGCAACTCCCTGATTCCCGTGGTGACCTATCTGGGCCAGGATCTGGGCGCGCTGATGGGCGGCGCTATGATCTCCGAGACCATCTTCAACATCCACGGCATCGGCTTCCTCACCTATCAGAGCATCCTCAAGGGTGAAAGCAATCTGGTGGTGTCCATCGTCACGCTGCTGACACTGATCTTCGTGGTGACCAATCTGATCGTCGATATGCTGTACGCGTTGCTTGATCCGCGTATCCGGTACGCGTGAGCGGGAGGCAAACCATGAGTGACGACAATACGATTTCTGTTTCCTCCGATTCCTCCAAGGCGACACTGCCTGGCCAGGAGCGGTATGTGGCCCCGCTGGATGAGACGCCGCTGCAGGACGTCGATTCCATCGACGAATCCGCCCCGGCGACAAGCCTGTGGGCCGATGCATGGCGGTCGTTGCGGCGCAACCCGTTGTTCATCGTCTCGGCGGTGCTCATACTCTTCACCATCGTCGTGGCGCTGTTCCCCGGATTATTCACCAAGGTGGATCCGAACTACTGCAACCTTGACAATTCCCTGAACGCTCCCCAACGTGGACACCCCTTCGGGTTCGACATGCAGGGCTGCGATGTGTTCGCGCGTACCGTATACGGCACTAGAACCTCGCTGAGCGTGGGCATCCTCACGACGCTGCTGGTGATGATTCTCGGCACGTTCATCGGTGCCTTCGCAGGCTTCTTCGGCGGTTGGCTCGATGCCGTGCTCAGCCGCGTCACCGACATTTTCATGGCCATTCCGCTGTTGCTCGGCGCGATTGTGGTGTTGCAGATGTTCCGCACCTCCGGATCCATCTGGAAGATCGTGCTGGTGCTGACCCTGTTCGGGTGGACTTCGACGGCGCGCATCGCCCGTGGTTCGGTGATGGAGTCCAAGAACCTCGAGTTCAACACGGCCTCGACGGCGTTGGGTTCCACGCCGTTGCGCAACCTGCTGCGCCATATCATGCCCAACGCCATGGCCTCGATCATCGTGATCTCCACGACGTCCCTCGGCACCTACATCGTTTCCGAGGCGACACTGAGCTTCCTCGGCATAGGTCTGCCCACCACCACGGTGAGTTGGGGCGGCGACATCGCCAACGCGCAGAGCATCCTTCGGACGAATCCCTCGGTCTTGTTCTATCCCTCCGTGGCCTTGGCCATCACGGTTTTGGCGTTCATCATGCTGGGCGACGCCGTGAAGGACGCCCTCGATCCCAAGAGCCGTACGGCGTGAGTGTGAAGGAAAGTCGATGACAACAGCAGCGAATACAGAAAAAAGCGACGCGATCCTCTCCATGCAGCGCGAGGAAGGCCCCATCCTGGAGGTCAAGGATCTTCAGGTGGATTTCATCACGGACTCCAAGCGTGCCGTGCACGCGGTGCGCGACGCCTCATTCGACGTCTATCCCGGTCAATGGGTCGCCATCGTAGGCGAATCGGGATCGGGCAAATCCACCTCGGCCATGGCCGTGCTCGGACTGCTCGCGGGAACCGGCCATGTCGTGGGCGGTTCCATCAAGCTCGAAGGCGAGGAGATCTCGAAGTACACCCGCAAACAATACGAGCACGTTCTCGGCCGCAAGATGGGATTGGTCCCGCAGGACCCCATGAGCAACCTCAATCCCGTCTGGCGCATAGGCACGCAGGTCAAGGAGGCGCTCAAGGCCAATAACATGGACATCTCGCATGAGAAGCGTTCCAGTCTGGCCAAGGCACTTGCCGGCACCGACGTGAAGGTGAAGACCACCGATGACGAAACCTTTATCGGCACCGAGGAGCTGCCCGCCCTGCTGGCCGCGGCGCGCACGGCGCTATCGACGGCCGGCTTCGAGGGCGACCGATTGAACGAACAGCTGGATCGATTCCGTCGTGAATGGGTGCCCGGTTCCGAAACCCGCTGGCGTGTGGCCGACGACCTCATCACCGCGGGTGTGAAGGATGATGACGCATGGGACATCGCCAAGCGACTGGTAACCGGTTCGAATATGAGCGATCGCATCGCGGGGCTGCTTTCGGAGGCGGGATTGCCCGACGCCGCCACGCGCGCGCGCCAGTTCCCGCATGAATTCTCCGGCGGCATGCTGCAGCGCGCCCTGATCGCCATCGGGTTGGCCTGCCGGCCGGATCTGCTGATCGCCGACGAACCTACCTCCGCCCTTGACGTCACCGTGCAGAAGAAGATCCTCGATCATCTTCATGGGCTGACCGACTCGCTGGGCACGGCGGTCCTGTTCATCACCCACGATCTGGGCCTCGCCGCCGAACGGGCGCAGCACATCGTCGTCATGTACAAGGGGCGCGTCGTCGAATCCGGTCCGTCGCTCGACGTTCTACAGCATCCGCAGCATCCGTATACCAAGCGGTTGGTCGCGGCCGCGCCATCGTTGGCCTCGCAGCGCATCATCTCCGCCAAGGCCCACGGCGAGCAGCGTGATCAGCTGGCCTCGCTTATGGAGCATCAGACCAAGGGCGAGGACGTGCTCGATCGTGGAGAGCATATCATCAGCGTCGACCATCTGACCCGCGAGTTCAAGCTGCCACGCCGCCGGGAGATGTTCAAGGCGGTGGACGACGTTTCCTTCTCCCTCAAACGCGGCACGACGCTGGCGATCGTCGGAGAATCCGGTTCGGGCAAGTCGACGGTCGCCAACATGGTGTTGCGACTGTTGAATCCCACGTCAGGGACGGTCAGCTATGAGGGCAAGGACATCGCCGATTTCTCCGGCAAGGAGTTGTTGGACTTCCGCCGCCACGTGCAACCGGTCTTCCAGAATCCGTACGGTTCGCTCGATCCGATGTACACCATCTACCGTTCCATCGAAGAACCGCTGCGCATCCACCACATCGGATCTCGCACGAGTCGAGCGCAACGCGTCGCGGAACTGCTTGATCTGGTCAACATGCCGCATTCGGTGATGCAGCGCTATCCCAACGAGCTGTCGGGCGGACAGCGCCAGCGCATCGCCATCGCGCGCGCCATGGCGCTCAATCCAGATGTCATCGTGTGTGACGAGGCGGTGTCCGCGTTGGATGTCCTCGTGCAGGATCAGGTGTTGCGATTGCTCAACGATCTGCAGGCCGAGCGGGGATTGAGCTACCTGTTCATCACCCACGATCTTGCGGTGGTTCGGCAGATCGCCGACGAGGTCGTGGTTATGCAGCACGGCCGTCTGGTCGAGCACGCGACGACGGACGAGGTCTTCGATCACCCGAAGATGCAGTACACCAAGGATCTGCTGGACGCGATTCCCGGCGGGAACCTCGCATTGGGATTGGACTGAACATATGACGATCACCATAACCACCTCGAACCTCAACGGCATCCGCGCCGCCACGCGCAAGGGCATGCTCGACTGGTCGGCCGAGCATACGCCCGACGTGTGGTGCATGCAGGAGGTCAGGGCCCCGCAGAGCGCCATCGACCCCATCTTCGCCGATATCGACGAGCAGTACGTGGCCGCGGGCAAGGCCGCGGACGGCACGGACATCAGTACCGTCAACGAGGTGTGCAAGATCAAGGGCCGGGCCGGTGTCGGGCTGCTCAGCGACCTGCCCGTCACCGCCGTGCGCTACGGTCTGCCCGGATTGAGCGAGGATGTGGACACCGGCAGATGGATCGAAACCGACGTCACCACGCCGCAGGGCTATGGCCTGACGGTCGTGTGCGTGTACATGCATTCGGGCGACGTGAACGATCCGGTCAAGATGACGCAGAAATACCGTTTCCTCGACACCATGCCTCGACGGCTTGCCCAGTTGCGTGACGAGGCCGCCCATGGCGGGCGGCAGGCGGTGTTATGCGGTGATTTCAACATCGCCCATACTCCCAAGGACATCAAGAACGCCAAGGCCAACGAGAAAAGCTCCGGCTTTCTTCCCGAAGAGCGTGCCTATATCGACACCTGGATCGGCGAGTATGAGTTCGTCGATGTCATGCGCGATCTGGCCGGCGACATTCAGGGGCCGTATACCTGGTGGAGTCAGCGTGGCCGTGCGTTCGACAACAATACCGGCTGGCGGCTCGATTATCAGTTCGCCACACCGGAACTGGCGCAGAGCGCACAGGGCTTCGTCATCGATCGCGCGCCGAGCTACGACGCCCGCTGGTCGGATCATGCGCCGCTGAGCATCACGTATAACGTATAGAACGTATGGCTGATATTGGGGCCGGGCGAAGGCGGTCCGGCCCTCGGCATTGCGCGACGTGGGTGCTACGCTTGGTTGCTGTTGCACACCATAAGAAAGTAGGAGCTATGGGACTGTTTGGATTCGGCAGAAAACACCATGACCGTGACATCGTCGATGATGCCGCGGACGAAGAAACGGCCGAGCGCGACGTCGAGGATGACGCACGGACGCAGAGTGACGAGACGGTGGATACGCGGATTCCGGATGAGCCCTCGTTCGCTGACGAGTCGGCGTATCGTGAGGAGCCGGACGACGAGTATGGGCATCGAGGCGAGGATTACGGTCCCTGGGACGTCGACGATGAACAGGTGCCGGATTACGACGAATACCTTGATTTGGGTGCGTATTTCCTGCCGTTCATGCAGAATATCGAACTGCGGGTCAAAGCCAATCGCGCCACGCAGGAGGTGCTCGGATGCACGATCTCCTATGGCTCGTCAAGTCTGGAGATCGAAGCGTTCGCGGCTCCGAAGACCATGGGAATGTGGGATGACGTCAGGGACGATCTGCTGACCTCGCATGCCGACGCCAGCGAACATGCCGGGACCTTCGGCACCGAGATCGATCTTCCGGTCACCGTGAAGGGCGGCAACACCGTGGTCACCCGTATCGTAGGCGTCGACGGACCGCGGTGGATGCTGCGCGGCATATTCTCAGGCAAGGCCGTCAACTCCGATAGTGACGAGGCCAAGGCGCTGGATGGTTTCTTCGCCGATATCGTCGTCGCGCGCGGCGAGGAACCGCTGGCTCCGCGCGACTTGATCCCCATGCATGCCCCGGTCGCGCCCGCGGAGCGCAAGGCCGCTTCCCAGGAGGAGAACGAGTCGGATGGGGAAGGACATTTGGACAAGATCCCGAATCGGCCGAAGGGGCCATTCGACTCCGATCAGCAGACCGAGGTCAAAACCACGTTGTCTCGCGGTCCGATGTTCTCCGAAGTGCGTTGATGAGTCGCCAAATCGATGGATGAGTCGAAGCGTAATGCCACGGGGTTGTCCTCGTTGCTGCAGGCGGGGGAAGATGATCGTTTTTCCGTGATCGAGACCGTCGGGGGCGTTCGGGGCGTCATCGAATCCATGCTCCCGGGCGTGGTCTTCGTCGTGATGTTCGTGCTGACCACCGATGTGCATACCACGGTGATCGTCTCGGCCGTTCTGGCAGGCGTGCAGATTCTCGTGCGGCTGATGCAACGGCAGTCCATAACCGGGGCGTTGGGCGGCCTGATATCCGTGGGCATCTGCCTACTATGGGCGTGGCACAGCAATCAGGCGCGCGACTATTACCTGTTTGGTTTCATCACGAACGCCGCATATATCGCGTTGCTGATCGGCTCGTTGTTGGCCCGCGTGCCGGGTCTGGGGGCGCTGATCGAGTTTATCCGCACCTTGCCCACGGCCGGTTTCGGCGACTGGTTGCATGGCTGGTTGGATGACCGCGAATTGCGGCGGGCCTACACGGCGATCACGCTGTTGTGGATTGGGGTGTTCGCGTTGCGACTGGCGGTGCAGCTGCCGCTGTATCTGACCAACCACGTCACCGCGTTGGGAACCACGCGGCTGCTGATGGGCATCCCGTTCTGGGCGTTGGCGATTTGGATATCGTATCTGATCGTCGCCACGCCCATGCATCGGCATAACGCGCGTGTCCGTGCGTCGACGCAGCAGACCGACGACGACACGTCTTGTCCCGCTCAATAAGTCGTATCGATGGCTGCGCCGGGACCGATCATGGATGGGCAAGAGCTGACGATAACTGGTGTACTGGGAGAAAGAGGAGATATGCAGGCGACGGTGCGGATCGAACGATATGCCGATCAAGGGCGATGCATCGGCCATATCGACGGTCGTGTGGTCTTCGTGCGTTTTGCACTGCCAGGTGAGCTCGATGAGGTCGTGCTGGACGAACCGCATGAGCGCAAAGACCGGTTCTGGACGGGTGAGGTCGTCGCCGTGCATGAAGCCAGCGCCGAACGCGTCAGTCCGGCGTGGCAGTTGGCGGGGCCTCTGGCGCAAGGTGGTGGGGTTGGCGGAGCCGATCTGATTCACGTTTCGTTGGCCGGCCAACTGGCTTGGAAGTCCAAGGTGGTCACCGAACAGTTGCGGCGCCTGGGGCACTGTGACGTCGAAGACGTGCCGGTTGATCGCATTCCCGGCGACGAACAGTCGCGGGGATTGCATTGGCGCACGCGGATCTCGCTGATTGCCGACGAGGAAGGCCGGCCCTCCATGCGCCGCAGGCAGAGCCATCATCGTGTCCCGATCGACACGATGCCGTTGGCGTCCGAGGCGGCGCTTGCAGTGGCGAACCGGGCCGGGTTGTTCGACGGTGGATTCGAGCCAGGAGCCGATATCCACCTTGCGGTTCCCGAACCACGTCGACAAGCCACGGTTTCGGCTTCGTCCTCGCTCCACGATGCGGCTGAGGACGGTTCCGCCGCCGTCGTTTCGGATCGGCATGAGTGGCGGGATCGGCATGAGTCGTCGCTCGTCGACATCGGTGAAAACTATGCCGTACTGGTCAACGGCGTCGTGACCGCCGGGCGGCCGCTGCTGCACGAATCCGTCGATGTCCTGGGAAGACGGTTCGACTACACCGTGCGGGCGGATGGCTTCTGGCAGGTGCACCGTCAGGCCCCGCTCGTTTTGCCACGGTACGTGATCGATCGGGTACGGGCGCTGCTGGACGACCGTGACCATGCGGTGATATGGGATCTGTATTCCGGGGCGGGGCTGTTCACATTGCCGTTGGCTCGATGCACGGTCGGGCATCCCCGGCTGCTGAGCGTCGAAGGATCGCGGCCGGCGGTGGAACAGGCCGTGGCCAACCTCGAGCGCGCCGGAGTCGGCGATGTCGAAGCCCGCACCGGCGACGTGGCGCATGTGCTGCGGCATGTTCCCAAGCATCTGGCTCATCCCGATATCGTCGTGCTCGATCCTCCCCGTGCCGGCGCGCGCGCGGATGTCTGCCGTCGCATCTCGGCCTCGGGGGCCATGGGCGTGGTATACGTCGCCTGCGATCCCACCAGTCTCGCGCGTGACACGGCCACGTTGACGCGTGAGGGGTACACCCTGCGTGACGTGCATGCCTTCGACATCTATCCCATGACCCATCACGTGGAGACCGTGGCGGTATTCGTGCGCGGCGAACGGGGCGAACGCCGATGATGCGTGCGATGCCGGGCGTGCGGTGGCTGCGGGAGGCGCGGATGCGTTGGCATATGGCGATCAGGAAGAGGATCGTCGGCAGGGGCCGTCCTGTGACGGTGATGGTGTCTGTGGCGTTGGTGGCCTCGTTGGGATTGCTGGCATCGTGCGCGCCGGGCAATGCGGCGGTAGGGGATACCGAAGGCACGGGTACGGCGATCCACCATGACAGCGTGGATCGGGGCGACATCATGATAGGCGTGGTCGGATCGTTGGATTCATCGGCCGACCGAACCGTGATGACGGCTTTCGCCGACGAACGCCTCAAAGCGTTCTATGCCGGCGCCGATCGAACGACGAACAGCCCGGAACGGTATGCTCGTTCGGCGTCGAACGACATCGCCGCCATGGTCGACCGCGCGGTGAAGGCCATCGTGATCAACCGACTGACGATGACCAAAGCCACCAGGGGTATCTGGCAACAAGCATTGCTCTCGGCGAGAAACGCGGGGATACCCGTCGTGCTGATCGACGCGCGGCAGCTTCCCGATGACGCCCGGCTCTATGCGGCGACGCTCACCATCGACGACGCGTCACGTCACGCCACACGCTTGGACACCATTATGCAACAGGTGATCAACGATCGTCCTCACGCGCGTGCGGTGACGGTGAGCATGAAACGCGGGACGGCCGGAACCTACCAGTCGTAGTCGATGGTTCTGACGACGGTTTCGAACGACCGCCACGGCAGAAGTGACAGGGCCGGGATACCAGGGTGGCGAGATATTCGAGTAAAGATATTCGAGCGGTGGCACCCAAGTAGGGGTACTTGAGTGACGAGGCATCGAGATGCCGATACGCGGGAACGGTTGCGGGTAGGCTGACAATATCCGTGTAAGGCACGCGGACCTGGCTCATGGGTTCGACTTGCGAATGCGGCGGCGAACGGAAAGAGCACGACTGATGCAGACCAATGGCGAGCGGCGACGAGACGGAACGCACGACGCGACTTCAACGACGGCCGTAGATTCGACCGATGACCATATGATCGGCGGTCATGAGGCCGACAGCGGTCTGACGGTTGACGACGGAGCACGCGGCGTCGATTCGGCCACGCGATCCACGCGGCCTGGCGATGGGTCGGCAACGGCCACGTTGCCGGTTGTCCAGGAGAGCGGACTGAGCGTCGATGAAGTGCGGCGTCGCGTCGAGCAGGGGCAATCCAACGCGGTGGACACGGCCACCTCCCGTTCCCTGGGCAAGATCCTGCGCTCGCACGTGTTCACCTTGTTCAACGCCATCATCGGCGTGGCCATGGTGATGGTGCTGCTCACCGGTTCGTGGAAAGACGCGGTATTCGGCTTGGTGATTCTCATCAACACCGGTATCGGGGTGTTCACGGAGCTCAAAGCCAAACGCACGTTGGACCGGCTGTCGATTCTGGTGTCTTCCAAGCCTATGGTGCGCCGAGACGGCCAGGACGTCGCCGTTGCCCACGATCAGATCGTCCTCGGCGATCTGCTGTGGGTGCAATCGGGCGAGCAGGTCCCGGCCGACGGGGAAGTGGTGCGAGATTGGGGTCTGGAACTCGATGAGTCCATGCTGACCGGCGAATCCAAGACGGTGCGAAAACAGCCGGGGGACAAGGTGTTTTCGGGATCCAACGCAGTCTCCGGCATGGCTCTGATTCGGGTCACGGCGGTGGGTGCGCAGGGATACGCGGCAAAACTGACGGCGGAAGCCAAGGTATACAAGAAGACCATCTCGGATCTCAACGCCGGCATCAATACGATTCTCAAGGTGATGACCGTGATCGTGGTGCCGTTGTGCGTCGCCTTGGTGTGGTCGCAGATCCATACCGTAGGAGGTTGGCAGGCGGCCATGGTCAGCGGGCAGTGGCGGCAGGCCGTCATTTCCGCCGTCGCCGGGGTGGTCGGGATGATTCCCGAGGGCTTGGTGCTACTCACGTCGCTTAACTTCGCCATCGCCGCCATGCGTCTGGCGCGCAAGAACACGTTGGTGCAGGAACTCGAATCGGTGGAGACGCTGGCCCGTGTGGACTCGCTGAATCTGGACAAAACCGGGACGATCACCGACGGGCATATCGCGATGCGCGGCATCGAATTTCCCGACGTCGCGCTTGAAGAGCGGCGTCGGCAGTCGTCGATGGAGGCGTTGTTCGACCTGGCCGATGAGGAGCATCCCAACGCAACCGGTCAGGCTGTGCTCGATCGGTTACGATCCCAGGGCATGGCCGCGCACGACGTGAGCAGGCGTATCCCCTTCTCTTCGGCGCGCAAATGGAGCGCCATCGTCCGTGACAACGGCGACATCTGGTATCTTGGCGCCCCCGAGGTGCTGATCAGCGGGTTCACGGCATGGCGACGTGATGGTACAGCCGTGAATAACCTCATGACAACCGTCAACGCCCATGCCGATCAGGGCGAGCGTGTTCTTCTGGTCGCCTATTGTCCTGCTGGCGAGATCGATGACGCGAGGGGCGGCGCATCCGACGGGGAGCCGCGGCTGTATCCGCGCTCGCAGCCGATGGCGCTGGTATTGTGCGCCGAGCGTATTCGCGAGGATGCCGAAGAAACCCTCGCATGGTTCCGGTCGCAGTCGGTGCGTTGCCGGGTGATCTCCGGGGACAATCCTGCCACCGTCGGTGCCATCGCCCAGCATGTTCGTCTCACCGGCGATAGACCCGTGCGTGCCATGGATGCCCGAGAGCTTCCGGAGGACGTCGATGCGTTGGCCAAGGTCCTCGATGACGTGGACGTCTTGGGACGGGTGCTGCCGCAACAGAAGAAGGCCATCGTCCAGGCGCTGCATCTGGGTGGTCATGTCGTGGCCATGACCGGTGACGGCGTCAACGACACGTTGGCTATCAAGGAAGCCGACCTGGGCATAGCCATGGGCAATGCCGCCCCCGCCGCCAAGGCCGTTGCTCAGCTCGTGTTGGTGGACTCGAAATTCTCCCATCTGCCCGACGTCGTTGCCCGCGGACGGCAGGTGATGGCCAACATGGAGCGCGTCGCCTCGCTGTTCCTCGTCAAGACCGTCTATTCCCTGCTGATTTCCATCGGCGTCGTCCTGACCGCCATCCCGTTTCCCTATCTGCCGCGGCACATCACCTACATCGGCGCGTTGACCATCGGCATGCCCGCGTTCCTGCTGGCCTTGGGCCCGAGCTCCAGACGGTATGTTCCGGGGTTCCTCAGACGCGTCGTGGCGTTCGCGATTCCGGGCGGCGTGGCCATTGGCGCTGCGGTGCTGCTTGACTCTTGGATCCTGCCGCTGATCATGGGCTGGAATCTCAACCATGTCGCCGATCTGGCCTCGCTGAGGGCCACGAACTCGATTCTTGTGTTCATCCTGGCCATCGTCGTGCTGGCCCGCGTTTCGCGTCCGTTGCGTTCCTGGCGCGGTGCGCTGGTTGCGGTATTCGCCGCGGCCGGTGTCGTCGGGGTCGCCATTCCATTCGTGGCGCATTTCTTCGAGTTGGCGATCCCCACGGGGCATATGGCCGTGGTCACACTGCTGGCGGTTCTGGTCGCGTTGGCGCTGTACGGCGGCTGTCGTGTCTTGGCGAAACAAGTCGAGCGTATCCTTCCATATATCAGGAACAATCGTTGATGGTGATGTGCAACCTCGCTACACTGTCCAGCAGATCGGAGGATTCATGTCCATACGCGAAGATCAACTGTCCACCCTCACCGTGGCCGGCACGACATTCGACTACGTGTCGCTTGCCGACTTACCCGGTATCGAGCATCTGCCGTACTGCCTGAAGGTGTTGGTCGAGAACCTCATCCGCAACGCCGATGGCACGAATATCACCGACGAGCATGTGCGTACCCTGCTCGATTGGGATCCACAGGCCGAGCCGAGTCACGAGATCCAGTTCACGCCCTCGCGTGTGGTCATGCAGGACTTCACAGGAGTGCCATGCATCGTCGACCTGGCCACGATGCGCGATGCCGTCGCCGATCTCGGGGGAGACCCGGAGGTCATCAATCCGCAGGTGCCCGCGGACATGGTCATCGACCACTCCGTGCAGATCGATGCCTACGGCGTCGCGGACGCGATGCAGCGCAATATGGACATCGAGTACCAGCGCAACGGGGAACGCTATCAGTTCCTCCGCTGGGGCCAGCAGGCCTTCCGCAACTTCCGGGTCGTTCCCCCGGGCACCGGCATCATTCACCAGGTGAATATCGAATACCTGGCTCAGGTGGTCATGCACAAGGCGCAGGGGACGGGGAACAGCCACGATTTGGCGTATCTCGACTCCTGCGTCGGCACGGATTCCCATACGACCATGGTCAACGGCCTCGGTGTGCTGGGTTGGGGCGTCGGCGGCATCGAGGCCGAGGCGGCAATGCTTGGTCAGCCCATTTCCATGCTGGTGCCCCGCGTGGTCGGATTCAAGCTGACCGGTGCGATTGCGGAGGGCGTCACCGCGACCGATGTGGTGCTCACGGTCACGGACATGCTGCGTCGACACGGCGTCGTGGGCAAATTCGTGGAGTTCTATGGGGACGGCGTGGCTGCGCTGCCGTTGGCCAACCGTGCCACCATCGGTAATATGAGCCCCGAATTCGGCTCGACCTGCGGCATTTTCCCCATCGATGACGTCACGCTCGACTATCTCAAGCTGACCGGCCGTAGCGATGGGCAGATCGCTCTGGTCAAGGCATATGCCAAAGCCAATGGACTTTGGGGGGACACCACCGATCGCGACTACGTCGAGCCGCGGTATTCGGAATACATGACGCTCGATCTGGGCACCGTCGTGCCGTCGATCGCCGGGCCGAAACGTCCGCAGGACCGTATCGAGCTTTCCCAGGCCAAACCCATGTTCGAGCGGACGATCGCCGACTATGAGACCGAGCGGACCGCGCACGAGCCGATTGCGGTGAGCACGGATTTCCGGGGTGACTTCTCGGTGCGCAACGGCGATGTCGCCATCGCATCGATCACGAGCTGCACGAATACCTCGAATCCTTCGGTGATGATCGCCGCGGGACTGCTGGCGCGCAACGCCCATGCCAAGGGGCTGAATCCGAAACCGTGGGTGAAGACCTCGCTGGCCCCGGGTTCCCAGGTCGTCGCGGATTATCTGGAGAAGGCGGGACTGCAAACCGACTTGGATGCGTTGGGTTATCAGCTGGTCGGCTTCGGCTGCGCCACCTGCATCGGCAATTCGGGCCCGTTGCTGCCCGAAATCTCGCAGGCGATCAACGAGAACGATCTGACGGTCACCGCAGTGCTGTCAGGCAACCGCAATTTCGAGGGGCGCATCAGTCCCGATGTCAAAATGAACTACCTCGCCTCGCCGCCACTCGTGATCGCCTATGCGCTGGCGGGCACCATGAACTTCGATTTCGATCGCCAGGCGCTCGGCGTCGATGACGAGGGCCATGAGGTGTTCCTGCGTGACATCTGGCCGTCGAACGCGCAGATCCACAAGATCGTCGATGAGACGGTGTCGCGCGACATGTACGTGCAGGACTACCAATCCGTATTCAACGGCGATGCCCGATGGAACGGGCTTCAGATTCCGAGTGGTGAGCGGTTCTCATGGAATCCGGACTCCACGTATGTGCGCAAGCAGACCTTCTTCGACCAGATGACCGCCGATCCTGAACCCGTGGGTGATATCCGTGGCGCGCGGGTGCTGGCATTGCTCGGTGATTCGGTGACAACCGATCATATTTCCCCCGCCGGCGCATTCCCCGCATCGAGTCCCGCGGGGCGCTATCTCATCGACCACGGCGTCGTACGCAAGGACTTCAACTCCTACGGTTCGCGACGTGGCAACCACGAGATCATGGTGCGTGGCACCTTTGGCAACATCCGTCTACGCAATCTGCTGCTGGCGTCGATGAATCGGGAGGTCACGCCCGGCGGGTTCACCTATGATTTCGTCGCCGACCAGCCGTCCACGATTTACGACGCGGCCTTGGACTATCGCAGACAGTCCACGCCGTTGGTCGTCTTGGCGGGCAAGGAATACGGCACCGGATCATCGCGCGATTGGGCGGCCAAGGGGACGGCGATGCTGGGTGTCAAGGCCGTCATCACCCGTAGCTTCGAACGTATCCATCGCTCGAATCTGATCGGTATGGGTGTGCTGCCATTGCAGTTCCCCGACGGCGAGTCGGCCGAATCCCTCGGTCTGGACGGTACCGAGACCTTCGATATCTCGGGTATCGACGCGCTCAATGGCGGTGTGATCCCAGACACCGTCGCGGTCCGGGCCGCCAGATCCGACGGCCGCGTCGTGGAATTTGACGCGACCGTGCGCATCGACACCCCCGGAGAAGCGGACTACTACCGCAACGGCGGCATTCTGCAGTACGTTCTGCGCAATCTGATGCGGCGGGCGGCTTAACTTTCCGTCCTTGAGCTGAGCCGGATCATATTCGACACGCCCGGGAGCCTATACGCAAGTCGGCCCATAGCGTCTTCGAGTGGCATTGTTCCGCCACAATAAAAAGCTATGGGCCGACTTGCGTATACGAATATGGGCGTGTCGTGTGATGTCGGGCCTGGACGGGTCAAGCCCGATTGATTCAGATCGAGTCGAATCAAATCGGTCTGAGCCAAGTCGAGTCGAATCAAGTCGAGTCGAATCAAATCGTCATCACGACCGTGCCTCATCTGTG
>CALNAE010000191.1 GCA_937874315.1 uncultured Bifidobacterium sp. | reverse complement strand
GTCGTCATCACGTGAACGTCGTCACGCTCATCGGAACCGACACCATCACAACCGTCAACGTCATCAAAGCCACCGGCACCGCCGACCGACGACGCGGCGCCATCGGGTACCTTCACCATCACCTGCAGCACCTGGTCACGGTTCTGCCGACGATTCTGCACGAGAATGACCGGCCGCCGCCCGCGAACCCAGCTCACGGCCGCCAGATACTCATATGCGTCTCGATCCCAGTCGACTTCCCGCACCTTCGCATCCCGATAGCTGCCGGACGCGTCAAAACCAAGCTTTGCGTGGAACAGCCGCACATCGGCGTTGTTCGTCAGCGCCCGCGGATAGCGCCGCTGCTGCGCCGGGCGTTCCGGATTCGCCGGATCGCTGATGTACCACAACGGTTCCCGCGCGCTGTCGAAGATCTCGAACAGGAGCGCATCGCAATCCGGTGACCACCAGAAACCTTCGTACCGATCCATCTCCTCGCCGGCGACGAATTCAGCGAGCCCCACACGCTGCGTCTGTCGATCGGTGCTCCATATCGTGTGCACGACATCGGCGCCAGCGGCGTCACCATCAACGGTACCGGTACCGGCGTCACCGACGTTGCCCCGTCCGTCACCGGCCTCGCCACGTCCGTCGTCCGCACCGCAGCACACGCCACCGTTCGCACCGATCTCGACCATCACCAGCGAGCTGCCGGTGCTATACGCTATACGCTTCCCGTCCGCAGAGAGCCGCGGGTTAAGGATCGGCAGCCATTGCGGATGGCGTGGGTTCAGCGCATCGGCAGCCACCCGGCGAACGGTGGGCACAGCCGCGGCAGCCCGTGCTCCAGACCCGACAGGCCCGACAGATCCCTCGTTATCGACAGACTCCGCACCATCGCCCGCACCGGCGTCGGCACCGGCGTCACCAAGCGTCGCCAAAAAGAGCGCGCCATTGATGGAAAACACCACGTGCTCACCGGCGGCATCGGCATGATAGCCGACGATGCCCTGGCCGCCCTCCCTGGCGCGTTCGCGACGCGCGCGTTCCTCCTGTGGCACATCCTCGTTGTCGGCATCGGTAAGCAGCGTTCTCGGATCGGCGACCAGCACCTCTCGCGCGTTCCCGGTAGGATCCATGATCTGCATCCACAACGCGGTGACCAGATCCTCGGGGCCGTCCGAACGCAGAAACAGCATCCGCGAACCATCGCCAAGCACCGTCATGGAATGCGGCGCGCCACAGGAAAAACGCAACGTTCGCGCCTTAAGCCGCGGGAAATCCTTCATCGTCTGTGCATACGTCATCTCGGTCATAGCTTCACGCTACTCAACCGGCTTCCCAACACGCACCGCACGAGCCTTGCTACACCCTATATTCCATCCCGATTCCCGCCCAGCCGATGAAGAAATTGCATGTATTGAGAACGATTTTTTGCCCATATCGCTTCCACGCGTAGGATAGGTGAGGATAGAAAGGGATGACTATGAGCGTTCTCGATCGTTTTGAAAAGGGCGTTGAAGGTGCAGTCAACGGCGTATTCGCGAAATTTGGGTCCAAAGACCTACAGCCCGTTGACCTCTCCAGCGCCCTCGAGCGCGAAATCGACGCCGAGGCCATGCCGGTGGGACGAGATCGGACCGTTGCTCCGAACGAATATCGTTTCAAGCTCAGCACCCCTGATTTCGATCGCATCGAACAATGGGGCAGCGAGGCACTGGCAAATGAGCTTGCCGATAATCTCACTCAATACGCAAAAAGCCAGCATTATGCTTTCGTAGGCCCTGTGGTCGTGATCTTCGAAGAGGACCTCGACCTGCCAAAAAGCAGTTTCCACTTGAATTCCGAGTCGGTGAAAGGTAACGCCGTGCCCGTTACCACCGACGACCAGCAGCAGGACAGCCCGATGCTGGAGATCAACGGAAGCCAGTACCTACTCACCAAGGAGAAAACCGTCATCGGACGCGGCTCGGGCTGTGACATCGTCATCGACGACCCCGGCATTTCCCGCAATCATTTGGAAATCGACATCACGGACAAGGGCGTGATCGCCAGGGATCTCGGTTCCACGAATGGCACCTACGTTGAAGGACATCAAGTTCCTGCGGCCACACTGCTCGATGGGAACACCATCACCATCGGCCGCACCCGAATCCTGTATTGGGCTTCGTCGCAGGACCAGGAGTAGCGTCCAGGTAGGAGCCAACACCTCGCAATGATCACAGAACTTACCTTCGCGATTCTCAAGTATGGATTCCTCGTATTACTCTGGGTCTTCGTATGGATGGCGGTTCGTTCCCTCCATAAGGATATCGAGTCTTTCAGCCCGAGAAAGTCTCGGGCTCATCGCCGCAATGAACGTCGTGCCCGCAAAGCTGCCGCGGCACCGGTTATCCCCGCTCCCGCTTCTCACCCACGCACGCGAGAGATGCCTGCTCAACAGACCAATGCGGCCCCGACCCTGTTGATCGTCATCGACGGCCCGCTGGCGGGATCTTCGGTACCTCTGACGGGTGAGACCATCACGTTGGGCCGAGCGCCTTCGAATACGGTGGTGTTAAACGATGAATTCGTTTCCTCGCACCATGCGCGGGTCTATCAGGACCCCGCCTCGGGGTCTTGGGCGATCGAGGATCTCGGCAGCACCAACGGCACCGCCGTCGATCAACGCCGTATCAACGAACCCACCGCACTGGTCGCCGGCATCCCCGTGCGCATCGGCGCCACGACCTTCGAGCTGAGGTGACGGCCTGATGCAGCAGCACAGCGATTCCGAAACGTTGTTCCTTTACTCCACGACCGTATCCGACATCGGCACGGTGCGCAGCAACAATCAGGACTCCTCCTTCGCCGGAGAGCATCTCGTGGCAATCTGCGACGGCATGGGGGGACACGCGGGCGGAGACACGGCATCGACGATCGCCATTCGTTCCCTTGCCCATATCGAGCAGGATGACGTGCACGGCGACGTGCAGGCCATTTCGGGCATGATGGAGACCTCCGTCATGGCGGCGCACGACGCCATCGTCGGCAAGGCGAAACGCGAGCGCAAACTCGCCGGCATGGGCACCACCGTCACGGCGGTGGCATTGGTGCGCGGCTATTGGATCCTCGCTCATATCGGCGATTCGCGAGCCTATCTGCTGCGTGACGGCAAGCTGTCCCGCATGACAACCGACCACAGCTACGTCCAGCACCTCATCGACACCGGGCGCATCACCGAGGCGGAGGCGCGCAACCATCCGCAACGCAATGTCGTCATGCGCGTTTTGGGCGATTTCGATATCGATCCACGGCCCGATATCGGCGTTTTCGCGGCGCATCCCACAGATCGTTGGATGCTGTGTTCGGATGGCCTGTGCGGGGTTCTTGAGGACTCGACCATCGAGAAGACCCTCTCCAGCGTCTCGGACCAGGAGGAATGCGCACAGCAGCTCGTGGCCATGGCGCTCAAGGCGGGCAGCACGGATAATGTGACCGCCGTCATCGCCGACGCCACGCTGGCGCTTGACGCCGACGCCTTCGATCTGCCCCATCAGACACCTCTTATCGGAGGTGCCGCGGGAGCAAGCCTCGAAGCCATCGCGGATATCGTGAACGAACCCGTCGCCTCCGCCCCCAATCTACGTCAGACCATTAGTTCGCCTGCGCAACGCGCGGCGGCCCTGGCACAGGAACCAGACGACGAGGCCGAGTCGCCTCGTGTCGCCCAGCCTTCGGCGATGAGGGCGCAGAACATCGC
Organism: uncultured Bifidobacterium sp.; assembly: GCA_937874315.1. Lineage (GTDB taxonomy): Bacteria > Actinomycetota > Actinomycetes > Actinomycetales > Bifidobacteriaceae > Bifidobacterium. The sequence continues at coordinate 23,803 of CALNAE010000191.1, read as the reverse complement.
AAAAGCCGACACGGACACCGGCGAAATCCCCGTGGTTCATAAGGAGGACGGCCGGATCTCCGCCGATCCCAACGATCCAGAGGTGGCCAAGGCAATCGCCAACGAACACGCACAGCAGACGCAGGACCGGCGTTCCCACAAGCTTCATACGCGCATCCGCATGATCATCGGCGCGATATTGGCGTTGATCATTCTTGTCGCCGGCGCTTTCGGAGCCTATCAGTGGAGCCAGAGCAAGTACTATCTCGGTCGGGGAGACGGCGTCGTCTCGATCTATCAAGGCGTCAATACCAATCTCTTCGGCTTCGCCTTGTCGCATAAGGTCGAGAACACCAACATCGCGCTATCCGAACTTCCGCAGGCCTGGCTTGACCAGATCAACGAGGGCATCAGCGTCGATGGTCTCTCCGACGCACGCGACCATGTCACCCTTATCAAACGCGAGATCGGTGATCTGAAAACCGATAAAACCGATAATGGTAGCGGCTCCGGAACGCAAAGTAGCAGCACAAGCAGCAGCTCCGGCGGCTCATCTCCATCCTCATCCTCCCCCAAGGCAACCGCATCGTCCAAGGGAGGCAAGTAATGATCGCAACGCGATTACGACAATTCTGGCTCCTGGCGTTCACCATGATGCTCAGCTTCCTGCTGTTCTTCCAGATGTTCGAGCGCACACTGGGAAAGTTCCCCGTTCGATATGCGATACTGCTCGCCGTCATCGCGGCGTTGTTCGTGGCCTTGTGGGGGTTGCTGCTCAAATTCCAGCCGTACGCCAGCCAATCGATTCTGCCTTGCGTGATGATGCTCACCGCCATCGGCACCTCGATGATCGCTCGAATCGATGCGGAGCTGGATACCGACGTGGCGTATCGTCAACTCATATGGATCTGCGTGGCATTGGTATGCACCGCCTGTCTGGTGGTCTTCATGCGGGATTATCGGGTGTTGCGCCGCTTCTCTTACGTCAGCATGGTGATCGGCATATTGCTGTTGCTGTCACCGATGTTGCCGGTGATCGGCAAGGAGATAGGCGGCGCGCGCATCTGGATCGGCTTCGGCGACCACACGCTGCAACCAGGAGAATTCGCCAAACTATTCCTCGCTTTCTTCTTCGCCGCCTATCTCTTCGATCACCGCGATCAGCTCGCCGTCGGAGGCAAGAAGGTGCTGGGTATACGACTGCCGCGAGTCAAGGATCTGGGGCCCATCATCGTGATATGGGTCGTGTCGATGGGCGTCCTGGTTATTCAGCACGATCTGGGAACTTCTCTATTGTATTTCGCCATGTATGTCTCCATGCTGTACGTCGCCACGGGGAGAAAAAGCTGGATGGCCATAGGCTTCGTCGCCTTCGTGGTGGGTTGCGCCGTGGCGGCGCGCGTCTTCGCCCACGTGGGATACCGCGTTACGGCTTGGCTGCATCCTTTCGACACGCAGGTCTATAACCAGTATCCAGGCGGATCCTCCCAACTGGTCAAGGGGCTGTTCGGAATCGCTTCAGGAGGCATCTTCGGCACGGGCATAGGCCAAGGACACCCATCCATCACCCCGTTGGCGAATTCCGATTTCATCTACTCTTCGATCGGCGAGGAGCTCGGCCTGACCGGGATGATGGCGGTGCTCGTCCTGTATATACTCATCATCACCTCGGGGTTCATCACCGCGATGAAGATTCGCGACGGTTTCGGCAAGCTTCTTGCCGCCGGACTGGTGTTTACCATGGCGTTTCAGGTATTCACCGTCGTGGGAGGCATCACCCTGGTCATACCGCTCACCGGTCTGACCATGCCTTATATGGCAGCGGGCGGTTCGTCGCTGATTGCGAACTATCTGCTGGCAGGTCTGTTGATCCTCATCTCCAACGCCGCGAACCGACCGGTGTCCGATACCGTCTCGGACACGTTCGAATACGAGGCTCTGGCAGCCATCCGAGAACGTGAGCTCAAGGAGAAGGCGGCCGGGAACCCCGGCGGAAGGCACGCGGTGCAGGGGGCGACGGCATGAACAAGACACTTCGTCAACTGTTCACGGCGGTTATCGCCCTGTTCGCCATTCTGGGCATGTCCAACACCATCATCAGCGCGGTGGCGGCGGACCGCCTTAACTCGGATCCGCGCAACACTCGGACGCTATACCACCAGATAGGAGCGCCGCGCGGCTCCATCCTCGCATCCGATGGCACGGTGCTGGCCAAATCCGATCCGGTCAACGACGCCTTCGTCTATCAACGGTCGTACCCCAACGGTCCGGTCTATGCCCCGGTGACCGGGTATTTCTCCATCACCCACCCCGTCGACCACGGCATTGAGATGTCCAGGAACGAACTGTTGAGCGGCGACGCCGACGCGTTGTTCTGGCAGAAGTTCAAATCTCTGTTCAACGGCGATGAGAACAAGGGCGCCTCCATAGAGACCTCCATCGACGCGAAGCTGCAGCAGGCCACATACAACCTGCTCAAGGGGAAGGACGCCTCGGCCGTCGCCATAGAACCGAAGACCGGTCGTATCCTCGCCATGGTCAGCACGCCGAGCTATGACCCGAATCAACTGGCACAACACAACACGGACGCGGCGAATAACGCGTATTCCACGCTGACTTCAGGCAGCGACAGTCCGCTGCTCAACCGAGCCACCTCGCAGTACTACCCTCCGGGATCAACGTTCAAAACAGTGGTAGCGGCGGCGGCGCTCGAGTCCGGCAAGTACCAGCTCAGCTCCTCCATACCGGCCGGGGCAAGCTATACGCTGCCGGGCACGTCGACGGATCTGACCAACGTCGAATCCGCGGCCAACGGGTCCAACGGCAAGATATCGTTCGAGGATGCCTTCGCCTATTCGTCCAACACCGCCTTTGCGCAGCTCGGCGTCTCGCTGGGTGAGACCGCGCTTTCCAATGAGGCGAAGAAGTTTGGCTTCGGCAGTTCCATCACCATTGATGGCAATGATTCCACGGGTTCACCGATGAAGGCGATTTCCTCCTCCTTCCCCAGTGGCACCGCTGCGGATAAGCTGGCGTTGGCGTCCATCGGTCAAGGTGATGTCGAGGAGACGCCATTGCAAAACGCGTTGATCGCGGCGGCCGTGGCCAATGGCGGCACGCTCATGCGGCCCACGCTGGTCGATCGCGTCCGGGCGAGCGACCTGTCGGTGATATCGCAGACGCAACCCGCCGTCATGTCTCAGGCGTTCAGCAAGGACACGGCCGATAAGCTCAACACCATGATGCAGGGTGTGGTGACGAAGGAGAGCACGAATCTCGCAATCGGAGGCATCAAGGTGGCCGCCAAAACGGGCACCGCGCAGATCGGCGTCGGCAACAGCAGCATCGATGGCTGGGTCATCGGTTTCGCCCCTGCCGACAACCCTACAATCGCCGTGGCCGTCGTCGTTCACAACGTCGACGTGCTTGGCTCCTACGCCGCCGGCCCCATTATGAAGCAGATGATGCAGGAGGTGTTGCAGCGATGAAACTCGTGGAAGGTCAGTTGATTCACCGTCGGTATCGCTTGGACCACAGACTTGCGCAGGGCGGCATGGGCGAAGTATGGAAGGGCTATGACATCCAGCTCGGCCGGCCGGTGGCGATCAAGGCGTTGCGCGCCGATACGAAGAACGTCGAAGCCAAGTTGCAACGACTTCGCGCGGAGGCCCATAACTCCGCCAATCTCGCGCACCCGAATATCGCCGCGCTCTTCGAGTACTACGAGCACGACGGCATCGGATTCCTCGTTATGGAGTATGTGCCGAGCCATTCGCTGGCCGACTTGTTCCAGGACAGGGGCGCGATGGAGCCGACCGAGCTCCTGCCGATTCTTATCCAGGTCGCCCGCGGTCTGTTCGTCGCTCATTCGCACGGCGTCATCCACCGTGACGTGAAACCTGCGAATATCATGGTGTCCGACAACGGCGATGTGAAAATCACGGATTTCGGAGTCTCCTATTCCACCGATCAGGAGCAGATCACTCAGGACGGCATGGTCGTCGGCACCGCCCAGTACATCTCGCCCGAGCAGGCGCAGGGCAGGCATGCCACCGCGCAGTCGGACATCTATTCCCTTGGCGTCGTGGCCTATGAAGGCCTGTGCGGGCATCGGCCGTTCACCGGAACCACACCGATCGACATCGCGGCGGCGCACGTCAATGAGCCGGTGCCTCCGTTGCCGGACTCCGTCGATGTTCAACTCGCTCAATTCATCATGTCGATGCTGGCCAAGAATCCCCTGGACCGACCGACCGATGCGTTGGTCGTGTCCCGAACCCTGTCTCATATAGAGCGTCGTCTACTCGATCAGGAAACCGCATCCGCGAATGAAACCACCATTGTGCCCACGTCGCGACGCATGCCGCGCAGAATAGCAAGTGCGCCGCATATGGCCCGACTCACCGGGCTGAAACCGGGCGCGACGGTCCGTCTCGATGACGCGGCGGCATCGCAGGTCTTCATCAGCCCGCCACCAGCGCCTCGGACCACCAGTTCCCAGACCAAAGCCTCTTGGAAGGAGCAATCATGAGCACCAATCTCCCCTCCTCTTTGGCAAACGGACGGTATCAGCTCGGTCAGCTTATCGGCCGTGGCGGCATGGCCGAGGTCCGCATCGCTCTTGACACCCGGCTCGGCCGCACGGTCGCCATCAAGATCATGCGTTCCGATCTGGCCAATGACGAGATATTCCTCACGCGCTTCCGACGGGAGGCGCACTCCGTCGCGCAGATGAACAACCCCAACATCGTGAATATCTATGATTCGGGTGAAGAGACCGGCGTCGATGACACGGGCCATACCGAGCGACTGCCCTATATCGTCATGGAATACGTCAAGGGTCAGACCTTGCGCGACATCATCAAGGCCAACGGGGCGTTGAGCCAGCGCGACGCCGAACAGGTGATGCTCGGGGTGCTCAATGCCCTGGCCTACTCGCACCGCATGGGCATCATCCATCGTGACATCAAACCCGGCAACATCATGATCTCAGAGCAGGGCATGGTCAAGGTGATGGACTTCGGAATCGCCCGGGCTCTGGACGATTCCGTGGCCACGATGACCCATTCGCAGGGTGTGGTCGGCACGGCGCAGTACCTGTCTCCCGAACAGGCGCGCGGAGAGACCGTTGACATGCGCTCGGACCTGTACTCGGCGGGTTGCGTGCTCTATGAGATGCTCACCGGCCGCCCCCCATTCACCGGAGATTCCGCGGTGGCCATCGCCTATCAGCATGTTTCCGAAGTTGCCACGCCCCCCAGCGCCGTCGTGCCAGGCCTTCCCAAGATGTGGGACCAAATCTGCGCGAAGGCCATGGCCAAGGACCGGCAGAACCGTTATGCCACCGCGGCGGAGTTCAAGAACGATGTGCTGACCTTCATGAACGGCGGTGTACCGGTTGCCGCGGCGTTCAACCCGTTGACCGACCTGGCCAACATGAAGGCCCGTAAGCAGGCCGAACAGACGGCGGCCACACAGGCCATGAACCCGGCCGAAACGACCGCGACCCAGGCCTACAACCCGGTGACCGGTCAATTCGAATCGGTCTCGTCCGCTCCACAACAGCAGCAGGATCTGGTGAAATCACGGGCGGAGCAACGCGCCCAGGCCGTGCAGACCAAACGCAAGCGCAACCGCATCATAGCGGCCGTCATCATCGCGGTCGTGTTGCTGCTGGCCGCGATAGGGGGCTACTACTTCTACGAACGCGAGCATGCAGCCAACGCATTGGTCGTGGTGCCTACCTTCACCGCTGAGACCACCCGGGACCTCGCCCAGAAACAGCTCACCGAAGTGGGGCTCAAGATGGTCGTCAAACAAGACACGAATTCCACGACGCCCAAGGGCACCTGGACGAAGCAGGATCCGACCGGCGGAACCCAAGTAGCCAAGGGCTCCACCGTCGACGTCTGGTTCTCCACCGGGCCGAAAACCGCGCAAGTCCCCACCGTCAAGGATATGACGCAAAACGAGGCCCGTTCCACGCTGGAAGATGCCGGTTTCAAGGTCAATGCGAATATCCAGTCCGAGAACAGCTACGACGTGTCCAAGGATCACGCGACGCGCACAGATCCGGCGGCGGGAACCTCGCTGAGCCAAGGGGACACCGTCACCCTGTACATCTCCACCGGCATGACCCAGATTCCCGACAACCTCGTCGGGCAGTCCCAGGACACGGTGCTCAACACGTTGACGTCACGCGGATTCAGCACGGTGCTCAAGGAGCAGACTGACGACAAGATCGCGTCCGGATTGGTGATCAGCACCAACCCGAGCTCCGGCCAACTCGTCGAACAGGGCAGCAGCGTCACCGTTGTCGTATCTACCGGCAAACCGCAGGTCCAGGTGCCAACCATACCGAAAAATACCACATACAAGGATGCGAAGAGTCTGTTGGAGAGCGCGGGCTTCACGGTTAAAACGATCAACCCGAATCCTCAGGATACCGACATCGTCACAGGGATGAACCCAGATGCGGGCAGTACCGTCGACAAGGGCTCGACCGTCACTCTCACCACGCAGAGCTCGAGCAGCAGTCCCTCTTCCTCCTCGACAACACCATCAGACCAATCCAGCGGCCATTAATCATAACGGATAGCCCCGCCACGAGGCATATGCCCGCCTCGTGTATGCGCCTGGCCCGTCAGTATCCGGGACTGGTCCGCCTCGGCCCTTCCTTCGGGCCTCCCTAGACTCGCCCCTTGTTTTTCACCGCACCTCCGCCGAAGGACAAGCCCAAGCCCGCGGCGAGCGTCAGCGCCCGGCGACCTTGGGCCGCAACCCGCGCGAGCGCTGAACGGCATCGGTCTGCCCGCACAGCGCCAGCCAGTTGGCAAAGATCCGATAGCCGTCCTGCGTCAAAACCGATTCGGGATGGAATTGGACCGCGTACAACGGCAGTTCGCGATGCCTCAGCCCTTGGATGATGTGGTCTTCATCGGTCCACGCGGTAACCTCGAGCTCTGCGGGCACCGAATCGGGTTCCACCGCCAGCGAGTGGTATCGGGTCGCGGTCATCGGCTGCGCGACGCCTGCGAATATGGCGTCGTCGACGTGGTCCACGACGCTCGTCTTGCCGTGCATGACGGTGGGCGCATGATCCACCGTCGCACCATAGACCTCAGCAAGCGCCTGCAGCCCAAGGCAGACGCCGAACATGGGGGTTCGGGTCGCCGCGCATAATCGGATCATGTCCTCGCTGACACCTGCATCTGCGGGCGCTCCGGGACCCGGGGAAATCAACACGCCGTCATAGCCGTCGAGTGCCGAGGACGACGCGGCATCCACGGCGTCGTTACGTACGACGTCGACGTCGGCACCGAGGGTCTTCAAATAACCCACGATCGTGTAGACGAATGAATCATAGTTGTCGATCACCAGAATATGTGCGTCACGAGCCATCACGCTCACCGTCCTTCATCTAGCCGTTCAAGCCGTGGTGGCAGTGTATGCCCCATACGACCGCGTCATGGGTTCACGGGCCATCATACGGTCACGAAATTGGACGCGCTGCGCAGATACGGTATCGTGCTCGCCGCCCACGGGCAAAGCCATTGGATGACGGCCGCGGCCGCGATGAGCAGCAGCAACAGCAACAATATGACGCGCACCGGCGCGACCCCCGGCTGCCAGCGCAGCAGCGTGCCGTACAGGCTCAGGTCGGGGCGGGGCCGATGCCCCTGGCGGATCTCACGCAGCACCGGCCAACGCCAAGCGACGGCTGCCGCGATGAAGAACACGAGATACAGCAGGGCGGCGACGGCGATCACGGGGACCAGCGAATCGAGTTGGGCGGCGACGGACTGACGATCGTTATTGATGAACTTCACAGCCCCGGCAGAATCGGTTTTCGCCAGTTCCTTGGGGATGCCGTCCGAGACCTTGGCCCAATACGCAAGTTCTCCATAGCTAATCCAACGATGGGTCGGCGAGGAGTATTTCGGCTCGCAGGTCGTCAGCGTAATCATGCGCTTCGTGGGCTGGGCACCCGGATGCTCCGGATTCGAGGCCACGACCTCGATCTGGTCGGGCAATACGATTTTGTCGCTGGTGTATCGATAGACATACCAGTAGTCTTTGGTGCGGACCACGATGGCGTCTCCGGACTGCAGCTTGTCGACATCGCCCAACGGCTGCCCATATCCGTTGCGATGCCCAGCGACGGCCATGTTGCCCAGTTCCCCAGGCATCTGGGTGTCGGTATAGTGCCCCAGACCGTGCCGGTTGAGTTGCACGGCGTCCGTGCCCTGCACGATATTGCGACGCCACTGATCGCCGAACCGCGGAATATAGATCTGCGCTATGAGCTCGCCTTCGGATGCCTGTTCCGGCTCCACCGGTGGACTGCCCTGCTGCGCCTGGGCGACTTTCGTGGTGTCGTTCTTCGACGGGTCCGACCAGCCCACCGATTGCAACTGCTGTTGCTGTGCGTGTTCGGCCTGCACACCGGTCCACCACATCTGCCAGGCGATGTACAACCCGCAGATCGCCGCCAACGTCAGCATCAGCTCGGCGACCACACCCAGTATCTGCCACCCCGCCGTGGAACGTCGAGCGGGCGCCGCGATGCCGTCTCTCTGCGCGGCGTTCGCATCCTGTCGCCGCTCGTCCGACACCGAAGACAAGTCACGCGCCAACGATTCGTCTTCAGCGTCGTCGAATTCGTCCGATGCGGAAGGCCCGCTACGCCGACCATTCGTGCCATGCTTCATTTACGTGACCCTTCCTTTGCCGCAGCGGCACTCTTATTTACCGTGGCATAGCGCAACGGCTGCAACAACGGCGACTGTGGGAACTGCTGATTGGTTTTCGTTTCCACCTTCCAGCCTAGCCCGAAAGCCCGCACGTATTCCTTATAGGTCTGGATGGCTTTGGAATCGTTCAGCGCTGCCATCAGATCATCGGTGGAGCCAATGGCGGACACCGTGTACGGAGGCGAATATTTCTTGCCCTGCAACGTGAGAATATTGCCCGTGCAGATCACCGCCGAGTTGAACAGCACGCGCTGGTCCTGAATCATCATGGCCTCCGCGCCGCCGCGCCACAGGGCGTTGACGACCGCCTCGATATCCTGCTGATGAATCACGTAATCGTTGATATTCGCGGACGAGCCCGAGTCTGCGACGTTCTGTTGCCATAATGGCGAGTCATCCAACGTCACCGAGACGCCGGGGCCCCGAACCGCCGGAATCACCGTGCCTGACCCCGCATCATCGGTGGTCGTCGAGCTTGATGAGTTGGAGTTGGTGATCTTGTTCAACGAGTTGATCTGCGAGCTGAGCGTGTTGACGTCTTTCTGGAGACTGTTCACCGTCGCCACGCGTTGTTCAATGAGTTGGGCCGTGTCGGAGGTCACCGTGGTCGTCCGGTTCACGCGGACATTGGTCATGAACAAGTACCCGGTGAGCGAGACCACGACGAATACTGCGATGGTGCCTAGCGTCGAATGCTGGATGCCATGTCTGCCGACCCGTTTCGCCATAATCGCCACATTTCCCTTACCGATTGTCGCCGCTTTCGAGTCTACCCACTAGTATGATTTCTAGCCTATTGAATGGAGACTATGCTTATGGCTGACGAAGAGCCGCACACCACCGACGCGACTGACCGCAAAGGTCAAAAAGACTGGCAATCCACCGCCACCGACACCGGTACCAAGACGACCGCCGCCGCCACTGCCGCCACTGCCGCCAAGGATTCCGACGAGGACTGGGACATCCCGATGGATAAAATCGAGGCGGTGCTCAATGCCAGTGGCGACACCAAGTCGATGACCCCGCAGATGCGCCGTGTGGCACAACGTCAGCAGGAGAATACCCGGCGTGTCGAGGAGACCATCAAGGGCACCAAAGCGAATCCCTCTTGGTTCGTGCCGCTGTTCTGTACGCTGATGGTCATCGGCCTGGTCTGGGCCGTGGTCTATTACCTGACCAGCAACTATCCCATCCCGAATATCGGAGCCTGGAACCTCGCCATCGCCTTCGTGATTATCATGGTCGGCTTCATCATGACCATGTGGTGGCGCTGACCGATCACCGCTCCTCCGGAGGCATGTCCTCGGAAACACCACGGGTGTGATCCGACGCGGTTGCGACCGCTTTGACGCCTCGAATGACGATATGCATCCCATCGGCCGTGGTGGTGGCGAATAAATAGGTCTCGCCACCATCTCGCAGCTTCAGCCTTCTGCGTAGCGCAGCCACGGAGAGCGGGAAATTACGCACGGCGACATTTGCCTGACGCAAATCGCCCAATACCGACTTGACCTCGTGTTTCGACAGTGTCGTCGTGCCGGTTATTTCAAAACTTCGCCCCGGAAACTCCTCGCACAGCCGCGTGGAAACAAGCAAGTGACTGTCGGGGGCAAGCTGGCGCATGGCGAATCGGCGGGCGACGTGGATGAAATACCCGGCCTTCATCACCGATGCATTGGGCTCATACAAGAATCGATATGAAGCCAGCTCCCGGTAGGCAACGCCTTGTATGTCTTCGGTTTCACGCGCCGGCCGCGCACCCGCGATTCTCTCATCAGCCGGCCGCGCACCCATCGGTCGCGCACCCGCCCGCTCTTCACCGTCCAGCGCTTCAGCCGCCGGCTGCTCGTCGAACGTATCGCCCGATATCGTGAAGTCGCACCACTCGTCATCGTTGACGCAGACGACGCGAATCGACATGCCGGTATCGTGCCCGCGTTCCAATACCAACAGCAACTCCCGGCATACGTTGCCGGTCGACACGATGTGCACCTCGCTGACATGCCCGCCACAGTCGGCCACCGCCTTGCGCCAGTCGAGCATCGGCGAAAGCTTGACCAAGCAATACGGCGCTTTGCCAAGTATGCCCGGCAACATGGTCAGCAGATTCGGCGCGCAGTCGGCGATGGCATAGGTCCGCGCACCGCGGCTGTCGCGTCGGGATGGATCAAGATAGATCATTGTGGCCCTGCCCATGGCCGCCAGATACGCTTCCGCCTCGGCGTGAACGACTGCGATGCCGTCAAGCCCGAGGAGATCGAAATTGTGTCTGGCGATGTCGCACAGCCGCTCTTGCCGCTCGACGTAGACGGCACGGTCAAATTCCTTCGCCATCTCGGAGCAGTCAACGCCCAGGCCGCCGGTCAGGTCGACCAGAAGACCGTCGGCGGCGCCATCACCATGCATGATGAGACGCCGGGCGATGCCGGCCTTGTATTCGGCCGTCCACTGCGACGAACACTGTTCCAGCGCGAGATGCGGCGGATAAATCAGCCCATCATGTGCCGCCCACCCTGGTAGCTTCGTCGCGGCCCGCTGGCGACCCGCTATCTGATCGAGCGCCCATGGCAGGTCGAGGTCGTCGATGCGTTTCGTCGACAAAGCCAGCCGTCGCACATCCGCATCGCGGTGAGCGGCAACGAAATCGATCGAGGTCTGCGTAATCGTCACATGGGTATTGTATTCGAGCACCGGTCGTTCAGGCACGCAGCGCACGACGCCATGCCGATGGCGACCTCAATGTGCATAACTCGACAATCGAATCCATACACCGTAGGATCGTTGAAAATTCAGGTATCCACCCATACCAAGGTGGACAAGAACCCGGCTTATCCACCTACTGTGCCCCGCTAACCACAGGTTATCCACATTATTATCCACAGATGTGGAAAACTACATGGTTGTGATTCTTCACATCCGACTTCAGATGCCCGGCCCAAATGGCGGCGCGCAGACGAGCAGCACCGCGATCAATCCCAACGCCATGATCGTTCCATACCACGCCATGCGCCGCGCGAATGAGTATCCGCGCAGTGCCCGAATGCCGGATACCAACAACCACGTCAATGCACCGCCCACGAGGAACCCACCGACATGGGCCTGCCACGCCACATTGGGAATGACCACGGGCAGCGCGAAATTGATCGCCATCCATATCAGCATCGAACGCATATCACCGCCCGTCGCGCGGTGGACGACGAGCATGGCGCCAAACAAGCCGAAGATGGCCCCAGACGCCCCGTAGGCGGACATCGACCAGGATCCGGTCAGTCTCGCCCACACCACCAGTCCCACAGCTCCGCCCAGGCCCGAAAGGCAGTAGAGCACGAGATACCGCCAGTGGCCCATCAGACGTTCCAACGCCGGGCCGATCGCCCACAGCGCCATCATGTTGAAGGTCACATGCAGCAGATTCGGCGCATGGAGGAACATCGAGGTCAACCACGTCCACGGATGGGTCACGGCCGTGTACGGGGTGAAGATACCCTCCGCGATGATGATCTGGAACCATAGCGGCGCGAAATATCGCGACAGCATCTCGACGGCCCATACCGCCACGCATAGGATCACGATGATCTTGGTGATCACCGGACCGCCGTTGCGCCATTCGTTCGCCCACACGCGTCGTATTCGATTCACCCTGCCCACACTACCAACAACGGGTCATGTCGAGACGCGAATGGATCGGCCCCGCTTTTGGTTCCTGCTCTTATGCGATCCATGCAGGTTTGCACCCAATCGTCACAAAACAATGGTTAGGATAGAGGAGGTACTGACTTGAACGCGCAAGTCACCATCAACGGGAAGGAGCCGTCATGGAGAATAAGTCTTCTAACGGTTGGAAGTTCTTCGCACTGCTCTTCGGAGCGTTGCTTGCGGCACTAGGTTGCCTGTATATCTATAAGCAGCAGAATCCGGACTATGACCCGTGGGAGGAACCTTGGGAAAACAGTTCTTCACCGGTGGACCTGGGAATTTCCAAGAAGGCCGAAGAGCCAAAGGAATCCGAGGACGACGAACCGGAGCCTGAAGCCGCCTGAATAATCGACTCGCCATGAGCTGCGGAAGTCCTCTTAGAGTGCTTCCGCAGCTCATGGCGAGCGTAGTCGGTCGACGCCGCTTATCGGTTTGTATATAAAACGACGGGGGCCCCGATACATGCATGTATCGGGGCCCCCGTCGTTGACGCCACGAGGCAATACGGAGGACTTCCACCGGCAACTTCCACCAGGCGGAAGTCCTCCGTCACATCAGTCCATTGGACCGGTTTTCCAAATGCGCTCAAGATAGTCGTCGATCGCCCGATCGGAGCTGAAATACCCGGAATTCGCGACGTTGAGCAGCGCCTTGCGGCTCCATTCGAGAGGATTGCGGTACAATTCCTCGATTTCACCCTGAATATCCATATACGCGGTGAAATCGGCCATGGTCATGAAGTAGTCCTTGGTCAGCCAGTCGGACACCAACGGCGCATAGACGTTGCGGTCGCCGTCCGAGAACGTGCCGTCCGACACCATATCAACCGCCTGCTTCAACCTCGGGTCGGCCTCATAGAAGGAAGCCGGGGAATAGCCGTCGGCATACAGCTTGTTGACCTCGTCGACGGTCATACCAAAGAGGAAGAAGTTCTCGGCCCCCACACGTTCGCGGATTTCGACGTTGGCGCCGTCCAGCGTCCCGACGGTCAGCGCGCCGTTCAACGCGAATTTCATGTTGCCGGTGCCGGAGGCCTCCTTGCCGGCTTGGGAGATCTGCTCGTCAAGATCGGTGGCGGGGATGAGGTGTTCGGCGAGGCGAATGTTGTAGTTCCATGGGTAATAGACCGCAAGCCTGCCCTTGACATCCGGATCGTTGTTGATCACGCGAGCCACGTTGTTGATGAGTTCAATCGTCAGCTTGGCCATGTAATAGCCAGGGGCGGCCTTGGCCCCGAATACGACGGTCCGCGGGATGACGTCCTCGGGCGCGGTCTTGCCGCTTTTGATGTCGGCATAGCGAGAGATCACGGCCAAGATCTTCAAACTCTGGCGCTTGTATTCATGCAACCGCTTGACCATGGAGTTGATCAGGGTATTCGGATCGATTTCGAATCCATACTCGCGACGCGCGTAATCGGAGAAATCGACCTTGTTGGCCTGCTTGGTGGCGGCGAACTTACGCACGAACTCATCGTCCTGGGCCAGCGGGACCAGTCCCTTCAGCATCTCCAGATGAGAGACCCAGCGATCGGTACCCAGCCCTTCGGTAATGAGGTCTGACAGTCTCGGGTTGGCGAGTTTCACGAACCGACGCGGAGTGACGCCATTCGTCACATTGGTGAACTTCTCGCCAAACATATCGGAGAAGTCGCGCAGTGTCACGTCCTTGAGCAGCTGCGAATGCAGCGCGGCGACGCCGTTGACGTGAGAACCGCCGGCAGTGGCCAGATAGGCCATTCTCACCTGTGGGTGATCTCCCGACGTTACGATTCGCATGCGTTCGATCTTGGCTGCGTCATGCGTCATTGCCTTCAGCTCCTCAACGAAACGGTCGTTGATCGCCTCGATGATCTCGAGATGGCGCGGCAGCAGTGAACCGATCAGACTGGCGGGCCAGACTTCCAGCGCCTCGGGAAGCAGCGTGTGGCAGGTGTAGTTAAAGCACTTGGTGGTGATGCCCCACGCGGCATCCCAGTCGTACCCATATTCGTCGATCAGCACGCGCATCATTTCGGGGATGCCGATGACCGGATGCGTGTCGTTGAGTTGGAAACAGATCTTGGAAGGCAGCGTTGTCAGATCGGGATGCTGCTGACCCGGATAGAACACGCGAATCGCGTCGTGAATCGACGCCGCGGTGAAGAAGTACTGCTGTTCCAGCCGCAGCGCCTTCCCCTGTGGCGTGGAGTCTTCAGGATAGAGAATCTTGGAGATGTTCTCGGCCGCAACCTGTGGCTTAACCGCGTCGAGATAGTCGGACTGGTTGAAGGTCAGCAGATCGAACTCGTCATAGCTCTTGGCGCTCCACAAGCGCAGCGTATTGACCCGGCCCGACTCGTATCCGGGAACCATGTAATCCACCGGCACGGCGCGAACCGACCACGCCGGCTTCCATACCTTCTTGGCCCCCTTGGTAATCACCGATCCGCCGAAGTTCACGCGCTGGGCGCGATTGTAATCGATGTGTCCCCACGGTTCCTCGTTGTTCAGCCAGTAATCCGGCCGCTCGATTTGCCGACCTTGCCCGTCAAACTCCTGGCGGAAAATCCCGTAGCGATACTGAATGCCGTAACCGAAAGCGGGCACCCCCTTCGATGCAAGGGAATCGATGTAGCATGCGGCGAGACGACCGAGGCCGCCGTTGCCCAAGCCGGGTTCGTATTCGGCATCGATCACATCCTGGGCGTCGCACCCGAGAACGGCCATCGCCTCATCGAACTGCTTGCCCAATCCGGTATTGAGCAACGCATTGCGCAGCTGCTTACCCAGAAGAAACTCGGCGCTGAAGTACCCCACGGCCTTGGTGGACCCTTCCACCATGTCCTGTTGCGTCTTCATCCAGGAATCCACAAGATGATGACGCACGACGGTCGAAACGGCGACATACATGTCGGATGCCGTGGCCTGCTGTGCGCTGACCCCTTGCGTATAGCGTAATTCTTTGCGAACCTCGTCCGTAAACGCCTGTGCGCTTATCGGCGCCTGAGGCGCAGTGTATTCGGTCATATGCCGACTCCCTCCGAAACGGATGATACTACCAGTATGCCCCGCGACCTTCATTGTGTGCACGAATCGGCGGAACAAAGAATCACGAATGCATACGTTGTCATTGGAGATTTTATCACGGCTTACCCGACCGCCTGAACAATCCCGATTGGCTCCAATACCATGTGCACGCCACGCATGGGCTTGGCATCCATGCCGCACTGCGCGACAATGGCCGTATGGCTGCGATACGAGAACAAGACATTCCGCGCGGAGTCGCGGCCCTTTCAACTTGGCGTCAGGCCGCGTTGCAAAGACAAGCCGCGAGCAATGCCACGGGCGACGGGGATGCACGATTACGCCTGGACATCAAACCCGACGTCGCACGGCCGGTCTGGGCGATGGCGGTGCGTTACTCGCTGTTCCTCCTGGAACGCAAGGCACCCGGACCGGGCGTTGAAGTACGTGTCGCGCCGTGGGGTGCTGTCAAGATCCTCGATGGCCCCGCATCGGACCCCCACAACCTCACACCGCCCGACGTCATCGAACTCGAACCCGCGGTCTGGCTGCGTCTCGCCTGCGGCATAACCACATGGACCGAGGAAAAGGACGCAGGGCGCATCACCGCGGTCGGCGAGCGCGACAATCTCAGCGCGTTGCTGCCGCTGTAGACACGAAATCCTCAGCGGCAGACCGCATATCCATGTACCGCAACGCAGAACAGTGAAAACACCGCAACACCGAAGCAGTACGCGATGCGGGACGACGCCAAACGCACTGTTTGCAAGCCGCTTGCGCACTACTTGCGCACGGCCCATACACGGCCTGCGGACTGCCTATGTGCGGCTACTTGTTTTTCTTGAACACGCTCGGCTTGGGCATGGGAATATGCGGCGTATGGCGTCGTGCGGGCTTTACCACGGGAATCTCCCCACTCGTGGCTTTCGCGGCGGCCTGCGCCGCCCAACGCGCGTAGTCATCAAGATCGTCCTGTTCAGGACGCTCCTCATGTTCCTCGTGTTCCTCATCGGTACCCGGCTGATCGGCATCAGCGTGTGATTCCGTGTCCTTATCCGTGTCATCGGCAAAAGGATCGACCAAGCCAGAACCAGGTTCCTGCACACTCAACTCTTTGGCAAGTTCATCGTAATCGGTGTCAGTTGTCAAGTACTTGAGCTTACGGGCTATTTTCTGCTGTTTGGCTTTCTGACGTCCGCGGCCCATTTGACCCCCTGATATTACATTAGCTTTCAATTCATCACATAAGACAGTACCACCAGCTGCACGACGTTTCGTTGTCGGCTCAGACTTTTACCATAAAAACCATATCTCGGTGGTTTTCTTTCGTTCTACATCTAAGGATCTTGGCCATGATAGATGATCAGCAATTGACCGCAGCCGGCAACGAAATCAGCGACAGTTTCGTCGCGGCACAACGGCAGTCGAATAACACCCTTGCGGCCTTGCAGGCCAATCCGCAATGGTACACCATGCTCACCGGCGACCGCCCCACCGGCCGGCTGCATCTCGGCCACTATTTCGGATCGATACGCGAACGTGTAGCCATGCAGAATCTTGGCGTCAACACCAATATCATCATCGCCGATTACCAGGTGATCACCGATCGAGACACCACCGAGCACATCGAAGACAATGTGCTCAACCTAGTGCTTGATTATCTCGCCGCCGGTATCGATCCCGAGAAGACCATGATCTTCACCCATTCCGCCGTGCCTGCCGAGAACCAGCTCATGCTGCCATTCCTTTCCCTGGTCACCGAAGCCGAACTGCACCGCAATCCCACCGTCAAGTCGGAGATGGAGGCGTCAGGTCACGCGCTCACCGGACTGCTGCTCACCTATCCCGTCCATCAGGCCTGCGATATCCTGTTCTGCAAGGCCAATGTGGTGCCGATCGGCAAAGACAATTTGCCGCATGTGGAAATCACCCGCACCATCGCCCGCCGCTTCAACGAGCGGTACGCCGCCAAACACCCGGTCTTCCCGGAGCCCGCTGCAATTCTTTCCGACGCCCCGGAGATCCCCGGCCTCGACGGTAGGAAGATGAGCAAGTCCTACGGCAACTCCATCATGCTGGGCGCCACTGCAGAACAGACCGCCAAGCTCATCAAGAAAAGCCCGACGGATTCGCAACGACGCATCACGTTTGACCCCATCAACCGCCCGCAAATATCCGCATTGCTGACCACGGCCGGCTTGGTGACGAGCCGGGATCCACAGGAGATCGCACAGGAGATCGGCGATGCCGGGGCAGGCGCTCTCAAGTCATATGTCATCACGGAAGTGAACCGTTTCCTGGAGCCGCATCGCGAGCGCCGCGCCGAACTGGCCAAGGACATGGACGTCGTCCGCGATATCCTGCACGACGGCAACGCCCGCGCCAATGCCATCGCCAACCAAACACTCGATGAGGTACGCGACGCGATGGGCATGCGCTACTGAGCTGCGGCGCGACCTCGGAATGCTTGAGTTGAGTTAGCCGAATTCACCCAATCCAGCCGAATTCACCCGATCCGGCTGGATCCACTCACGCTCGCCCGAACCAACCCATTTTTCGACGGGGTTCAGATATCGTATCGCCAGCTCTTATCGGTGATGACCCGCGCCATGGCCAAGCCGATCGGCAGACAGATAATCACCATAAAGGCTCTGAATCCCCAATTGAGCGCCAACAGCGTATCGAACTGTCCCAGATGGAACATGGCCTGGTACATATACAGCCCCGGCACCATGATCACGATGGACGGCACGGTAAGGCAGATGCGCGGGTAGCCGAGATACGCCGGCAGCACGCCATGACGCACCGACGAGCGCCAAGCCGAAGCCAGCAGACCGGCCAGTAGGGCACCGATGAAGGCAGCCGCCTCGGCAGGCACACCGAAATCGACGATGGTCAGACGCAGGGTGTCGGTGATCGCGCCGATCATGGCCGCCGTCATGCACATGCGCTGGGGGGAATTGAACAATACCGAGAATCCCCACACCCCGACGAATGCGGCGACCATGCGCAATGCTCCGTTAAGCCAGGGATTGAGACCCAGCGAGGCGAACCCCTGCGGATTGAGATGCACGATCACCGCGACCATCCACCCCGCGAGCGTTGCCATCAGGATAATGGCCAGGGTATAGCACATACGCTGAATGCCCGACGGAAAGTCGATTTTCGCCATATCAAGACCGCCGGTGATCAACGGAAAGCCCGGAATGACAAACAGCATGGCCCCGATATATGCCGTGTCATGCCGCAGGGCGGTCGGATCGAATATGCCGATGCCTCGTAACGTAGTGGTACAGACCAACCCCGCGACGGCCACGGCGAGGAAGGTAACGAAGAATTGATTGAGATGGTGGGCGAATAGCCTGCGGCGCAGCCATTGGCCGATGAAGGCGCCGATGAAGGCGCCAAGCATGTCGAACGGGCCACCGCCGAGAAGAAACACGAAGGCCGCGCACGCCATGCCGGATGCGAAACCGGAGAACAATGGCCGATACAGGGGCTTACGTTGCTCGATGAGATCAAGCCGTTCATGGACCTGCCCCAGCGTCACGCCGCCGCGTCCATGATCGGTGTGCGGGCGCTGGTCAATATGGTCGAAATGCGGCGCATATCGCCCCAACAGGCGGGTACCGCGACGTTGTTGCCGCTTCGTCCCCGGCCGCTGGATGTCCTGGTTCTCCCCGGCATGAGCATCCGCCGAAGAGGGCTCACTGACCGGCTCATGCGTTGATGCGGGAGTGGGTGTCGCGACCGGCGCCGACTGCGAAGATACCGAAGTCGGTATCGAAGAATCGCTTCCCTTGGTCTGCGCACCGATGGCGCTCTCTTGATGCGCCCGTTCCGCGGCACGCAACACCGACTTATCAGCGGTTGGATTACTCAACTGCTCGACCAACTCCTGCGAAACCGCCGACTTGGCGTGATACACCGAATGCTCACCCAGATTGATGTTGAACCAATCGGCGAAATGCTCGAGCAGCCAGATTCGTTCTGTATTGACGCCGGTGGAAGGCAGATCGACTACCTCGGTGATACGCTCCTTGCCATCGGTGCAGGAAGCCTCGATGTCGGTGAGATTGACATCGGCGCGGACGTGCACACCCAACGGGTAGGCGATGCGATGCATCATCTCTCGCACACGGAAACTTCCCGTGCCGGAGCTCAGGTCCAGCATCCCCACCCGCACGATAACGCTCGCCTTACCGGCGATACCGGCCTCGACGACCGGCTTGTCCCAATCACGTTCGATGTCCTCCATATCCAACGGAATGGAATGCGTATGGTACTGACGAACCGCGGACGCGGTGTCCTGCGCCGTCTTTTCATGGACGTCTTCATGGACGTCAGCATGGACGTCGGCACCATAAAGAGCGGCAACATGGGCATCCGATTGCGGCGTTGACGTTGACGCTGGCGTTGACTGTCGTTTGATGGAACTCACATCACCAGTAGTAGCGCATAGGCGGTATCACGAAACATAATTGTCGATCCTTAGGTCTTACAATGTTGGCGACAACGCTGAATGAGGGCTTTGGGTTCGCAACGGCCGGTTATCACAATCGCGGGGGTGCCGCGAGGGACCGGCTGACCGAACAACCGGATTTCAGCCAAGGAGGTCTGATGACAACAGATAATCCACAGATCACGTCGAGCGAAGGTGCATCTGCACCGATTGAGTCTCTGACTCGCTCATCCGAGGAACGTGATCTTCCGGCTTCGCTGCAGTACGACATGGATTTATGTCTGAATATCCTGCGCGATATCGTGGGAGAATTCGATCCCGAACTGCTCACCCAGTTCGATACCGTCCGCAACTACGTCGTCGATGCCGGCGCCGTATTGTACGGTGAAAATGCGGATGCGACCACGCAGCGATCCGACAGCCTCGCCCGAGCTCGCGACGTAATCGATGGCATGAATCTTCATGATGCACAGTTGCTGGCACGTGCGTTCACCACCTATTTCCATCTCGCGAACCTGTGCGAAGAGCATTATCGGGTCACATCCCTGCACCAGCGCGAGGCGGCGGTCACCGAGAACCAGGCGACCGATCCGGTCGACGAGCTGACCAGCGCCTATCATCAGCTGCTGGACGAAATGGGACCTGCCAAGGCCAAGAGCCTGCTCAACAAGCTTGAGTTTCATCCCGTCTTCACCGCCCATCCCACCGAGGCGCGACGCAAGGCAGTTGCAGGCAAGATCCGTCGCATCTCGGAGCTCCTCAGCGAGAACTCCAAACTCGGCGGAACCGACAAGCACGAGAATTATCGTTGCCTGTACAACGAAATCGACGCCTTGTTCCGCACCTCGCCCATCGCTCTGAAAAAGCCGACGCCCGTCGAGGAGGCCGACACCATCGTCGACATCTTCGACGACACCCTGTTCGACACGATCCCCAAGGTGTATCGCCGCTTCGACGACTGGCTGTTGGGTGACAAGGCGGGACTGGCCGAGCCCGAATGCCCCGCTTTCTTCCATCCAGGCAGCTGGATCGGTTCCGATCGCGATGGCAACCCTAACGTCACTGCGAAGGTGAGTCGCAAGGTGGCCCGCAAGTTCAGCGACCATATGGTCGGCGCGCTGGAACAGGCGACACGGACCGTGGGCCGCAACCTGACGATGGAAACGGGAACGACCCCGGCCAGCGATGAACTGCTGCACCTGTGGGGGCGTCAGAAGGAGATGAGCGAACGGCTCACCGAGAAGGCCTCGGTGATTTCGACCAAAGAGACTCACCGTGCCGTCATGCTGGTGATGGCGGATCGTCTGCATTACACCGTCGAGCGTGACGCCGACCTGATGTACACCAGCTGCGACGAGTTCATCAACGACCTCAAAGTGGTCCAGCGTTCGCTCGCCGCCGCCGGCGCCCCACGTTCCGCGTACGGCCCGTTGCAGGATCTCATCTGGAAGGCGCAAACCTTCGGATTCCATATGGTGGAGATGGAATTCCGTCAGCATTCGCTCGTGCACAGCCGTGCTTTGGCCGATATCCGCGAGCACGGCCTGCACGGCGAACGCGGCGAATTGCAGCCTATGACGCATGAGGTACTGGACACCTTCCGCGCGCTCGGGTCCATTCAGCGACGTAATGGCATCAAGGCCGCACGCCGTTACATCATCTCCTTCACCAAGTCGGCGCAGAACATCCGCGATGTCTACGAACTCAACCGCATGGCGTTCTCGCAGCCCAAGGACGTGCCGACCATCGATGTGATTCCGTTGTTCGAGCAGCTGCAGGATCTGGAGAATTCGGTTGACGTGCTCGAGGAAATGATCAAGATTCCCGAGGTACAGAGCCGACTCAAGGCAACCGGCAACAGGATGGAGGTCATGCTCGGCTACTCCGATTCCTCCAAGGACGCCGGTCCGACAACGGCCACGTTGGCGTTGCACTCCGCGCAGGAACGCATCGCGAAGTGGGCCAAAAGCCACGACATCGATCTGACCTTGTTCCATGGCCGCGGCGGCGCCGTCGGTCGTGGTGGTGGCCCTGCGAACCGAGCGGTACTGGCGCAGCCGGTGGGTTCCGTCAATTGCCGGTTCAAGCTCACCGAGCAGGGCGAATCCATCTTCGCCAGATACGGCAACCCGGTGTTGGCCGTGCGCCACGTCGAGTCGGTTGCCGCTGCGACGCTGCTGCAATCCGCACCGAGCGTCGAGAAGAGAAATACGGATATGACCGCGAAATACGCAGATATGGCGAACACGCTCAGCGAATCGTCGCACACCCGTTTCCTCGCCTTGATCCAAGCCAAGGACTTCGCCTCTTGGTTTTCCACGGTCACGCCGTTGACCGAGGTCGGTCTGCTGCCTATTGGTTCAAGGCCGGCCAAGCGCGGCCTCGGCGCGAAGTCACTGGACGATCTGCGCACGATCCCCTGGGTGTTCTCATGGGCTCAGGCGCGTATCAATCTGGCCGCCTGGTTCGGATTGGGCACCGCCTGCGAGGAATTCGGCGATCTGGCGACCCTCCAGGCCGCCTACCGCGACTGGCCGCTGTTCTCGACCTTCATCGACAACATCGAGATGTCACTGGCGAAAACCGACGCCCGCATCGCCAAGATGTATTTGGCGCTCGGCGACCGCGACGATCTGCGCGACATGGTGCTCGACGAAATGGAGCTCACCCGCACCTGGGTATTGCGCATCGTCGGCGACGAATGGCCGCTGCAGCATCGACACGTGCTAGGCCGCGCCATCCGGATTCGCTCGCCCTACGTCGACGCGCTTTCCGTCACCCAAGTGCTCGCCCTGGGATCCCTGCGCCGCAAGGTGGATAAAGAAGAGCTCAGCCAGAGCCAACAGGCGGGATTCATCTACCTGATTCTCTGCACCGTTTCCGGCGTCGCCGCAGGTCTGCAGAACACCGGCTGATTCGCTTCACGCAATCAGACATAACTGTGTGGGGTGGGCTCTAGATCATGCATATGATCCACAGCCCGCCCCACATGGTTCTCCAGACGAAAACCGTCGCGAGCGACTATCATGGCGAGCGGCTATACCAACAGCCGTAGGCAACGGCGAACCATTGAGAGGAATGCCATGACAGACGAACCCGATGCGCAACCCGAAATGACCGAGGCGAAGTCCACCGCCGCATGGAGCCGCATGCTGGCCGGTAATCGCCGGTTCTCGCAAGGCGCCGCCGAACACCCATGGCAGGATCAGGAGACAAGGAAGTCGCTCATCGATGCGCAACATCCGGATGCGGCTGTCCTCTCCTGCTCGGATTCTCGCGTGCCACCGGAGATCGTCTTTGACCAAGGCATGGGCGACATGTTCACGATTCGCACGGCCGGTGAGGTGCTGGACGATGCCGTCGTCGCATCGCTGGAATTCGCGGTGAGTACCTTGCACGTCGCATTGATGGTGGTGCTCGGGCATGAGCATTGCGGCGCCGTCGCCACCACCATCCCAGCACTCGACGCGCTCACCGACCAGGCGACCATGGATGGGCACAGTTCCCCCGACGCGCTGATCGCGGAATCAGATTCGATCATCATGCGCTCAGTCGGCGCTTCGATCCAGCAGTCGCGCGAATCGGAACTCGACACGACCGATGATTACGAACGCGTGCACGTTGCCCGCACGATCGAGATGCTGGTCGACCGCTCCACTATTATTCGCAAAGCGCTCGCCAGGCAGCAACTGATGATAGTCGGCGCGAGATATCTGTTGTCCACGGGCAAGGTCGAGGTCCTGTCGTTCTAACCCGCCGACTGACGGCAGCGATGAGATCAACGCGCTGCGCTCGGGGAAGTCATGTCGTTTTGAAGCCTACCAACTTGCGATGTTCACCAACCGTGCGTAGCCGTCCCCATACGCTGATGGATGACATCGTTGCACAACGTTGTTGCACGACATCGT
>CALNAE010000190.1 GCA_937874315.1 uncultured Bifidobacterium sp. | reverse complement strand
GAAACGAGGATGGGCCGGGCAGGGGGGTGGTCGATTGGTATGATTACCGTGGCGTTAGGTACGGGTTGCGGTATGCGGGAGATACGAGAGGCTGGAGTTATCTGGGCTGGTTCAGATCGGCACTCTCATCGTGGTCGATTCGCTCTGTCGGAGTGGTTGGGCTTTTACTAGCCGTGATGTGGCTGCCGTGGATGGTGCTGCTCTACCCGGCCAATATCGCGGCCGACACTGTGGCGCAGCTGGTGTGGGCCCGAGGTTATACGGTTTGGGATCCTTCGTCGAGACAGGACATCCCTTGGGCACACATGAGCGATCAACATCCCTGGTTCGACACCGTCGTCTATGGATGGTTCGACCGCCTCGGTGTCCTGGCAGGCAATGAGGCCTACGGTCTGTATGCGCTTGCGTTGTCGCAAACGCTGTTATGCGCGGGGTCGGTGGCGTTGTTGTTGTGCTATGTAGGCGGTCGTCTTCACGTCAGTTGGAAGTGGTGCACGTTGGGCGTGGCGTGGTATGCCATGATACCGATATTCGGGCGACTCCCCATGTCCGTAGTGAAGGACTCGACATTCATCCCGTTCTTTTTAGTGTGGTTGACGTTGTTCATGGAATATGTGCGGCGTCTGCGTGCGCGTGAACGTCTTGGGATCTGGCTTCCAGGGGGGCTGGTGATCCTTGCGATATATTGCGGTCTAACGAAAAAAACAGGGATATACGTGGCAACGCTGGGCATGGTCATCGTGATGGTGGCACTCAACAAACGACTGGTCTCGTTGTTGTGTGCGGTGTTGAGTCTGGTTCTGTTCGTGGGCATCACTGACGTGGCTTTTTCCGCGTTGCGTGTGGCTCCGTCCGGCAAACAGGAGGAATTGGCCATTCCTCTCCAACAGACCGCGAATTTGCTGCTACTC
Source organism: uncultured Bifidobacterium sp. (assembly GCA_937874315.1). Lineage (GTDB taxonomy): Bacteria > Actinomycetota > Actinomycetes > Actinomycetales > Bifidobacteriaceae > Bifidobacterium. Next base: position 369 of record CALNAE010000190.1, on the reverse strand, counting down.
CATGAATCGGATATCTCTGCTGCCGACCGTTCAACGATAGATCGTGTGTTTAGCTGCAACACACCTCAGGTCCGTTCAATATACAGCAGCGAAATAGGAGACCCAATAAAGGACCATTGTTTCAATCGAGATGCTACAAATTCGGATATTGCCCGGTTCCTGGTCGTGTGGATGAAACAGGGGTTGATTCATCCACGAACCTATATCGATGCCACTGCATGGTTGAGAGACCCTTTCACCATGGGCGCCATCTACGATGAGGGATTCTATGTGCATTGGGGTTGGTCCGAGAAGGGCGGACTCGATATCCTGCCTCAATACAAAGTTGGTCAGCGTTCGCAGCCTCAGCGCTACGGGGCGACGCTGTAT
>CALNAE010000189.1 GCA_937874315.1 uncultured Bifidobacterium sp. | reverse complement strand
GAACCGTCATAACCCACGATGTCGATATGCCGCCCTGTCTCCCGACAGATGGCCATGGCCTGCGCCGCCGATTTCTGTTCGTACGGTATATCCCAGTCGATGGCACCCATGTGCTGCTGTTCTCGCCGGTCGGTATGCAGGCCGATGGATATCGATACCGCAACGTCTTCCAAACCGGGTATCTGCTGGGCGATTTCGATTATGATTCGGCCAAGCTCACGCACGCCGGATTCGAGGAGATCGATCGGGGGCATGACTTCTATGCGTCGCAGACCTTCGAGACCCCCGATGGTCGGCGTGTATGCATCGGTTGGATGAACATGTGGCAGACGCCCATGCCCGAGCAGCGGGACGGCTGGGCCGGAGCGCTGACGTTGCCGCGTGAGTTGCATGTTGTGGATGGCAAGGTCAGCATGACTCCGATTAGGGAACTGACATCGTTGCGTGCGGACGTTTTGGTCGAGCGTGCGGATGCCTTTACAGACCATGAGACGCTGGTCACATTGACGAAGAACCAAGCCGAAGTGCTCTTCTCATGCGCCGATCTGAATGAGTCCGGGAGCGTCGGCCTCTCCTTCGATGTCGGTGCAGGAAAATCGGTCGACTTCGGCTATGACCGTGCCAATGGATTACTGACCCTCGATCGCGGCGGTGCGGATGGTGTACGCGCCTATGCATGCGGTGCGTTGAGACGGTTAGATCTGCGCGTCTATGTCGATAACTCATCGCTGGAGGTATTCGTCAATGAAGGTTTGGCGACGTTTACCAGTAGAATCTATCCGACTGCACCTATCCGTGTCGAAAGCGCACCTCCGCCGGAAAGGTGACGGTGATGGCGGCGGTCTACGCGCTCAAGTCCATGGAATCGAATAAATAACATTTCGGTTCCTTATCCTTGCGATGGATAATCTCGATTCCCCGACAGGTCCTTAATGGCCCAATGATCCATCGCCTGATGCTCACCCGCCGTCAATGGTCGGGGCAGTGGCTTGAAACCGCGCCTGACATACATGCTGCGAGCCACGGCGAGTTTGGTGTGAGTTTCGAGGTAGCACCACTGATACCACTGCGACGCATAGGCGATGGCTTGGTCCATCAGGGCCGTCGCATAGCCGCGGCCGCGGTAGGCGGCATCGACGTACAACTTCTGTAACTCGCAAGTGCCTGCGATACCGGGGACGGGAGCGATGCCGGCTCCGGCAACCACATGGCCTTCGACCTCGACCACCCAGTACCGCGCGTGATCGAGCCCCGCATAGTATGCGGTCAGGTGGGGGAGTTGAGGATCGAAATAGGCGGTTCCGGGAATGGCGAGCCCGGCGCGACTGAGGCAGGAACGCACCAGCGTTCGAACCTGGGCGTCGTCGTGGTCCGCTATGGGTCGTAGCAACATACGGTTCATTGTAGGGACGAGAGCGGAATTCACGTTTTGGCGCATGAACGAACCGACGGCCGCGCGAATGTCGTCTTTCCACGTAATCGGCCGTCGTCGGGCGAGATGAACCAACAATTCACAAGCCATAGCGACGGCCGAGAGAGTAACGGAGGGAATCAGAAGACGCTGGTTCCTCCGCCGTCGACGATGAATTCTGAGCCTGTCAGATAGGACGATTCATCGGCCGCGAGGAAAACGATCATGTTCGCGATGTCGTCGACCTCAGCCAGCCGCCCTAACGGGGAGAACTTCTTGCCCATTTCCTCTAGACTCAGGCCGGAGGCAGCGGCCCCCTGATCCGCCATCTGCGTTTTGACGTAGGTGGGATGCACCGAGTTGACGCGGATGTTGTCCGGGCCAAGCTCCGCGGCAAGATCCTTGGTCATCAGTCGCACGGCACCCTTGCTGGAGCCATATGCCGTGTGGTTGGCGCTGCCTCGTAGGCCGGCGATGGACGACAGATTGATAATCGATCCGCCGCCGCGTTTCCTCAGCTCCGGAACCACATACTTCGCGCCGAGCCAGGTGCCGGTCACATTGATCGACATCAATTTGTTGAACGCTTCGAGTGTGGTGTCCTCCAACGAGCGAATGAAATAGATGCCCGCATTGTTGACCAGCACGTCGATGCCGCCGAAGGCGCTGACGGTCGTGGCCACGGCATCCTTCCAACCCTGTTCGCTGGAAACGTCCTGCCTGATGAAGATGGCATGGCCGCCGGCCTTGGTTATGGCCTCGGTGGTTTCTTGGCCGCCTTCTTCATTGACGTCGGTGACGACGACGTTTGCGCCCTTGCTGGCGAAGAGTCTGGCCGTCGCCGCACCGATACCGGCTCCGGCGCCTGTGACGATGACTACTTTGTTCTGTACTCCTGGCATTATGCCCTGCCTTTCCACGCGGTCTTCCGTGACCGTGCCAAAATATGGGAAACCATCATGCGGTGCTGTAGAAGCACATATTTATGTGACGCATCATCGCATCGATTCTCAGTATAGCTCACAAGACGAGGTAGTGTAGAAGAACGGAATTTGGTCGTGAATACTTCCGCAATAATGTGGCGTATTCCTATTTCAACCTCGGAAACAACAACCGGGTCGGATTCATGATGTATCCGACCCGGCTAGATTGATTTGGAGTGATCTTATCCGATGTGATGAAGATCAGTTCGTGGACTTCTTGCGGCCACGACGCTTCATGGTGCCCGCTTTCGCGTCTGCCGCGGTGAAGACCGCCGCCTTGGCATTAAGAAGTTTGCCGTTGACGAGCTGATAAGACACCTCGCCTTCGGGCGCGGACTCGAACGTGAAGAGCTTGGCCACGGTGGTGACCAGCGCGTCTTCGGTGATACTGACGGATGCGGTCTGCTTGCCCTCTGGCTTGCTGAATTTCACGGCGTTCGTTTCGCGGCCCGTGCATACTTCGAGTGCAACCTGTTTGGTCTTCTCATTGATCAGTACCTTGACATATGCCGGATAGCCAAGTGCGGTTGCCGTCGCCTTGTTGAATCGAATACGCGATTGCATTACCGTCATCGTCATGGTGGCAATCGGTTTGGTGATATTGATTTCTTCAAATCCTTGAAGAGCTGCCATTATATTGCTCCTTATGATTCTGCAATTATTCTTACTGGATACTGGCCATTACAGCATAGCAGTCTATGAATTAGTTTTGCGAGTTCTAAGTTAATATTTATGCAATATCACAGCACATTCCCATTCACTAGTCTGTTGAGGGCCATCATGATCGATTGTGCTGAGAATCGTGCCGAGAA
>CALNAE010000188.1 GCA_937874315.1 uncultured Bifidobacterium sp. | reverse complement strand
CGCTTGTTCGGCTCTGTTGAACCATCTCAACAGAGCCGAACAAGCGTACTGGCCAGTGTAAATCTCTATATGCCGAGCGGCGTAACTCAGTAGTTGTTGGAACCGGGGCCTTCGAAACGGACGGTGAAGCCGCGTTCATAATGCAGGAACATGTTGGCTCCGTAGCGGTCCACGTCGCGGTGGGTGAAGAGCATACGGATGGCGAAGGCCGTCTGCGCATTGCGCGGCAGATTCTTGAAGGCCTTGTGGGCATCCCAGTTCGGGGCTGCAATCGCCTGGTCCGGGACGTAGGCATATCCGTAACCATCCTCGTTCACGTAGCCCATGAAAGGCAGATCCCCTGCATCGTGGTCCTTCAGGTCCTGTTTGAACTGCTCCACCTGAGCGATGTCGTCGTCGCTCATGCCGAGTTCCTTGATGATCTGAATGGCCTTTTGGGTCTTCGCGTCGGCGTCCTTGTTAAACATCGACGTGTCGACGGTAATGGTCTTGTCCTCTGCCATGAGGTGCCCTTTCCACGGGTTGCTTCGGATGTACAATGAGTCACGCGCGTGTGATATCTAACATCAGTATCAGTACGTGATATGTCTCTTTGTCGGTCAACTGCCTTAACCAAAAATCAACTTAGCACCATTATGTTTTCGTACAGATGCCGGTGTTGTGCGGTTTCTTCGTATGTGACATCCCTCAGCGAGCGTAGATGCTTTGAGAAGGCAAGAATATCAACGATGATGTGAACGCACACAAACGGACATTATTGATGTTTCACCCTTAAGCGGAATCATAGGAAGCGTGGTCGTGCGCTCAACGCGGAGGATTCTAACGTTGTGGTGCGTTGTTATATGGAGCGATTTTGACGATGTGCCACGGCAAAGTAGTTGGCCTCGATAATGAACTTCTTACGATCGTTTCTGGCGATGACATCAAGGATGATACCGGTTGAAATGCACAACAAACCTGCGATAACAAGCATTACGGCACCGATAAGCGTGGGGAAGCGAGCGACTATGCCTGTTCTCCAATAATCCCAAGCAACGCTACTAGTAAAGCCGAGGCCTAGCAGTGCAGTGACGACGCCCAGTCCGCCGAAGAATGGGAGTGGTTTGTATTCACGTATCATACGGAAGATGGTGGAAAGCACTTTGATACCATCGCCAAACGTATCTAATTTGCTTATTGATCCTTTGGGTCGGTCCCGATATTGCACCGGCATCTCATCCAACTTAAGGTTGTTGTTGAGGCTATGGATGGTCATTTCGGTTTCCACTTCGAATCCTCGTGAGAGCACCGGGTATGTTTTTGCAAAGGTCAACGAGAACGCGCGATACCCAGTCATGATGTCTGTAATGTGAGTGTGGAATATGGCATTTATTGAACTGCGTACAAGTCTATTGCCGAAATTGTGAAATGGGCGTTTATTCTCTTCGAAATAGGTGGAACTCAGACGGTCTCCGATCACCATGTCGTATCCTTCGAGAATCTTGCCGACCATATCGCGTGCAGCATTTGCTGGATATGTATCGTCACCATCTGCCATTACATACACATCAGCGTCAATATCCTCGAACATGGATCTGATGACATTGCCCTTGCCCTGTCGAGGCTCTTTGCGTACTATAGCCCCTTCTTTTTCAGCTATCTTTGCAGTGCAATCTGTTGAATTGTTATCATATACGTATACGACGGCCTGCGGCAAAGCGGCGCGAAAATCTCTGACTACTTTACCGATGGTAATTTCCTCATTGTAGCAAGGGAGCAGAATCGCGATGCTTGAGCTCTTCATTGCAGACACAGTTAGTTAGTATACCATATATGCCATATGTCTGATGTTCTTTGAGGGCGGTAATGTTGAAGCGAATGCTTGTGGCGGGGTTTAAATCAAGGCCAACTGAAGATTTGGCGGGGAGTTCGCGTTCATGGCCATGCGAGAAATGAGAAATGTTATGCAAGACTTGTCAACTGAAAAACAGAGTCG
>CALNAE010000187.1 GCA_937874315.1 uncultured Bifidobacterium sp. | reverse complement strand
TCGCAGAATGGCGGGGTGGGCCCCTTCGCTGTAGTCGTTGATGAAAGAGAGCATGTGATCCTTTTCTTGGGTGTCGTTCGGCGCGTCATCGATCCTCGTCTTGCGATCTGGTCGAGACGGATTCGGATTCGGAGCCGGTGACGGCTATGCCGGATATCGCGGCACTGCGACGATTGTACGACCCGAACGTTGCGGCGGCCCGCGGGCATTGCCCGATGACTGCTCGCATCAGTCGGCGGGCTGCAGGTGCCTCTCGTCGTTCATCGTGGCGAAATTGAGGCCGATTAATATGCCTCCTCCCACATAGTTGCCGAGCATGGCGATGGCGACCGTTGCCGCGGCGAGCGCGATATTAACCTTGCCGAATAATGCGAGAATGAGGAACAGCGCCGAATCGGCAATCGAATGTTCAAACCCGCTGTAGGCAAACACGAACACGGCCACCACCATGATGATGCATTTCGTGAAGTCGTTGTTGAGCTTGCCGTTATAGACCATCAACATGGCGATATTGATGCAAAAATTGCATAGGATGCCCCGGACGAAGAGATCGGCGATGCCGGGAAGCCCAGCGGTGACATAGCCGGTTTTCGTACTTGCCGCGCTCAACATCTGTGCCAGCGTGGGCCCGCTGATAATGGTGGAGCAGCGCATGAGGATCGCGATGACGAGCGCCCCAGCGAGGTTGCCGAGCAGGCACAGCCCCAGCATGCGCAGCGAATGCAGCCAGCCGATACGTCGGTGGTAGGCCCCTATGGTGACCACCATCATGTTGGATGTGAGCAGCTCGGAATTGGTGTAGTAGATCAGGACCAGCGCCCAGCCGAACGTCGTGGCGGCGAGCAGCTTGCCGGCGCTTACTACCGGGTGATCGTCGGGATTCTGGGCAAACTGTCCCATGATGATGAAAAAGGCGGTGAAGAAAATACCGATGAACAGGCCGGCCATCATGGCACGCTGCAGGTATTTGCCCGTCATGCTGCCCGTCATGGTGTCCTTGCTGTCCACGACGTTGAGCACCGTGCTGATGAACGTTCGCCCCGGAAACAGCGGATGAATGGCTTCGTCTGGCGCTTGGGATGGTGCCGCGTTGGCCTGCGGCGTGTCGGTTTGCGATGCGTCCGTACGCGGGGTTCGTTCGCTGTTGGTTGAAAATAAGGTGTTCATGAATGTCCTGATCGTTGGCTGGGGCAAGGGTACGGTTGCCATTATTCCAGCGATTCGATGTAAACAGACGCAGAAATCGTACTTTGCGATGACGTATTGGTCACATTTCGGCGGCTGTTGACTTTCGCGTTGAACGTATTCGGGAGACGTGCGCATGATACTCTGCGAGTCGTCGACTCTCGGTTGACGATCGAACCATATGCGAGATAGGGCTTGTCTGCCATGCAGTGTTACGGCACGCGTCCGCGACTCCACGGATTCGTCGTCTTCCGGATAAATCTCAGAAAGAGGCTCCGCCGTGGATAAGGCAATTGTGAACAACGATTTTACCGACCTGCTTGAAGGACGGCATTCGGTGCGCAGCTACGACCCGAATGTCAAGATTCCTCGTGAGGAGATGCTCGGGATGCTGAACGAGGCGGCCAAGGCGCCGTCATCGGTGAATATGCAGCCATGGCGTTTTCTCATTATCGAATCCGATGAGGGCAAGGCGACGCTGAAACCACTGCTTCATTTCAACAGTAAACAGAACAGGACGTCCGCGGCCATGATCGCCGTGTTCGGCGACATGTTGTGCTACGAGCAGGCGGATCGCATCTATACTGCCGCCGCGGATCAGGGCATCATGCCCAAGCTGATGGCCAAGGCGCAACTCGCCGCCGTGGTTCCCTTGTATAAGAAGGCCTCGCGCCAGAAGATGAACGACATCGTCAAAATCGACTCGAGTTTGTTCGCCATGCAGTTCATGCTGGTGGCCAGATCACACGGCTACGATACGAATCCCATCGGCGGCTTCGACGAGCATAAGATCGCCGACGCGTTCGGCCTCGATTCGCAGCGGTACGTCCCGGCGCTAATTATCGCCGTCGGCAAGGCCGCCGCACCGGGGCATCGGTCGGTACGCATGCCGGTCGACGACCTCATCTGGTGGCGCTGATTCGCCGGCACGCGAGTCTTCCATGGACGTCATCGCCGAGAATCTCGATGAATAGATCGTCGTGATATATCCGGGGCATAACTTGGATGTCTCTTCAAGAGGCGTCCAAATTATATTTCCAAGATATTTCCTCCCCAACGCGTCGTCATAGGTGCAGAACGATTTTCATATTCCTTGCTCGTCATTAGAGCGGAGGCCTTAAGCGCCGCGCTCTTCTTCGTTGCGTTCGTTGCGGTCAGCGCGGATGTCAGCAGTGAGCATATGAGCATATGAGCGAGGCCTGCCAGTGGTTGAGCCGGTATCC
>CALNAE010000186.1 GCA_937874315.1 uncultured Bifidobacterium sp. | reverse complement strand
CGCGCCGAGCTTGACCGTAGCCCTATGCTCGTAAGATGCCAACGTGCTCTTGGTGATGTCGAGACGATCCATCGTCTCACTGGAGTTCAGCCCCCGCGAAAAACATCCCAGCACCTCCAGCTCGCGGTGTGAGAGCGTTCTCCTGCCCACGGGCGTGGGTTGCTCCGACGATTGCCGAGCCTCGCACGAGGACGGGTTTGCCCTACCCACGGGCGTGGGCCCACTCCCGGTCTCCTCTCGCGTCGGAGGCCCGCCATGCGCGGCGTCTTCGTCGAGGATGCGGACGACGAGATCGTCCAACCGCGTTTTGCTGACAACCGCCTCCATGCCGCTTTCCCGCGCATCGTCCAGGTAAACATCCGTACGGTAGGCCGTCACCCCGATCACGCGGATCGGACCGGACAGCTCCTTCACCTTCGCGCACACGCTTGTTCCGCTGATGCCTTCCAAGGCCATGTCCGTCACCAGCACGTCCGGACGGGTCGCGGCCGATAGACACGATTGAACCGCCGCAACCGGGCTGCTAACTAGCCACAACAGATCGATATCGTCTCGGTCATGCAACACTGCACGAAACATGCGCAACGCCAGCGGGTCGTTGTCCAGTACCCCCCAGGTCGATCGCACTCAAGCCATCCTTCATATCTAGCATCATACAAACACCCGAACACGAACGAGACCCCCTGCCGCACGGCCGCGCGGCACCATACAATAGCGGGTATGACACAACAGGGCGGCGGGGTATTGACCATCGTATTGGTGATGGACACGCTTGGGGGACTGGGCAACGGCACATCGAATTCCGCATGGCAGTATGCCCACGAACTGACTCGTCAGGGGCATCACGTGCGTATGGTGGGGATCGGATCGCCGCGGTATCCGGCGCGCGTGCATCGGGTGCCGTTCGCGTCGTGGGTCGCCGCCAAACAGCGGATGCAATTCGCCAAGCCGGACGTGGGGCTGTTTGAACGCGCGTTCCGGGGCGCGGACGTGGTTCATATCTATATGCCGTTCGCGTTCGGCAGGTGTGCGTTGCGGGTCGCCCGATCGATGCGGCTGCCGGTGACGGCGGGATTTCACCTGCAGCCCGAGAACATCACCTATTCGGCGGGGCCGCTACGGTACGTACCCGGCATTTCAGGGATGATATACCGGCTGTTTCGCCGTTGGTTGTATCGCGACATCGCGCATATTCACGTCCCCTCGCGCATGATCGCCCAGCAGCTGCGGGACCACGGCTACACCGCGAAGCTTCATATCATCTCGAACGGGTTTTCGCCTCGGTTCGCGCCTCGTCTCGCGTCCCGTTCCGCGCCGCCGGCACGGTCTTCATCCGCTCGTGCCGAGCCCGGCTCATCGCCGACTCTGCGGCCCGCGCATGGTGGGCGCCCGAGCTTCCGCGTCATCGCGTCCGGGCGTCTGACGCGGGAAAAAGACCAGATCACGTTGATTCGCGCCGTTGCCGCATGCGCGCATCGGGGGGAGATCGAACTGGTGATCGCGGGGACCGGCCCGTTGCGTCGTCGCCTGCAGGCCGTCGCGGACCGTCTTCTACCTGGGCAGGCGTCGATTGCGTTCTGCCCCAACGACCGGATGCCGCGATTGCTGGATTCGGGTGATCTGTTCGTCCATACGTCCGTGGTGGACATCGAGTCGCTCAGCGTGCTTGAGGCGATGTCGAGCGGGCTGGTGCCCGTGCTCGCCCAATCCGACCTCAGCGCGGCGAGCCAGTTCGCGCTCACGCCGCAATCCTTGTTTCCCGCGCGCGATGTCGCGGCCTTGGCCGACCGCATCGACTGGTGGCTCGACCATCCGCGGCAACGCACGCGGTGGGCTGCGCGATATGCGGAACAGGCCAGACGCCGGTATCGCATTGAGACGTGCGTCGCTCGATTCGTCGATATGGAACGTGAGGCCATCGCCGATCATCGTGGGGCGGGGGCGGACGAGTCGAGTGAGGCGAATGAGCAGCTGGGGTGAACGGTGAGACGAACGGTGAGACGAACGGGCCGCTTGCCTAGCTCAAGCCCAAGTTCAAGCCCGAGCCCAAGTTCAAGCTGCTAGAGCAGGTCGATGAGTTGATCGGTATGCTCCTGGGTGGTGGCCCAGCTGGTGCAGATGCGCATCACGTTGCGCTCGGCATCCACCTTCTCCATGAAATCCATGGCGAGGTTGCGTGAGAGCCGATCGATGGTGGAATGATCCATGACGACGAGAATCTGGTTGGTGGTGGCGTCGTTGGCCAGACGATACCCCTTCTTGCGCAACGCATCGCGAATCTGACCGGCCTGCTCGTTCGCATGGCGGGCGATATCGAGATACAGGTCATCGGTGAACAGGGTGTCGAATTGCAGGCCCAACAGCCAGCCCTTGGCCAACAGCGCGCCGTGCTGCTTGATCAGCGTGAGGAAATGCTTCGGCGCCGGTTCGTGGGTGAACACCACGGCCTCCCCGAACAGCGCGCCCACCTTGGTTCCGCCGATGGTGAAGACGTCGACGATGCGGGCGATATCCGACAGGTCCAGGTCGGTGTCCGGCGCCGTCAGGCCATAGCCGAGCCGCGCGCCGTCCAGGAACAGTGGCATATGGTATCGGTGACAGACGTCCGCGAGCGCCTGCAGTTGCGCGGTCGTGTAGAGCGTGCCGTATTCGGTGGGATGCGAGATGTAGACGGTGCCGGGGAAGACCATATGCTCGTGGTTCGCGTCGGCGTAGAAATCCGCGCAGAAGCGTTCGACGTCCTCGGCGTCAAGCCTGCCGTCATGCCCGGGCAACACCAGCACCTTATGGCCGGTCGACTCGATCGCACCGGCCTCGTGCACGTTCACGTGACCGTTGTCGGCGGCGATGACTCCCGCATACGGCGGGGTGATCGCCGCGATGACGTTCTGGTTGGTTTGCGTGCCGCCCGTCATGAACCATACGTCGGCGTCGGGTGCCGCGCAGGCCCGGCGAATGCGTTCCTTGGCCTCGGTGCAGTAGTGATCGGCGCCGTATCCCGGGAGCTGCTCGAGATTCGTCTCTGCCAGGCGTCGCAGAATGGCGGGGTGGGCCCCTTCGCTGTAGTCGTTGATGAAAGAGAGCATG
>CALNAE010000185.1 GCA_937874315.1 uncultured Bifidobacterium sp. | reverse complement strand
CGCAATATCTTTCGTCGGAAAAATTCTGGCAGTATGAGCGCGACATCAAGACGACCGAACAGCTGTGGGCGAATTTCAAGGCGATTTTGGAGCGGCACAACCAGAATGTGCTTGATCAGCCGCTAAGCGCCGTCGAGTTCGCGCAGGTGAGGAACACGATCTCGAATCTGAGTACGCCATATCAGGCGGGTCAGTTTCTCTATGGCCTTAACGGCGTCTCGCAGATCGAGGTTGATCTGGACGATGGCAGGCATGTGTTCCTCACGGTTTTCGATCAGAAGCAGATTGGTGCCGGCGACACCGTATATCAAGTGGTTAATCAGATCAAGCGGCCAGCCGTTATCGCGGGGAAGGAAAATCGTCGATTCGACACCACGTTGCTGATCAACGGGCTGCCGATCATTCAGATCGAAGAGAAACGTGACACGCACGATGTCAACGAGGCGCTCAACCAGATGCACCAATATATCGATGAGAACCAGTACCACGATATTTTCTCCACAGTGCAGATTTTGGTCGCGCTTACCCCGAATAATGTCAGATACATGGCGAATACGACTTCCGACCAATTCAATAAGGACTTTGCATTCCATTGGCAGCGTAAGGATGACAACGGCGTCGTTCGGGACTGGCGTGAATTCACCGACTCCATGCTCTCCATCCCCATGGCGCATCAGATGGCGACCAATTTCATGATTCTTGACGGTACGCCGAACAAGCAGATGCTCAAGGTCATGCGGCCATATCAGGTCTATGCCACACAGGCGGTGCTGGATAAACTCAAATACACCGACTTCGAAATCGCCACGAACAAGATCGGCTATATCTGGCATACCACTGGCTCGGGCAAAACGATTACGAGTTTCAAAACGGCGTGGTTGGCGAGTCGTCTGCCCAACGTCGACAAAGTGGTGTTCCTCGTCGACAGGATCGCCCTGACGAAACAGACGTTGAACAAGTACCAGGCGTATGACCCCGATGCGGGCGAAGGCACTCTTGGCGGTGTGGAAGACACGAACAATACCAACGATCTACGGCGCAAGTTGCGAGCCAAGGATGGCGGCATCATCGTCACCTCCGTGCAGAAACTCGACACCCTCGTCAAGCGAAAGTCCTTCAAGGCTCCGGAGAAGAATATCGTCTTTGTCGTAGATGAAGCGCACCGTTCGACCGGTGGAAATTCGTTTAAGAACATTCAAACCAAGTTTCCGCATTCTGCCTGGATCGGGTATACGGGCACGCCCATGTTCGATGACACGACCAACGGCTTGCGCACAGGGGATATCTTCGGTCCGCTCTTGCATGCCTACACGATTCGCGAGGCTATCGCCGATCATAATGTGCTGGGCTTCAAAGTCGATTTCCGCACCACCATCGACGCGAATCAGATGAAGGAGCAGTATCTTCCCGAGTTCTACCACGGGCGTTATCCGAAATGGTCCGAGCAGCAGATTCAGGCGAAGATCGCAGATCTTACCCAGAACGACATGGACGACGCGGTATCGCCAAGCTTCTATGACAACAATGACGAGCACATTCGGCTGGTGGTCGATGACGTGTTCAAAAACTGGCGTAACCGTTCCAACGACGGCCGATACAACGCTCTGCTCACTACACATGTGGGTGGTGGCGTGGCGAGCACTCCGATGGCGATGAAGTATTTCGACGAGTTCCAACGCGTCAATGATCAACATCGACGTGAGGGCGGGCTAGTGCTCAAGGTCGCCGTTACGTTCAGCTACAACACGGTGAATAACGATTCCATGGTCGACTCGAATAAAGGACTGTCCCGAGCGGTGACGGCCTATAACAAAGAATTCGGCACTGCGTTTGGGATGGACGATGTGGCCGGCTATACGCAGGATGTCACGTCGCGCCTAGACAGGACCGCGAATGACAAACGGTATCTCGATCTGGTCATTGTCGTCGACCAACTGCTCACCGGATTTGATGCCCCGCAGCTTAACACCCTGTATGTCGACCGGACGCTGAAAAGCGCAGCACTGATTCAGGCATATTCGCGTACGAATCGCATCGATGACATGCAGAACAAGCCGTGGGGGCGCATCGTCAACTATCGTTGGCCGTCATATGCCGAGAAGCTAATGAACGAAGCGCTCGCGATCTATGCGAATAAGAATTCGGCTACACTCACGCCGAAAGACGACAAGTCGCTCACAGATGATGGCGTTCTCGCTGGAACGTTTGACAAGCTTCTCAAAGAGGTCAAAGCCAAGGTTGCGAAATTGGAGGATTTGACTGACGGATTCCAACGGATCCCACCTTCTGAGAAGCAACAGGATTTCATGGCGGATCTGTTGCGTGAATACAATGCGGGCGTGGCGAAGCTGATGCAATTTACGCCGGATACGGTCGATGGCAAGACTGCTGGTTTTGATTACGATTCGCCGGATGGCCTGATCAAAGCTTTGGGTATGACTGCCGAAGACGAGAAGACATTGACCGTGGCGCTCGCCAACGAGCTTAAGGAGACTATCGCCAAGCGGAATCATGTTCTGCCGGCGCAGATCGATCTGCGCATGACCCACGTCAAAGATGTCAAAGTCGATTATGACTATTTGACCGAACTGGTTCAGCGGCTGTTGAACGAGGTCCATGAAGGTCGTCACGACGATGCCGCTGACACGCAGGAGAAAATCAGGCAATTCGCCAATGGTCTTGAGGATCGTCAGTACGCTACTCGGGTCGTCAATGCCGCCGACGCCATCGCGCGGGGCGAGTACCCGACCGAGGGATCTGGATTCGAGTATCCGGCGAAGCTCAAGAACACCGAGGATACCGACAGAGTGATTAGTCGTGCGAACACGGTGACATTGGACAGGCTTCTTCAGGACTTCAGAATCAAGTGGGGTCTTGTCGATGTCATTTCGAGCACCAAGATGCGCGCGCTGTTCAGCCGACATCATTATGGTCTGCAGGATCTCGATGACATGGGCGAGATCCGGAAGATAGTCGCACAGGGAAGCGGAGAATACCGCACTTTAGCACATGACGAGTCGATACAGCGGCTTACAAAAATTAAGTATCGTAGCGGTTTGCGCGAGGCGCTTTATGATTTAGCCGACGATCTGACCGCACACGGCTCGATTGCAGAGTGACAGCGAAAACGTATAACGAGAAATGACGAAAGAAAAACAAGATGACTGACAACAAATCACTGGTGCCTAAACTTCGTTTCCCCGGTTTCTCGGATGCTTGGGAACAGCGTAAGTTTGATCGATTGTTTAATCCAGTGCCCAATAACTCAC
>CALNAE010000184.1 GCA_937874315.1 uncultured Bifidobacterium sp. | reverse complement strand
CTCCCGCAGCTAGTCCGACGATGATCCAAATCAAAGGAATATGCTCCATTACAATCATCCCATTCTCAGATCACTCATATCAACAACACATCCGCCCTATTGAGATTCCACTCTCTCCTGTTAGATCATATGGATGCAACAAGCTATAGAAAAGGTGTCCACATCACATTTCCTTCACATCAGATTCTCGTGGAACCTTCTCCGAGGAAAAGCCTCGGAGAAGGAGCACGGGGGGTGTTATTTCGGACGCGAAGAGGTTTCCGCAAGTGTTAACTTGGGAAAGCTCTTTAATTGTCGGAAATGTTTACTGAGGATTGTTCATTCCCTCACTCTTCGACTTCGCATGGACGATTACGCTTCGTACAAGCACGTATAACGCGAGTAGGGATATGGCGACGATCCAGTTTATCGTGAGTCTTCCATGACTATGCATCAGAGCAACACAGACGAATGCTGAACCGATGCAGACCACAGACAGCAGAACTACGACCGCGGCGTACGCAGATTTAGTTGCCCTTGGAAACAGTCGAGACACGCATTCAACCAGGCAAACGATAGACGCAGCAAACATCACAGCTGACAACGTACCGATGAACATCATCACACCAACCTTTTGAACAGGGCCCAGCAACCATCAACGCCTAAGGCCACCAACAGGGCGCTCCTCATCTGGTCGTTCGTCCTCTCATTCTTTTCTGGATAAGAAATTTTTTCATAAAGTCCCATATTCCCTCAGATCCCCAGTAAGCGGATGGTAATCATCCAATCAGCTATTGGAGCACCATTAAAAATATTTATCAACAGATAGACCGCGGTCACGGACATCAGGAGGGTTTCTTTAAGGGATACCTGGAAATCTGTAGCAGTATGCCCCCAGCTCGAGGCATCCTGTCATCCCGTATGGATGTCGGCGGAGGTTCCATCAAGGTGGATGACCCCATCGACAACGTTGTCCGAACCGCGGACATCACGGCCATAGGTCACCAGGAAACGCGACGAGTACCCGCCAAGCCACTGCAGCGCAAGACGGAGGGGCGTCCCCTCGAAGCTGTTCCGCCGCACGACGACACGCGTCACCGCCGCGCCTACCGGGCGGTCTATGCTGTCCGACTCCCGGTACAGGTCGAAGACGCCCTCGCGCGGAGCGAACCCGCGAAAGACGTTGTCGGTGATGGTGATGCCGTGCCACTGCCTGGGTTTGACCATGCGATGCGACCGCGCGTAGAACGCCACCGCCCAGGACGACTGCCGCGTCTCGCCCGTCCACACGAAGGTGTTCCCCGTGATGGTGATGTCGTCCGCGGCGTCGAAATGGATCACCGCGCTGTTCTCCGTGCCCGCGCCCTCGTAGGATACGGGATCCTCGACGTAGTTGTCCCTGAAGACTCCGTAGCGGATGTAGCTGGAGTCGTCGGTGGTCTTCGCATAGGCCATATG
>CALNAE010000183.1 GCA_937874315.1 uncultured Bifidobacterium sp. | reverse complement strand
AACGAGTATAATGGGGCAAAAAAATATTATGATAATAATACAGGGGTACTGTATGGTAGAACGAGGAATAGCACCTCAACATGTACCCAGTGGATACAAGTAGCTGACGATGCCAAAGTAGACAAACTATCAGAATTTTTTTTTTCAAGCAGAGGACGGCATACGAGATCTAGTACGGTCGCGTGGGCTCGGAGATGATTATAAGAGACAGGAGTCCATTGCCCGCACAAAAAGTATACCCTATTTTCCCGTTTCTACGGGCAAAAATAGTGGCAAAAATTTGATTGGTACGATTATCGTCAATCCAAGGATTATCCGGATTGGTTGGGTCACAGAAAATACCGACCGTAAAAACGTGGGTTCCGGTATCCGTACCCAAGGAATTACCCGTCAATCCCTCAATAGTGACGTTATATGCTTTATTGTTGTCGTCATCCAGCAAAATATTGTTTTCCTCGAACGGCAGTAACTCTACATAATCGTCATTATTATACCCGCTAAACGCCAGCTTATCCCCCATCAATTGTATACCTTTCGAATTGAGCGCGTATTCCTGATTAGGGTTTGACTTATTGAACGGAGTTTTAAAAAGTTGCCGCCCGTCGTGGAATGGGTTCCCCGTGTGCTCGTTGGTATTACCTATGTAGTCAATCCAATTACCAGTGACTCCATCCGCTCCGAGCTGTAATGCAGAATTATACGCGGCAAACGTGTCGATAAGCCATAGGTCAACTTTAAGGCCAGCTGAATGCATGGCCGTCATAACAGCACTAGTCGTGTCGCTGAGTTGGGGAGCGACCCAGGTAATGCCATCGGACTTTACCGTGCTCCAGTCAACGCCCGCCATTGTCGTCGAATTAAGATTCCACATCACCGAATATCCGCGCGAAGCGGCATATTTACAGAGATTCCGGTCAAAGCAAGTCACGACAACATGATCTACCATATGGTATCTGTCAAACATGTCACATATGGCCGTCATATTGGATTGTGTGAGCTCTTTGCACTCGCAATTAAGCACACCATTAGACCCTGCGGTCTGAAGCATTTCCTCCAAGGTCGGTGCTTTTTCGGTATAGCCGCCTGAAACTGTTGGCATTAGCCGGTATTTCTGCCATTCTGCAAGGTTGTGTATGCTCGCCACTGATTGCGCCGGACCAATCATGGTGCGTGCGGTGGTGTCATCGTGACATAATACAAGCGTCCCATCCGCAAGTTGATGCACGTCAAATTCAGGAGAGAGGCCGTTGCGGATGCACCATTCGGCACCTTTGATGCTCTGTTCCGGGAATCCCGTGCCGCACCTATGCGCCACTCTCATAATGTCAGAATATATAGGTCCTCTCACGAGATTGCTTTTGATGGGGACCGATGTATAATCAGCTTTGAGCGCGATGGCGGTGTTAATCGTTGTCACATCAGCGTTATGCGCGTCAG
>CALNAE010000182.1 GCA_937874315.1 uncultured Bifidobacterium sp. | reverse complement strand
GTGTTTGGATGGTGACGGCCATGCGTAGGATCGTGTCGTGGCACTGGTCGAGGAACCGGTCGACCTCGTCCGTGTCGTAGCCGCCCCTGACGTGCCGGACGGTGAACCGGCTGTCACGGATGTCATTCGGTGTAAGCATCGACGGCCTCCGACCATGTGAGGGTGAACAGGGCGGCGAGCAGTCCGAAGACGATGCTGCCCGCGAGCTGGAGGAGTCCGAGCGTGTGATGGTCGATCCCGTCGAGCAGCCATGCGAGGCAGCAGACGAACGCGAGCGCGCTGGGGAAGCTGAGGATAAGGCAGGCGAACGCGACGACCGGCGTCGTCTTCCGTTTGCGCTGTTTCATCTGCTGCTCCCGTTGATGTACTGGTCGATGCTGCGCATGCTGATCAGGTATCCGCCGTTTCTGGTGTGGCGGGCGTGGAGCGAGCCGTCGCGTACGAGCTGGTAGATTCTGTGGCGGTCTGAGTATCCGAGGATCCGCATCGCCTGGCTGGTGTTCACCGCGCGCGGTTCGAGCATGGTCGAGGACTGTATGCTGGTGACTGTCATTTGATTTCCCCTCTTTCATTTGATTTCGGAGGCTTCCGCTGCAACGGGAGCCTCCTTCGTTTCCTGGGTTGACTGGAATCGGTTTTCGCGCAGATAGTTGAGGATGTCCTCCTTTGCGTAGAGCACGGTCTTGCCGATCTTGCTGAATTTTGGGCCTATGCCACTTGATCTCCAGTAGCCGAGCGTCCCCACGGGGATGCCCGTCGCTTCGGAGATGGATTCTGGGGAATTCGTTGGTTTAAGAGTTTTTTCGAGTTCTGTGAATGGAATCATGTCCGAACCTCCTTTCAGGTTGTCTATGCTGACAATCTGTAATTTAACACAAGTTATCTTTATTGACAACATGTTGATTTGATTCGGCGTTTCATGTTGTTATAGTTGGAAACATGAGAATTCAGGAAGCAGTCGGGGAATACGTGAAATGCTGCCGAGTGCAGTATGATTTGACGCTTGACCAGTTTGCGAGCGAATCGCGTGTCTTCGGGAGCAATTGGAATTACTCCTCGGTGAAGAAACTAGAAGAGGGGAAGATGTCGATGACTCTCGACAATCTTCTAATTCTCGTCAAGACTATTTCATCCCTCACTCAAACCGAGACCAGCTTGTCGAAGGTCTTCCAAGGCGGTGGAGCGCTGGACATAGGAGACTCCCACTTCATCACTCGTTCAGATATATGCAAAGCCCTCGATGGGAAGGGATATGAAATTCGACAGCTACAGCGATCGTCAAGGAAAGACGATTCGGCTGTGGCGTTTCTTTCGAAGGCGATTATGGAACAGATTCCGGATATTATGAAAGGCGTCTCAAGTGCACTTGTCCATAATGCCGCACGACGATACTCCGATAATTTCCTTTCGCATGTTCCTACATTGTCAGAGATCAGAGCTTCGGAGAAACTTAATGTGGTTCCTGGCGCGGTAGCGGCGTTATGCCTCATGAAATACGGTAGATTTCTCGATGACGAGACGGCCGCCAGGGCCGGAGAAGGGGCTTCTCCACAGAAACGAGGAAGGGAGACTCGAGGTGTTTTGGAGGAGCTTGATCTTTTGCTTGACGATATGATGAATTCCGATTCCTATCGTGCCATGCATGTGAGCGAGCTTGGCCTGGCTGCGAAACGTGGCGACACGGATGACGAGCAGTCGGAATACGAGGCCGAGCCTTGATCGATGTGGAGTCGATAGCCTGCCGCTGGGCGCGCGTGGTGACGCTGCCTATGGAGTCGGGCGTGCAGGGCGCCTATGATGCGGACACGGGGATGATACTCGTGTCCGACGGGCTGTCGGACGTGCAGAGGCGCTGCGTGCTCGCACATGAGGTCAGCCACGCCCGTCATCGAGACCGCGGATGTCTGGATCCCGGTTCCCCGGCGGAGCGTCGGGCGGATCGTGAGGCCGCTCGACTCCTGGTGAACCCGGGAATGTACGCGGCGGCGGAGCGGGTGTGCGATAATGTGTGGTGGCTGGCGAGGGAGCTGGATGTCATGCCGTGGATCATCAACGC
>CALNAE010000181.1 GCA_937874315.1 uncultured Bifidobacterium sp. | reverse complement strand
AAACTGCCGATGCCGAAACCGGCGACCGCCGTGGCGAGTCCGCCGAGCTTCGACATGAGACCGCTGGACGCCTCGCCGACCTTGCCCAGGCTCGACGCGGATTTCTCGCCGCTCTTGGCCATGGACTCGTGCGCCTTGGTGACGTCCTCGACGACCGTGGTCTGACGTTTCTGCACGTCGGACAGTTCGCCCTCCGCGCTTTTGAGCTTGCCGTCCGCGCTGGCCAGTTGCTGCTTGGCTTTGAGCAGTTCGCCCTCGGCTTTGATGACCTGACTTGATCCGGATGCGTACTTGTCCTGCGCCTCCCGCAGTTTCGCGGTCGCCTCCTCGACCTTGTTCATCGCCAGCGCCTGCCGGTCGGATGCGCCGGAAACCCGGCTGGCGGCCGATTCCGCCGCCGCGGACAACGCTTTGGTGGCGCGGTCGATGACCGTCTGGAGGTCTTCCGCCGATTTCCCGGCCCCGTGGAAAACGGAGCTGAGATTGTCGGAGCCATGGATCATGAAATCGAGTACGGTGGTGCTCATTTGAGGCTGCTCCCTATGGTTTCGATGGATGACGCGAGCGACATTTGGATGGCCTGTATGACCTGATCGCCGTGCAACGTCATGTACTGCTCCCACCATCTGGCTGGGATATGTTGCGAATACCAGTGGTTGGTGTTGCCGAATAGTGGGTGGCGTAGGAGTCCACGGTCGAGGGAGCGGAAGTCGTGTCCGTGTCGGCCGAGGCGGAATCTGATGTTCTCCCGGCCTTCGCGGAAGTCCGTGTCGATTTTGATCGGTGCGGCGATGAAGTGGTTGAGTCCGCCTTTTTTGGGTAGGGTGTCGGCGATGTCGGAGCGCACGTGGTTCGCCGCGTCCTGCGTCGATTGTCTGAGGGTGCGGGTGAACGCGTTGCGAATCTCCTTGTCGCCGGTTTCCCGGAACATGGCGGCGATGCGTTTCAGCTGTTCGGCGTCCGCGGGCGTGATCGTGATGCCGGGCATGTCACGCCCCTTTCGCGAGCTGGTCGAGACGGGCGCATAAAGCGCTGAATTCGGTGGCGTGCAGTTCCCAGATGTCCCGTGGCCGGTATTTGTAGATCTGCGCCATGTCGGGCAGGCGCTCCGTCACTCTTTGCCGGATGTCGCCTTTGAGGCATTCGGGTGTGCGTGATGTCCCGCGACGGCCCGACCGCCATCCGTTGCGGGCTTCCCGGGGTTTTCGGCGGTATCCTCACTTGTTCCGCTTGCCATGAGCAGGTTGAGGAAGTCGAGGACGCCGACATGCTCGTTCGCCTCGTCGATGGTCAACGGTCCGTCGACTCCGCCGATGTGGTTCGCCTGCATGATGAGCCATACCGCTATGCGGCACGACATGATGCCGTCCTTCGAGCCGAGCAGGAGACTCATACGCTCCTGTTCGCTTGAATGCGAGTCCCCCATTGCGGTGAAAGCGCCGATATACCGGTCATATCCCATGCCGGTCTGGGATATCATCGCGAGGATCTGGTCGAGCGTGGGGTTCGCGAGGATCTGCGGGTCGAACGCCAGTTCGCGTCCGTTGATCGTGGTTTTCGCCATGATGTCCCCCCTTAGAGCGTCGCGTCGGCGGTGCGGTAGACGACGGTGATGGGCGGCTGCCCGTCGTCGGTCTCATAGCCGGTGAACGATGCGGACACGGTGCGAACCGCGGCACCGTTGACCTGCGGGAGGTCGCCGTCGAGCAGCACGCACGGCATGTACACCTGCAATGTCGGGTTGAAACCGTCCTCGATTGGCTGCGAGTAGGCGAACGTGAGGAGCATGGCGAGCCGCTGCTGCTTCAGGTATGCGGTCGGCATGGTCGGGTCGATGAGCTCGGCGGTCATCTTGCCGGAAAGTTTGGCGAGCAGACGCTGCTGTCTGCGCCCGCGGTGCACGCCGCTGCCGAACGTCCACCCCTTGCCGTCCAGACCGGTTTCCCAGTCGATGCTCGCGTCCGTGATGCCCGCCACCGGGGTGCCGGACCCCAACGCCGTCGCCGTCGGAGACGTCGCTGACGAGGCGAGGACGATGCTCCCGTCGACGAAGCTGTACACTCCGGCGTCCACATAGTGGAGAGGGTCGAACGCATTCAGGGCACCCTGTGTGACGGCGCGCCCGGACAGGTCGATGGCCGCGGTGAGGATCGCCCCCTGCTTCGCGTCCAACGTGAGCTTCGACACGGCCATCCCGTCATACGTATATGGCTGGATGTTGCCGTCGAGATCGGGCACGCATTTCTGCACGGTCAACGTCGGAGCGGCACCCCACAGCGGGGTGTGCACCTGCTGATACGTTTTCGTCGCGGTGGTGGACCCGTTTTCCGCCAGTTCGTTGGTCACCGACCCGAACGCCGCGTTCAACAGCAGTCCCAGTCCGGCAGTTGGGACGTCAATGGTGACCGCCCCCGACGGATCCTCCTGCTGGACGACGCGCCGGGTCGCACGGCTGGTGATGTGACCGGGCCGCAGGCCATTGCCCTGCGCGCTGGTGATCTTGTCGGTCAGCGTCTCCTGCGTGAACTCATACGCCCGTGTGGTGGTGACCGGCGTGCCGAACGTCGACTCCAGGCCGACGGACAGGCTCGCGTCAAGCTGCGAAACCATTGATGTCCTCCTTGATTATGGGCGCGCCTGCGCCTGTACGGTGAATGTGATGATGCTGGACACCCCGGTTTCCGAGGAGTTCTGCATCAGTCGGAAGTTCGATATTCCGCTGACGAACAGGACGATGCCGCCGAGCGTGGGATCATGCTCGATGGCGTCCGTCAACGATTGGAATAGTTGGAACGCCTTGTCCCTGACGTTTTTCTGGCTGGAGCCGCCATCCCAACTGACGATGCCGCAATTGACGGTGATGTTCTCGTTGCGTTGGCGACGTCCATTGGCTTGAGCGCCGACATACGCCCATGTCTGGTCGGTTCCGCCGGATGATGCTCCGGACGTGATGTCCGGGTTCTCCACACCGACCATGACATACAGGTTCGGCTCGTCGGCGGTCGCACTGTAACCGTCGAACACCGTCGCTCCCATCGAGTTCGCGCCGAACAGTGTGATCAGCGCGTCGATCACGTCAGGCAGTAGCGTTGGTCGGCTCATGGTCACCCGATTCCCGGTACGATGTGCGCCCGCAGGATCTCCAACACCCGGTAGGGCCACATGAACGCGGCCCCCGCCTGCGGCATGTCGTCACCGCCCGCGTTCGGACGTTGCGTGCTGCCGCGTTGCGTGAGCCACAGGTGTTTCACGAGCATCTTCAACGCGAGCTGGATGTCGTTCGGCAGTGTGGCGAACCCGTACGTGTAGGTGAGCATGATGTTCCGCTCCCCTGCGGCGAACGCGGTGGCGATGCCTGCTGCACGGCGTGTGATCGCGCCGGTCGACCGGCTCACGCTGTACGCCCAGGGATCGGCCGACGAACCGGGATCGACCTCGTGCAACTGGTAGGTGATCGTGCCTATCGTCTCCGCCACGCCGGTGACCGAAACGAGTGGAGTGCGGTACGGCATGATCGACGTGCCGCCACCGTCATGCCACTCCACGACGGGTTGGTCGACCAGATCCAATGGGCCTCCCTTCGACCGCCAGGCGTCCTGTGCGGCGAGGATCATGCTCGTGAGCAGCTGGTCGTCCACATCCCCGGTGGTCATGCGCAGGAACGTCTTCACGTCCGCCAGAGGCACGAGCAGGTTCGTGTCATCGTCCACGGCGAGTCACCTTTCTCGCATCCACTGCACGCTCCGTTTCCGGCATGTGTCCGTTGGCTTTGAGATCACGGTCGATGTTGCGCACGCGATCCGTGTCGTGCATCGCCTTGGCCTTCGCTCGTTCACGCAGCAGCGCGTTGATTCTGTCGAACATGTTTCTTCACCTCCATGTGCGGGGCCGCGCCCATGCGGATGCGGCCCCGTGGATTCAATGGGCTCAGGCCGTGACCGCGAAACCGGTGCCGCCGATGACGGCGATGGACTCCGGGTAACGGTTGGGAATGGCGGCGCTGTACGCGAGACCCCGGTACAGCATCGACGCCTGGTTGGCGTAGGTCGCGTCGAACGCCTCGAACTGCGGTGCCGTCTCATAGAGGTACAGGTCGTCGAACTTGGCGACGATCACATGATCCTCGTTCGTGGCGGTGCCGAGATTGGTCGGCATGTTCGGATCAACGTACACGGGCAGACCGTAGATGGTGCCGACCTGTCCCTGCGCCTGCAATCCGTCCGTGGTGCCAAGCTGGTTGTATGCCAGTCCGTTCGGCACGACCAGCGGGCGACCGGTGGAATCGGTCTGCTGGAGCAGCCACGCCCAGCGGCGCGGATGCATGAGAATTCCGGTAGGTGACAGGAACCGGGCGGTCTGGATCTTCGCGACGGCGTTGACGATGTCCGCGAACAGGTTCTGTCCGGTCATCGCCGTGGCGCTGTCCGTGATGGAAATCAGGCCGGACACGCCCATCACGCCGTTCAACCCGGGGGTTCCGGTGCCGTTGAGGAACTGTGTGTCCAACTTGCCGGCGTAGGCCGCGGTCAGATCACGGAGGATCACCTCGTCGAACGGGATGGCGGACTGTTCGAGCAGTTGCAGGCTGATGACCGACTGCCCGCCGATGGTGGTGATGCCGGAGGATACGGATCCTGCGACCAGATCCTGCGAGGCGAGCGACGTGTTCTGCCCGGACTGTACGTCGACGACGGTGCCGGTGGTGACCTTCGGCAGGTTGATGCTGGAGACGCCGGATGGCAGTTCCTGGCTTACCGCGAGGTTCGCGGCCACTCTCGCCGGGCGAGCCAGCGCGATGTAGTCGTCGACGAGCCATTCGGGCGGGGCGAATACGCCGGCCGAACCGGCCGAAGTGGACATGGCGCGTGTGGACTGGGATTTCGCGAGGCGCTCGGTCGCCGCCGAATCACCTCGGTGGGCGAACGCCAGATCCCGGAAGTAGGATGCCTTCCGGTCTCCCTTGCGGTAGACCGGATTAGGTTCCTTGACTACCTGCGCATCGTTCTTGACGGGCTG
>CALNAE010000180.1 GCA_937874315.1 uncultured Bifidobacterium sp. | reverse complement strand
GGAACGCCTTCTCGGCCAGTCTGCGCCGCTCCTCGCGCACGTATCCGGTGACGTCGTCCCGCGCCCGTGCGATTCCGATGCCCCTGTATGCGGCCCACGCCTCCGCGAGCGTGCGGGACGACACCGGGGCAAGGGACGCATCCGACGTGACGTGAGGCGTCCATGACTCGCTCATTCCGTCACCGCCTTACGTGCCACCTTGAGCAACGATCCCGCGTTCATCATGTAATTGCCTCTGACTTCGGTCGATTGATCCTCCCAACATGGCGTTCTTTCGTCGAGTCTGTTCCACGCTTTCGAGGTGTACAGGGCCTTTGCCACTTCCTCCACCTCCGCTTTGGTAGGCTCAGCAGTACGACCAGCGATATAAGCGTCGTCCATTTCATCGGCGCTGTACGAGCCATCCCTGTCGCCGTTCTCGTCACCGTGCAGTCCATGCCATTCGAATGCCTCATCTGTTGCGATACTCATCGTCTCGTCTCCTCGTCGGTCGGTATGTATTCCTGTGTCATGCGTCCTCCCTGTCGATCTGCGCGTAGTTCTGTCTCCGTATGTCGTTGGCGTAGGCGAGCATGCCCCGGATCGTCACGTACGAATGCACGTCCGGCTCGATGGTCTCCACGAGGCATGTCCACTGCGACGAATCGTTGTCGGACGCCTGATCCTCGAATTTGGTGGGGTCAACGACCAGCACCCACGGCGTTCCGATGGGCAGGATGTTCTCCAGCGCGTTGCGGATGGCCTGTATCTGCTCCTCGCTCATGATTCCTCCACCTCGCAGTCCACCGTCACCCCAAGAGCCTCTGCAATGGCGGGCTGAAGCTGGTATCTTCCGAATCTCGATGGCTTCTCCCGCAGCAGCGTCTCCATCGACTGTCCAAAAGCACCGTTCAGGTCTTCTCCCTGCGTCAATGCTATGAGATTCGCTATCCTCAGCTGCTCGGATATCGCATGAAGCTCTAAGGCGATGTCCCCCTTTGTTTTCTCGCTCATGATTCCTCCTCGTTTTCGATGGGTTTCAGCTCGCGCAGGGGAAGCTCGTCGGAATTAAATCTGGCGAGTTCGTGGGAGGAGAACCAGTAGCAATCCCCGTCAGACAGTCGACACCATGGTCTCATATCGTCGATGTTTTTCCTGGTGTACACGTATATCGCCCCGTCGGCTCCGAGGTACGCGGTGTTGTTGCGCGTCGGCGTGGGCAACTCGGGAGCATCAACCTCGCGCGTGATGCGCTCGATCCGATCGGGAGTGACCCACAACTCTAGCGGGGCGTCCGCGCCCCAGTCGCTCATGACGATTTCCCTGAAGCCTTCAAGAGCGTTGACTTTCACGGGGAGAAACCTGTCGGATGCATCAACTGCGGTTATCGTGTACGTGTTGCCCGAGCCCACCAGAGTGAGCCTGTCGCCAACCTTGATTTTCGTGAGGTCTGTTTTGTCGATCTCTATCGTTTTTCCCATTGTTTTCCCTGTCTGTTTTTGTTTTGTCTTTGGGTTGTGCTATGAGTCTTGTTTTCCTGAGTGCGGTCGGTGCGCGCCTCCGTCCGATGTCGGGTTGCCGTTCGTGATTCCCTTCCGTCCGTCCATCCCCCATCATGCCCATTTCGTCACGATACGGGGTCGTACAGAGGGTTTCACGCCGCATGCAGGTCATTTATCATGTTCATCGTCTCCCACCCTCAGAACGTCCTTCAGTGGAGTTTTTCCGATATTGCCGATGAAATGATGACCGACCTCACGCCTGGGTTTGGGCTTCGGAGCCTCGACGGCAAGCGTGCGGGCCGATTCAAGAGCCATGACCGCCGCCCGCTCCTCACCCACGCCGGAGTTGATGCGATCCAGCAGAGTGCGTCGGGCGTGCACATACTGCGTTGCGGACAGAGACTCGGTGCCGGCCAGCAATTCACCGATGCGAGCCTCCGACAACTGCGAGGATGGCCTGGACTTTCTCCACAATTCGTTGATGTCTCCCGGCTCGACACGATGCCACGAGTGCGGCATGGTATTCCACCTGGCGAGGAGACGAAGCACGTCGTTCAAGTCCATGCGCGGATTCAGACTGGCGGAGAACAGTCTCGCTCCCGCGTCCGAGAACTCCTGCCCGGTCATCTCCGTGATCGCCGCCGCGAGCTTCAAAGCGTCAGAATCCGAAATCATTATCCGAACCTCCCTGAGTTAACTGCGGCTGCTCCTTGGCCCTGGCCTCGGCGGCTTGGATGCGCTGCATGTTCTGCTCGTACCGCTGCTGCGCCTTGTTCACATACCCCTGCTGCTGCCGGTTGAAGTTGCTTGCGTTGAGCAGCCAGTTGTTGAACGCCTGATCCCAGTTCGCGTACCGTTTCGCGTTTGATTCCGCGTAGGCTTTGAACTTCTCAGTCTCGGTCGCCAGGTCGATTCCTCGCTCAGACGCAGTCTGCACATGATGCTCGCTCGGATGCCAGCCCTCGGGGATCAACGTCTTCGAGGTTCGACGCCTCGAAGGCTTCGATGAGGAATCGTCCTCCGCGGTCGCGTCCCCCTCAAGGGGGACTACAGGGGGTTTTAATACTGTTCCCCTGTTCCCCTGTTCCCCTGTTCCAGCACTGAGAGTGTTGTGAGTCTTCACTGAGGGTTCACTGAGTGGGTCATGAATCACTGAGTTTTCAACGGTTGGCAAGGGGTAACGGCCAGGTGATGGACGATTGATCTTCTGATGCTTAGACCAGGTGACAATATGGATATATGGACGGCCATCGACCTCGTATCTTTCGATGAGATTTTCTGCATGAAGCCTCATGAGTCCTTCGTGAACCCTCAGTGAAGCCTCACTGAATGAAGCGTCCAACGCGAAAAGATCAGCAGCGATAATCCTTTCCTCGTCGCGACCAACGCCGTTATCGTCCACATATGACCACAAGCCAATGAACAGCAGGCGATCATCCCAAGACAGCCTCGCAATATCGTCACTACGCCAGAACTCCGGCTTGATACTACGAGTCCTCATCGTCTTCTCCTTCCGCTGATCCATGCGATGCACACGGTAGCCACGCACAGCGCGAGCGTCGCAAGCACGTCACTCATTTCTCTTCCTTCCCGGACGCGTGCTCCTGTTTTCGACCCAGTCGTCCAGGTCTCCGCGGAGAAATCTCCTCGGATGATCGGATTCCTGCCTGGGGCCGTTGCCCAGGTAGATGTGCGTATAGAATGTCGACTGCGCGATGCCCACGTACGCCGCGGCCTGACTCACCGTGAGAAGATCGAGTTCCGGATTGACCGTCCTCGCGCGCCGACTCTCTATCCACTCCCTCACGCCGGGGGTCCACATGAGCAGGTCGTAGTCGCTTGGTTCGTCGATGGAGTTCATAGTCCCATCCTCCTGATTCTGTCCCGGCGCTCGGCCCTGCCCGGGTCGTAGGGACACGGGTAGCGTTTGCCGATCGCGTGCGGACACCGGTCCACGCCATGGTCGGGACGCCTGCAAATCTCACAATGGCGGAGGATAAGCTCATTGGTCAGCATCGGGCGTCATCTCCTCACCTAGGCTGATCCCGTGGTT
>CALNAE010000179.1 GCA_937874315.1 uncultured Bifidobacterium sp. | reverse complement strand
GGAATCACGCGGTCCGATGGTCGAGATTATTCGCCAAACAGTATTTCATCCCAACTGGGTACGGCGGAGCGACCGGACTTGCGTTTCGTGGCTTTCGTGTCCGCGGGTTGCGCGTCCGACGTGCGATCGGCGGACACCTGCTCGGCCTGCGGGTTCGTCGATTGGGGCGTCGGCGCGCCAGCCGGTGAATTCGATGTGTCGGGCGTGTTCCGAGCATTTTCGCCGTCATGGTCGTCGTGCGCACGGCGGGCGAGAGGACGCCGGGCGATCGCCGATATTGGCGTGATATCCGTCGACGACACGCGTTCGGCGTGTCGCGTGTTCGTCGGGTGTTCTTGAGAACGTTGCTCCGACGGTTGCGCGCCGCCATAGGGGGCACGCCCGTCCTGACGATCGGCGCTCTGCCCGGGATATGACGACTCCTGCGGTGTTTTGTGCCCGTCATGGGGCGATGGGCCGACGGCGTCGTCCGTCGCGACGTCATGCGACCAGGCGGACACGGCACGTTCGATGCGCGCGGAGCGAACGGAATCGCCCGGAATCTCGACTTTGTCGAGAAAGTCGTCGTCATTCGCGCCAGAGACGTCGGCCTCGGTGCCGCTCTTGGCGCGTTCTCCCATCAGGCGTCGCGCGGTTGCGTTGAGCGACAGTATGGCGTTGTTATGCATGTTCCATGACCAATCGGCGCGTGCTCGACGACCGGCCGACAAGAATTGCGCGGTGATTCTCCAAGGTTCGATTCCTCGGCGTGTCGCGCTCCATGTCACGGTTTCCATGCCTATCTGCGCCGCCGCAAGGCTGCGCTCTACCAGCTCGGCGGTGTTGTGCACCCGGCTTTCCTTGGGGGCGGAAACCGCGAGGAACTGTTCGATGGCGTACTGTTTTTCGGTCTGGACCGAGGCCGAGAACCGCCTGACCAGAGCGTCGTTCAGCCTATAGCGTTCGGCGACTTTTGTCGGATCCGCGCCGGCTCGGATCAGGGCCTGGATCTGTGAAATAGGCAGCGAATGCGCCGTGGAAGGCTGGGCGAACGTCACCCGTTCCGCTTTGATCTGCTTGGCCTCGAGCATAGCTCTTTCCAATGCGTCGTCGACCTCGACCACGAATTGTGCGCCATGAGCCGAAAAGATCAGCTCCCCGTCATCTCCTACGGAGACGAGGGTCGCCTTGTTTTGCGGATTCTCAGGCATGTCGCATCACTTTCCTCGATTTAGGTGCATAAATGTGTCTATATTCCATTGTGCCCCACGTGTCGTATTTTACGAGCATTTCGAATCGTGTATCCTATGCGGGGTACAAGTCATGTATTCTATGGCGCGTAGATGTGATGCCAACGACGAAAGGAATGCGATGGCACAGGATTATGATTCCCCACGCAACAAGGATGAGGATGATGAATCTTTGCAGGCGTTGGGCAAAGGGTCCCAGAATACCTCCAGCGATATCGATGACGACGAGAATGCCATCGCCGAGGATTACGAATTGCCGGGAGCCGACCTCAGTAACGAGGACGCCTCGGTAACCGTTATCCCGATGCAAGGCGACGAGTTCATATGCTCGCAGTGTTTCCTGGTGAAACACCGCAGCCAACTCGCGTACACCACCGCGGACGGCCAGCCCGTGTGCAAGGAGTGTGCGGCCTGATGGCCTTCGACGAGGGGTACAACGAGCCTGAGAACGTCGAGGTTCTGGTCAGATCGACGGATCCGGCTCATCCGGTACCGCTGCGCTACGCCGTGGCCGGTGACGCCGGGGCAGATTTGAGATCGAGCGTGGACGTGGAGCTTCGACCGTTTCAGCGTGCGTTGGTTCCGACCGGCGT
>CALNAE010000178.1 GCA_937874315.1 uncultured Bifidobacterium sp. | reverse complement strand
TGTTGATTCGTGACGGTGCCGATCATGGTTGGGCGACCGTTCCCGATCGCGAGTATGCGATGTCACATGTGACGCGGTTTGTTTGCCGGAACGCGTCTCCCAAGGCCTGAATTCACCCTAGGGACTCGGACTAGGGACTTCGGACTGCTGTCCGGTCTTATCGTGCGCAGGCCGTACATGTATGCCCGGCCGGCGCACGATAGTTGGATGGGGAATCGGCAAATCCGATGGATCGCGGCATACCGTCAGTCGCGATATCGTGCGTACTGCGCATAGACCTCGGGGGTCGGGGCTTGATGCAGCACGTCATCGACCTCGACCCGCCACGTCGGTGGTTCGGTTTGGCCGGACAGCACCCATGCGGCCTGTCTCGCCGCGCCGATGGCGACGTATTCGTCGGTGGCGGGCAGCTGCACATCCATGCCGAGAATCGATGGGGCAAACGCGCGAACGGCCTCAGATTTGGCGCCCCCGCCGATGAGCAGAATGCGTCTGATGTCCGTTCCCAAGTCACGCACCAGCTCAAGGCAGTCGCGCTGCGAACAGAGCATGCCCTCGATGAAGGCGCGTGCGATGTTGGCCTTGGTCGTGTTCGACAACGTCATGCCGTGAAGACTGGCGGTCGCATCCGGACGGTTTGGAGTGCGCTCGCCGTCGAAATACGGTATCAGAGTAATGCCGTCCGCTCCGGGATTCGCGCCGAGCGCCAGTTGTGCCAGTTCGTCGTAATCGACGCCGAGTGCCGAGCGTGCGGCGTCGGCGATGCGTGATCCATTGATGGTGCAGGCGAGCGGCAGCCAGTGGCCGGTGCAATCGGCGAAGCCGGTGACGGCGGCCGTCATGTCGTAGGCGGGTACGGGGGATATGGCGGCCGCGACCCCCGAGGTGCCCAGGGAAATCGACACGTCGCCGACCGTCATGTTCAGCCCCAACGCGGCCATGGCGTTGTCGCCGCCGCCCGGGGCGATGATGCAGCCTCCGGCAACGGCGCTTCCCGCGATCGCCGGATCGGCCATCGCGCCGGTCTGCCGAGGCCCGAGAACCGTGGGCAGGATGACGTCTTCACGGCCGAAGGCCAGGGCGAGCAGATCTCTGCGATAGGTGTTGGTCGCCGCGTCGAAATAACCGGTTCCC
>CALNAE010000177.1 GCA_937874315.1 uncultured Bifidobacterium sp. | reverse complement strand
GCCGACCATCAGCACGATGGCGATAAGCGCCGTCACGGACAGGGTGAAACCGGCAAGTTTCGCATTGCCAAGCACCTTGTCGGTGAACATGGTTGAGAAAATAGCGGTCGGGGCCATACAGCACAGTGCGACGGCCTCGCGGACCATCGGATCGAACGGTAGTAGGAACCACGCCGCCGCAGCGAAGAGCATCGAACACGGCACCCGCCAGGCGACCACCTGGCCCACGGCCAGAATGTCGGCCTTCGACTCGGGCGGCTCGGTGAGCATCCCAACCATCAGCATCGCGCAGAAGGCGTTCGCGGCGGAGAACGGCTGTGATACCGTTGCCACCCAGGACGGCATATGCCATCCGATACACATGAATACGATCATCAACATGTACACGTCGAATGACGGTGACGAGATGAATCCCCAGAACACGTTGCGCCCGAGAGCACGGCGCCGTAGCCGTCGTGCGTCGCGATCGGTTGGTCTGGCATAGGGTAGTGTGGGCGCCGTCCCGGCATGTTGCTGGGCTAGCGTCATATCGGGTTTGATGTGCAGTAGCGACTGCGTCATCACATTGGTGCCGGCGGCGACCATGATGTTGTTGCCCACGTCGAACATGGCCGCCGAAACCAGCGCCGATGGGCCGAGCAGCGACTGCAATACGGGGAAGCTGAAGCAGCCGATGTTGAAGCCGGAGGAATTCAGCATCAGGAACGCTCGGTTCGCCACGGGCCGACGCCGGGTCGTGGCGAAGGCCAGCAGTGCGGGAAGCAATGCCGCGATGAACGAGAATGCGGAGATCAGCAGCAGCGAGGTGTGGTGCGGATTCGTGGCGAAGGAGTAGATGATGGCCCCGGGGAGAATCAGGTCGAATTCCGCGGTCTGAATAACGCGGTAATCCTGCGGAGCGAACAGAGCGCTACGCTTGAATACGTAGCCAATGGCGATGATCAGCAGCAGCGTCAGCGGCTGGATAATAACCGACATGCTTCCTCTTTTCCCCGTTTCCCCGAATGATGGTTCGACGTCCGGCGACGTCGTCCGACAGGCGCTGCCGGCTCTACTGTATCCGTGTGTTTTGCCTCCGTGCAATTCGATGGTTGCCAATCTTACTATCGTCTTGCTATCGGCAGGACTCGTTGAGACGCCGTATCGTGTCTCGGCCGTGTCTCGCGGCGTTCCAGGGGCATGCTAGATTAGTGGAGTCTGTCGGCGGGGTTGTTCGTCGCATTCGCGAGCATGGCGGAATTGGTAGACGCGCAGGATTTAGGTTCCTGTGACTTTGTCGTGAGGGTTCGAGTCCCTTTGCTCGCACGGT
>CALNAE010000176.1 GCA_937874315.1 uncultured Bifidobacterium sp. | reverse complement strand
TGGCAACCGCAGCGAGGATCGAGACCCGGATGCCGGTCGCCGGCAGGGCGACATCTACTCCGCACGGTGTCCATGTCGCGTTTTACTCGATGTGGTCTCCAGTAAATGGTCGGTGATGGTTGTCGAGGCATTGGCCGAAGGCGATTGCCGATTCGCGCAGCTGCACCGCAAACTCGAAGGAATATCGCCGAAAGTGCTGACCACCACGCTGCGGCGCCTGCAATCGGCCGGCATGGTCGATCGCACCGTGTATGCCGAGGTGCCCGCGCGCGTCGTATATTCCCTGACCGAAACGGGCGAGAGCGCCGTTGCACCGGTGCACGCGCTGCGCCAATGGGCGCAGTCGCATTACGATGTCGCCCTGGCATACGCGCGCAGCCGCGATGATTAGGCAGGCGGTACGCCCTGAAGGTGGCAACGATCCGCTCATATGCGTGTCATGCGCTTTCCCCAAGGTAACCTGACCCCCTTGCGGGTAACCATACGTCGGGTCGTACCATGATCGTGCGCCACGATACTCGTCCCGGCGCAAAAGGAGCGACCATGACCATACCGCAACCAACGAACGCGTCTCCGACACCGACCACTTCACTACCGCCGACGATGAACGCCGTGGTGAACCATCGCGGCGGGGCCATCACGAACGGCGCCAGTTTCACCGATGAACAACTGCCCACGCCGGCCCTTGCCCAGGGCCATGACCTGCTGGTGAAGGTCGAGGCCGTGTCCGTCAACCCCGTCGACACGAAACTGCGTGCCGCGCATCGCACTGGTTCCGGTCGCGTGCTGGGGTTCGACGCCGCCGGAACCGTCGTGTCCGTCGGTGAGGCGACGCGACTCTTCCGCCCTGGCGACCGGGTGTTCTACGCCGGCGACATCACCAGACCGGGATCCGACGCCGCATTCCAACTGGTCGACGAACGCATCGTCGGCCATGCTCCGACGAGTCTGTCGTCCGCCGACGCCGCGGCGTTGCCGCTGACGAGTCTGACGGCGTGGGAGGCCTTGTTCGACAAGCTGCGTATCGCCGACACCGATACCGGCACCCTGCTGGTGGTCGGCGCGGCCGGTGGCGTGGGCTCCATGGTGATTCAGCTGGCGAAGACGCTGACACGGCTGACGGTGATCGCACTGGCATCCAACCCGGCATCGGGCGACTGGGCGCGTGCGCTCGGCGCCGACCACGTGCTCGACTATCGCGATCCGCAGTGCGCCGAACGTATCACCGAACTCGCCGGGCATGGCGTCGACTATGTGTTCAGCGCCTACAGCAAAGGCAACATCCCCCTGTATGCCAAGGTCATGCGCCCCTTCGGACAGGTCGTCGCCATCGACGACGAGCGCGACCTCGACTGGTATGCGCTCAAGGACAAGGCGTTGTCCTGGCATTGGGAGTTCATGTTCGCGCGTGCGAAGCATCACGCGCCCGACGTGATCCGCCAGCACGAGATTCTCGAACGGATCGCCGCGCTTGTCGACGCCGGCGACCTACGCACGACGGTCACGCGCAGACTCGCGCCGTTGAACGCCTCGACGCTGCGCGAAGCCCATTCGATGGTGGAGACCCATCACATGCTCGGCAAGGTCGTCATCGCGGCGCGATGACGAGACGGACGACGAACACTCGACTGCAAAACGGCACGACACCCGTGACGGCGTCGTATGCGCGTATGCGTGCAGGTCGCGTTCATCGTCGTCGGTTTGGGCGCCGTGTCCTTACTCGTTGGAATCACGCCGCCCACGGGTGGACGAATCAATATGGCTCCGATCCTCGCTCCGACACGAAACCATCTGCACACATACTGACCGATTGCGACCGGTCCACCCCGTGTCTCGGTTACAATGCGAAACACGACACCGGTGATATCGCACGACGCTTCAGGTCGTACGGCACCGGCCGATCGTCGCATTCGGCCGACAAGAAGGGGTTCCCGTGCAGGTTTTCCAGAAAAAGCGAGTCGATGATGTGGTGGCGCAATCCACACCGCTGCATCGCACGATGAAGACATTCGATCTGACCATGCTGGGCATCGGCGCGATCATCGGCACCGGAATTTTCGTCCTTACCGGCAAGGGGGCGCTCACCGCGGGGCCGGCTCTGTCGCTGTCCTTCCTGCTGGCCGCGATATGCTGCGGATTCGCGGGCCTGTGCTATGCCGAATTCGCCTCGATGGTACCGGTGTCGGGCTCCGCGTACACCTACGCGTATATCGCATTCGGCGAGATCATCGCGTTCATGATCGGTTGGGATCTGGTTCTCGAATATGCGCTGCAGGCGGCGACGGTGTCGGCGGGCTGGTCGGGCTACTTCGTGAATCTGCTGGACGGTTTCGGCATTCACATTCCCACCCAGCTGACGGCCGCCTATGGCACGACGCCGGGCGTCACCACGTATTTCAACCTGCCCGGCTTTCTCATCGTATTGTTGATCACCTGGATCCTCGCCATGGGCATCAACCAGACCAAGCGCACCAACGACGCCATGGTGCTCATCAAACTCGCCGTGATCATCCTCTTCATCGTCTGCGTGGTGCGGTTCGTGAAACCTTCGAACTGGCTCCCCTTCTCCCCCTACGGCTGGTATTCCTTCAAGGCCGGCAGCACGACGCCGATGGGCATCATTCCCGCGGCTTCCATCGTCTTCTTCTCCTTCATCGGATTCGACGCCGTGTCCTCAAGCGCCGAAGAGACCATCAACCCCAACAAGACGCTGCCCCGAGGCATCCTCATCTCGCTGGGGATTTCGACGGTGCTCTACATCATCATGACCCTCATCATGACCGGTGTGATGAAATACCCGCAATTCGCGCAGTTCATCAATGCACCGGTGGCGGGCGTGATCCTCAAAACCGGCATGAACTGGCTCGCGGTCATCGTCAACATCGGGGCGTTGCTCGGCATGACCACCGTGATGCTCGTGCAGCTGTACGGCCAGTCGCGCATCTGCTACTCCATGAGCCGCGACGGCCTGCTGCCGGCCTTCTTCGGCGAGGTGCACCACAAGTATCGCACGCCGTTCAAGGGCACCTGGTTCTTCGGCATCCTCACGGCGATCGCGGGCGGGTTCATCAATATCAACGTGTTGTTCGAACTCGTGAACATCGGCACGCTGTCGGCCTTCATCATCGTCTCGGCCGGCATCATCTGGATGCGCGTGAAACATCCCGAGGCCCATCGTGGCTTCCGCGCGCCGGGCGTGCCCTTCACGCCGCTGATCAGCATCGTCTTCTGTTTCGTGCTGATAGCCGGGCTCAACTGGGAGACGTGGGTGCGCTTCGTCGTCTGGTTCGCAATCGGCATGGCCGTCTACTTCCTCTATGCCGCGCCGCATTCCAAACTGAGTCTCTCCGAACGTATTGCGAAACAAACCCCATCGAACAGTGAACCATCGCGGTAATCGCGCGAATCGGCGGGAAACCAACGGGCGACGCCGTGTATATCATGATTCTGTCAGCCATTCGCCGGCAACAGCAAGGAGGTCGTCATGACCCACGGTTCACCGGGACGGTTCATGCATGACGTCGATCCGGCCAACGCGGGAAACGGCGGCAAATCTCATCTGCGGCTTGCCGATCGACTGCTTCCCATCTGGATCCTCGCGGCGATGGCCGTCGGGATCGTCGTCGGCCGAGCGTGGCCCGGATTAGCCACGGTACTCGGCAAGGTCACAATAGGTCGTACCAGTCTGCCCATTGCCGTCGGATTATTCCTCATGATGTATCCGCCGTTGGCGAAAGTCCGGTATCGGGAGCTTGGCGGCGTGACTCGCAATCACAGATTATTGATCGCCTCGATCATTCTCAATTGGGTCGTTGGTCCAGCGTTGATGTTTGCGCTCGCATGGTTGCTGTTACCGGATCTCCCACAGTATCGAACCGGAGTCATTATCATCGGTCTGGCCCGGTGCATCGCCATGGTGCTGATCTGGAATGACTTGGCTTGTGGGGACACCGACGCGGCGGCGGTGCTCGTGGCTCTGAACGCGCTGTTCCAGATCGCCGCGTTTTCATTGCTCGGCTGGTTCTATCTGCATGTGCTCCCCGGATGGCTCGGGCTTCCCACCGCATCGGCGAATTTCTCGTTCGCCGCAATCGCAATATCCGTCGTGGTGTTCCTTGGAGTACCGCTGGTGGCAGGATGGGCAAGCCGCCGATACGGCGAGCGGATACGCGGCCGGCAATGGTACGAGCAGCGGTTCCTCCCCATGATCTCGCCGATGGCCACCTGGGGTCTGCTGTTCACCGTGATAATGCTGTTCGCCCTGCAGGGCAATGTCATCACCCGCAAACCGCTCGATGTGGTCCGCATCGCACTGCCGCTTTTGATATATTTCGCCATCATGTTCGCCGCCGGTTTCGTCGTCGGCATCGTGCTGCATCTGGGCTACGGCCAAACGACGACGCTCGCCTTCACCGGTGCGGGCAACAACTTCGAACTCGCAATCGCCGTATGCGTGGGCACCTTTGGCATGCTTTCTGGTCAGGCGTTGGCGGGGACAGTCGGTCCCCTTATAGAGGTGCCCGCGCTATTGTCGTTGGTATACGTCGCCTTGCGGCTGAGGCGATCCCGCTGGTTCTCGCACGAGGCAAACCGACAGGGTCGCGATACCGACATCACGCATTCACAAGGATAACCATCCATGCAGCTACTCATCATCGGCGGGTCCGACGCCGCCATCATGGCCGGACTGCGTGCCCGCGAAGTATCGCCCAATATCGACGTCACCCTGTTGGTCGCCGACCGATATCCGAATTATTCGGTGTGCGGCATACCGTTTCATGTCGGAGGACTGGTACAGAAGACCCGGGATTTGGCCCATCGCAGCATCGAGGACCTGCAGGCGGCGGGACTGCGGCTGCGGCTGGGAACACGCGCCACCGCCATCAATCCGATCGAGCACACCGTCGCGGCGCGCACACAGGATGATACGGCGCTCACCTTCCACTACGATCGTCTGATCGTAGCCACCGGGGCATCACCCACCGACGGCGGCATCAAAGTGACGACGCGAACGAACGCAGCCGGCCTCGCGGGGCACGACGCCAATGGCGCGCAATACGAGCATTGTGATTCGAAACCCGGGAGCGCAGGCGTCTATCGCGTTCACGATATGGCGGACATGCTGGCCATAGAGGACGATCTTGCAGCGCGCGAACCGACGACTGCAACCGTCATCGGCGGCGGCTATATCGGTCTGGAAATGGCTGAAGCGCTACGCCTCCGCGGTCTTGACGTCACCATGCTGCACCGTGGAACCGAGGTGCTTTCCACGCTCGACATCGACATGGGATCCCTCATCCACGCCGAGCTGACCGCCCATGGGGTGCATGTCCACACCGGATTCGAGGTGCACCGCATAACGCGCACGAACGAACCTGACCGCTGGCTCATATCCGGCGCGAACGCAGCCGACGCGAATATCACGACCGGTTTGATTATCATCGCCGCAGGCATACGCCCCAACACCTCATTGCTCAGGCAGTCGGGCGCTCGGACGGGCGCGGGGGGCGCGATCGTGGTCGATGACCATATGCGCACGAATCTACCGGATATTTTCGCCGCAGGAGACGTGGCCACGACACGGCACCGGCTCATCGGCACCACCTGGCTGCCGCTAGGCACCACGGCGCATAAACAGGGACGGGTGGCCGGAGAAAACGCCGTCGGTGGCGACGACGTCTATGCCGGCACGCTCGGCACGCAGGTCGTGAAGGTGTTCTCCCTCGTAGCCGCACGCACCGGATTGTGCGACGACGAGGCCCGACGGGCCGGGTTTCGCGCACGTTCGGTCGGAGTCACGGTCGACGACCATAAGGCCTATGTCCCCGGTGCGCGTCCCCTGACCATCCGTTTGACCGGCGAATCGACGACCGGCAGGCTTCTCGGGGCGCAGCTCGTCGGCAGCTACGGCAGCGAAGTCGCCAAACGTTGCGACATCCTGGCCACCGCCATCTTCGCCGGGCTTACCATCGACCAGCTGCTCTCCCTCGATCTGAGCTACACCCCGCCGATCGCCGCCCCTTGGGACGCCGTCCAGATGGCCGCGCAACGATGGCTTCGGGCCGACCTTCGAAGGTGATTCAGGAACCAGCCTGACTGCGCCCCTTGTGCTTCGGGATTCTGTAGCTCAGAGTTCCGAAGCACAAGGGGCGCAACACCATGCAACGGCTGTGACGGCGACGTCGGATGCCGCACCATGCAGGCGAATGCGAGTACCGACGTATGTCTGCAGTCGTTCGGTATCGTCAGGCGAACATCTTCCTCGTGGCGCGCAGCAACGTGGGGATGTCCTTGTCGTAATACGGCGTCTTGACCAGCCGGCTCATCGGGATGCCGGCGAAATGATAGGCCGCTATCTCGCCGGATCGCACCGCGCTCTGCTCGGTGAAGATCATCTGGTAAGGCTGTTCGACGAATTCTCCGGTGAAGGCCAGATTGGTCGAATGCTCGGGGATGACCAACGGACGGTCGGATTTCGCGCGGTTGTTGAACAGCGCCGAGGCATAGGGCATATAGACCGGGATGCAGTTGACCACCGAATCCATGATGGCCTGCTCTTTGTCCCGAATGTTGACGGGCCCGGGATCGACCATGCTCAACTGACCGATGAGCTCCTGCGTCATCTCCTTGCCAGTCATCTCGATGTAGGGTTTGGCCACGAATTCGCCGGTGCGACGAGGATAGAGGAAGTAGCCCCAGATCACCGTCTCATTGGCTTTCTGCGAGACGAAATGCGGCTGGTGATGCACGACGATGGACATGTTGACGTCGGGCTTGCCCGCCTCGCTGACGGGGGCGACGGACAGGAAGCTGTTGAGCGCGTTGCCAGGCACCTGCGTCGTGATTCGGGTGATCTCGTTGAGCAGCGTGTGGTCCTTGGTGGTCAGCGTGAAACTCACCCATTCGCTGGCATTGCGGTCCGCGAAGAACTTGTCGGGATTGCCCAGGTTGTAGAACCGGGTCGCCGCCTTCTTCCAGAGCGCCGCCGAAATGCCGTAATCCATGTTCTCGTGCGCCGGGGTGTTGAAGTCACCCAAGGTGGCGGAGTCGGTGATCGACCCGTTGGTGAAGATCACGGCGGTGTCGCCATCGACCGCGACGTGGCTATTCTGCCCCGTCTTGGCATCAGTCAATTCGAGCCCCGTGACGGTTATCTCGTCCTGCATCGGGCTGTCGCGGAACTGCCAGTCGGAGACGATCTTGCCGAATTCGAAGCGCACGCCCGCCTTCTTCAGATATTCGATCAACGGCAGCATGATGCTCTCGTATTGGTTGTACCGGGTGCGGTTGACGCCCACGAGGTGTTCGATCTGCGTGAACTCGAAGAGCATCTGGTGCATGTAGCGCCGCAGTTCCTGCGCCGAGCTTTGCGTGCGGAAGGCGAAGGTGGTCTCCCACATGTACCAGAAGTTCGTTGTGAACATATGAGGATCGTCGCGGAAGTAATCGGCGATGGTGACGTTGTCGAGCCGTTCCTCGTCCTTCTCCGGCATCATCACCAGTTTGGTCAGCAGCATGCGGTCCATGTTGTCGAGCCCCAGCTTGCCGGCATTGACGATACCCTCGCCGCGCCGCAGCAGACGCGCCTTGTCGAAGGTCGGGTGCTTGGCATCGAAGTCCTTGGTGTCCTCGGCTGCGGTCATGTTCGGCTCGGTGACCGATGGTACCCGTGATAGCAGATCCATGAGATCGACGTAGGTGCGATAGTTGAGCATGCGCCCGCCGCGGGCCACATACCCCATGGTGTTCTCCAACGGATGGTTTTTGTTCCAATAATCGGCGGCTTGCTCGTCGGCGGCGCTGCCGTCGTTCGACCCATGGTCATCGATGCCGTAGAACGTGATGGCGCTGCCGTCCCAGTGCCCCTCCTGAATCAGATACACCGCGCTTGCCATATTCGCCAGTCCGGCTCCGATCATGATCGCCTTGTGTTTGATCATCATGTCCTCCTTGATACGCTCACTGATA
The DNA here is from genome assembly GCA_937874315.1 of uncultured Bifidobacterium sp. Taxonomy (GTDB): domain Bacteria; phylum Actinomycetota; class Actinomycetes; order Actinomycetales; family Bifidobacteriaceae; genus Bifidobacterium. The sequence goes on along the minus strand of CALNAE010000176.1, from coordinate 3,450 downwards.
CGTTTATTTCTGTGGTTCACCGAGCCGACGAGCGGTGCGATTCGAATATCGTGTAGTCGTCGGCGTCGTCATGGAACCAGTCCAATGCGCCGAGCACATATATCGTAGCCAATGCCGCTCCCCCGAAGGCGAGCACCCAGCCGATGTGTTTCATAGTGATATCTCTATTCCCATTCGTGTGGATTATTCGATTCATCGTCACCGATGAATCCGTTGATTGTCTTGTCCGCGGCGTGTTAGGACGCACCACGTTCCATGTTCTTGATGGCGGTCAGGAATTTCCGTCCGATCGCATCCGGTAGAAAATACGTCTTCTCCTTTCCTTTCCACCGCCAAAGCCGCTGATAGCCATTGCGCCGGGCAATCCGGGCGATTCCTCCGAGCACACCGTTGAGTCCTCGTTCGTTCACGTCCTTGAGTCCCTCGCAAATCTGCTCTTTGGTCAGCCATGTGCCCGCATGCTCGGCCATGGTCCGCACGACTTGCTGGCCGGTGCTGCGCAGTTCGCCATAAATGCGCGCCGCATCATGCTCGGAGAGCTCGGGCGACGCATCGCCGGCTACATCGTGGGAAAGCCAGACACCGAACATGGTGTAGAACTCCGCAACACGGTCGTCAGGAACATTGACCGTTAATTCCATTACACGCCCCTTTGCTTGGTTTCTACTTGGTAATAAGTGTATGTTATTTCCTTATAATTCCCTGATGATGTGACCGGCATGTCATTGGAATCCCCCACGAATTTGCATTCGGCGCGCATCGGGAAATACGACCGGCACGTTTCGGACGTCGATTGATCGCAGCATCGCGTCCCGTGGAGACCGGGGCAGCACCGAGGCGCTTGGGGCACGGTCCCGATCGGCCGTCCGCCCCGGCCCACTCGTTCCCGCCAACGGCGTAGAACGTTGGCCGATTCGTGTACCTTCGGATACGAGATTATCTTTCCCGAGGAAGGGGTGCCGTGATTCGGCAAGCGACACTGGGCATACGATTGATCCACCGGCTGCGTCATGACTCGCGCAACGAACGATTCACCGGGATGGTCATGCTCGCGTTCGCGGTGGTAGGACTCACGGCGGCGAACCTCCCGGGAATCGCAAGCGGCTACGAAGCCCTCTCCACATTCACGCCGCCGCTGCCGATCGCATCGCTGACCATGCCGCTCTCGCAGTGGGTCGAGGACGGCGTGTTGACGCTGTTCTTCCTGGTGGTAGGTCTTGATCTGCGCCAGGAGATGGCCACGGGGTTCCTCAGCGATCCGAAGAAGGCGACCGTGCCGGTCGTCGCGGCTTGCGGTGGCGTCGCGGTTCCGGCGCTGATCTTCTGGACCATCAACAGTTCATCGCCCGAGCTGGCGCACGGCTGGACGGTGCCGACCGCCACCGATATCGCCTTTTCGATCACGGTGCTGACCTTGGTTTCCAAACGGGGCTCGGGCGAACTCAGGGCGTTTCTCATGACGCTGGCCGTGGTGGACGACATCATCGGCATCGGGCTCATCGCCATCGTCTATTCCCATCTCACATCGCCGTGGCCCGTGTTCGTGCTCGCTGCATGCCTGTTGTCCTGGTTCCTGCTGATTCGCATGCGCAGACCGATCTGGCCAGTGATCGCGGCTATCGGCCTGATTGCGTGGTATGCCATGCTGTCGGCGGGAATACACCCCACGCTTTCAGGCGTCGCCGTGGGCCTGCTCACCCCGGCCCGACCGGTCTTCAGAGAAATGACCTCGCGCGCCGAACGCTATCGAGGCAAGCTTTCGCCCTGGTCCGCGATGCTCGCCCTGCCGGTGTTCGCCTTCTTCGCCATGGGCATACCACTGGGTGGCATCGGAACGCATGAATTGGGCAGTACCGTGTTTCTCGGGATTCTCATCGGACTGGTCATCGGCAAGCCCTTGGGCATCATGCTGACCGCCAGACTCTGCACCGCCGTAGGGCTGTCGCTGGGCGACGGCATACGATGGCGGGATCTTCTCGGCGTCGCCCAGCTGTGCGGCATCGGCTTCACCGTCTCATTCCTCATGGCGGACCTGGCGTTCTCCCATTCCGCGCAGAGCTCCCAATACGCCGACACCGCCAAACTCGCGGTGCTGATCGGGTCTCTCATATCGTGTCTGCTGGGCGTGTTGATCATTTCCGCCAATCGCCATGCGGATAAGCGCCATACCCGGTGCGTCTGAGTTTACGACGACGCTATTTGTCTTCCGTGGGCGTACCCTCGTTCGATATCACGGATGACGCCCACTCATGCAGCAGTGCGCACACCATGGCGTGCTGTTCTATCTGCACGTTATGACCGGCCCTATCGAACGCGACGAATGTGGCATGAGGAAGTCGCTTCGCAAACGCGCATTGATCCTCGAATCCGACGTTGGAGTCTTGGCGACCCGTCATGATCAGCACCTGCCGATCAAAATGCTCCCACTACGGAAACACACCGCGCGGCGCGGTCTCGACCGGTCGGCTTATCACGACGAAACGACGCTCGGCGCACCTGTGGGTTTATGCGCAACGATGGAAAACGTCAGAGGAATCTGGGGCATGTCTTCGGGCATCCGCCACCCCTGCGCGGCGTCGTCGAACACCAGCATAGGCAAGGCCTGCCAATCGGTGACCCGATGCTCGCCTATCTCGTCGATGACCAGTCCGGCATGAAGCAACGCCCCGGTCATCTCATGGAAGTCATGAGCCCAGTTGTGATTGCGCACATGCGCGATCATGCCCTGCGATCCCGCGGTATACGAGGCGTCGGAATCATAGGTCGATTCCGTGCCGCTGAAATACCCCTCCACGATCTGCAAACCCGAGTTGTCCAACGCGAACAGCAACGGATGATTGTCCCTGATCATGAACATGCCTCCCGGCGCGAGCAGCGTGGCGATGGAAAGCGCCCAGGAATCCAGATCGGGCAACCACGTGATGGTACCGGCGCTGGTGACCACGACGTCGAACGTTCCGTGGCGGGAAGGCATCACATCCGCCGCACGCCGGGCATCACCCTCCACGTAGGTGATCGCGGCACCAGCGCGTTCGGCGAGTCTGCGCGCATAGCCGAGCGATGCGGCGGAGAAATCGAGCCCGTGCACCTGAACGGCACCCAGCCGATACCAACCGAGCGTATCCGTGCCGATATGGCATTGCAGATGCAGCAGTCGTAACCCTGAAACGTTGCCCGACGGCAGATGCCGACGCAGCACATCGAAGTCTCGCAACACCACTGGCGATATGACGTCATCATCGTCGGCGAGCGCATCGAGATCACCGTAACCGCCATTGGCGTGTATCTCGGCACGGTCGTTCCAGTTCTCGAGATTGTCTCGAACGTCGCCGTCTTCGCTCATCTTGTCTTCTCCGTTCTCGTTGCCGCCCTGTCGCACCGAATTCACACCCGTTCCGATCCGTCTGGCCCCCAGCCCACTCGTTGCCACCGACGGCGCGGAACATTGAC
>CALNAE010000175.1 GCA_937874315.1 uncultured Bifidobacterium sp. | reverse complement strand
GTATGGTCATGTATGACTTGCGTCGCCATGTATTTGACAGCGTACTGCCCGTCCGCAACGTCGCGCCTGGCCGTGTCGGAATCAGAACAGCTCCGCCAAATCGCCTCGGTCGAGCGCCTCCTGGTAGATATGCCGGAAGACGGCGTCGCCATGCAGCCCGTCATGCTCGAATTCGTTGGTCACCCAATAATGCGAGTTGCCAATACGGGACAACGTGTCCAGCTGCAACCCGGAATCGACGTACATGTCGTCGAAGTAGACAGCCGCCTGCAACGGCACCGTATTGCGTTCGAGACGATCAGCGTCGTAGATCAGCCCGAAACTCGTGTCGCGCATCAGCTCGTCCACGGCATCGGCGTAGGGACGTAGCGCCCGTTCCTGACGGAACATCCACGGGAAGATCGCCTCGCCGGTGAACGTCAACGGACGCGCCGCCACATCGAACGCGGGCATCGTGTCACGCACCTGCTGCGCCGCCCAGTCGATCGGTTCATGCAACGTGCCGTTCGCATAGATGAACTCCTGCAGCGGCCAATACAGAGGACGCGAAGCGGTGGCCGTCATCACTGCATCGAGGAAGGTGTCCGATAACGGCGAATCGCGGTTCGCTCTACCGTCGCCGGCCACGAAAGCCGTGTCCAACAGCCAATGCAGCCGTTCGAAACTCGGTTTCATGCCAAAGTCGGCACCCAGCGTCTGCAGCCGTTCGACGCTCAACCGATCGCCGTTGGGCAACGCGACATCATGGTCATGCAGGTAGTCGGCCACCGTTGCCACCCGCTCGACATCCTGGGGATACCGCTCGTAGAACTGCGCCGTTTTGCGCGCCATTCTGGGAAAGGTATGACGATACAGCTCCTTCGCATCGGCCGGCACATGCGGGATGCCGCCCGTGGTGAAACTCGCCGCGACACCCTCGGGAAACAGCGAGAGGTAACTCAACGTGAGAAAGCCGCCATAGCTCTGTCCGAGCGTCACCCAAGGACGTCGCTCGAATCCGACACGCCGCAGATGCTCGAAATCCCGCACGATGGAATCGGCCAGATAATGCTTGAGCCGTCTCGCCTGCCCGGCGGGATCGCCCCATGATGCCAGCGCATGCGAATCGACGCCGGAGGAACGCCCGGTACCGCGCTGGTCCGGCAGCACCACCCGGAAATGCTTCACCGCTTCGGCGATCCAGCCGTCCGAGGTCGGATTCAGCGGCCGGGGGCCGGCACCACCCGGTCCGCCCTGTAAGAACACCAGCAGTGGCAGCTCGTCATGAACATGCTCGGGTGAGGCGATCACACGGTAGAATAGCCGCAGCGTTTCGCCATCGAGCGGGGCTCCCGGTTGCTTACCGGTCCAATCGAACGGCACGTCGATCGCGTGCTCCTCGACGTACAGCCCGGGTACGTAGTAGTGATGCAGCATGGTCATGACGACTTCCTTTCCAAACTCCCGACTGCAGATCCCCGATGCGCGACACTCGCGGACGACGCCCGCAGGCGACGCGTCGTGCCGAACCGCGACATCCCGAACCGCGACATCCCGCGACGCACTGCAGCATCACGATACCCGAACAATCACGGTTCCGGACGGATCGCAGCCGACGACAATCATCTTCCCGCATGATATCCGATGCTGGGACACTGCGTTAGCCTTGAATCATGCATGTGGTCAAACGGATTCTCGGCTGGGGCAAACGTTCAGTGTACCCCGTCGACGTCCTGTTGTCCCTTCTGCTGGCGTTGCTTCTCATCGGCATCGGGTCATCCGTGTCCACGGAGGATCCAGGGCTGCTCCATAACTTTTCCGGCACCGTTGGCATGCTCTGGTCGGTCGCGCTGATCGTCCCCATCGCCACCAGACGCCGATGGCCACAGGCGAGCGCCCTGCTATTCGTGGCCCTGGTGCTCCTCCATCTGCTTATCGGTCCAAGCATCGTCATCGCAGACATCTTCGCGCCGGTCCTGCTTTATTCCGCCATCGTGTATGGCGATCCGGTGCGCACCCGAGCCTTCATAATCCTGTCGTTCACCATGGCGTTCATCGCCGGCACGGTGATGACCTGGTCAATCGAGGTCGGCGCGCTGATCGATCGACGACGAGCGCACGGCACCACCAACCGCGACGAGTGCGACGTCGTATACGCCAGTGGCATGAACCGGGGCTGTGCACGATCGCTGGGCACGGCATGGCTGGTCGTCTTCGCCCTTATCTCCATCACGCTGCTCTCCTGCATCGTCATCGCCTACTGGCAGCGCAGCAGAATCCGCATGGTGAGGTTGATGCAGGAGCGCAACGCCTCCATCGCGGCGCGCGAGGACGAGGAACGTCGCATCGCCACACTGGCCGAACGCGCGCGTATCGCACGCGACATGCATGACATGGTCGCCCATACGCTATCCATCATCATCGTGCAATCGGACGGTGGCCGCTATGCCGCAGCGCATGACCCGGCGCTGGCGCGCGGCACCATGGAGACGATACGACGCGAATCGGAACACGCCTTGCATAACATGGGTGAGCTATTAGGCGTATTCGACGGCACCCGGGAAGTGGGCTATCACGACATCGATCGACTGATCTTCGAAGCCCGCATCGCCTCGCCGACGAACACCATCACCAGAATCATCGCGGGCCCGTCGAACCCCCAAGCATTGGGAGAGGCCGGTTCGACGGTGATGTATCGCATCATCCAGGAATCCCTGACCAACATCCGCAAATACGCCGGCGACCACGTGCGTGTGGACGTGCAGGAAACATGGGACGAGCGCGCGCTCCAGCTCTCGATTCGCGACGACGGCAAAGGAGCCGACTCGCAGCAGGACGGCCACTCGCCGGGATTCGGGCTTATCGGCATGCATGAACGAATCGGCGTGGTCAACGGTCGCGTCGAGACCGGCCCGTGTGAGAACGGCGGTTTTCTGGTAGCCGCCACCATTCCGTACGTCGCCGATGCCAAACGCGGCACGGTTCCACGCAATGGACAAGCGCGACGGTCACAGACGCGCGCGGTCGCGTCACGCGGCGTCGTCTCTTCGCGACCCACCCAGTCTCCTCGTGTCATCACCAGCGGCGGCGTTCCTCCTCGCCGATACGCCGCTTCACGACAAGGCGACGAGGCGCCAGCACCGCAACGCGACGTCATGCGCGATGCCGCGCACGTGGCCGCTCTTGCGAACGCTTCCGGTGGATCGGCGCAGGTGCCGGCGCCGCCTTCGAGCCTCATGGCAACGCTGACCTCCTCACTTGCCTCGCGGGCTGCGACGTTGGTACGGCAGTATCATTCGCTGCCGCTGCACGCCGATGGCGAGTCGCAGACATCCGGCAATTGGGTGGAGCGAATGTCGTTGTGGACGCAACGTCATTATCTGGCCATGGATACGGCGAGCACATTCGTCTTGATGGCGTTCTTCACCTTCATCGACATGCGTATGGGGACCACGCAGCTCAATTTCGTCTTCGAACCCGATTCCGGCGTGAAAACCATCGCTTCGCTGTGGGTTCTCGTCACGCTGATTCCCCTGGCCATACGGCGACGGGCGCCGGAACTCAGCGCAGTGATCATCGCCGGCTGTTCGACGTTGCAACTGTTCTTCTTGGGCACCATAAGCCTGGAGAATATTCTCGTGCTGCTTTCGCTCTATTCGGTGATGATGTACGGCCGGAGCTCGGCCCGTCGTTGGGTGATTGGGGCCGTGGTTGCCAATTGCCTGCTCATAGTCGTCTCATGCGTGGTGGGCGGCATGGGCAGACGCTCGTTGGCACATGTGTTGTTTGGACTGCCATCCGGCGCGACCGGAACGATGTCGTTGCCGGGCGCCATAGCCACCGGCGTCATCATCGGGTTCACGACGCTGCTGTTGTGCGCCGGCACCATGGCATGGGCGTTGTGGGACCGATCCCGCGGCTCCAACGCACTGGTGCAGCAGCAGCGCGAAGATGCGCTGCGCGCCGAGCAGGACAAGCAGAAGGTGTTGGCGGCCAACCTGGAGCGCAACCGCATCGGTGCGCAGATTCAGGACGAAGTGCATGCCACGCTCTCGGCTGTGCTCGAGCAGACGAATGCCGGGCTGCGTATGTTGGACACCTACGGCAGTCAGGGGGTGACGGCGCCTTCCGACCTCATCGTGGACGCCTTCACGCACATCGGCGAGCGGGGCCGCGCCGCTCTGGTCCACATGCGGCGTCTGCTCGGCGTGCTGCGAGAAACCAGCTCCACCGGGACGACCGGCGCTCGGAGCGACGCGTTGGAATTGCATCCGGTGGGAGATTCGCCACGGTAGCTTCATGCCGTTATCAAACGGTTCGGCCCTGCGGCCTCGCTGAACGTTGAGGGACTGCACACGCCGTGGCTTCGTGGTCTTCGCCATGCACCGATAGAGTGGCGATATGCAAGCAGTACAACCGATACGTGTCCTCATCGTCGATGATCAGGAACTCGTGCGCGCCGGATTCGCCATGGTCATCGATTCCCAATCCGATATGCATGTCATCGGGCAGGCGGGGGAAGGAAGCCAGGCTGTCGAACTCGCCTGTTCGCTGCACCCCGACGTCGTGTTGATGGACGTACGCATGCCGGGTATGGATGGCATCGAGGCCACCCGACAGATCAGCGCCATGGAGACGCAGCCCGGCGATGGAGGCGCGGCGGACGCAGCCCGTGACGGCGATGACGCCGTCGCCCCGCGAACCACGCGGGTCATCATCCTGACGACGTTTGATCTCGACGAGTACGTCATGTCCGCCATCCATGCCGGGGCATCGGGGTTTCTGCTCAAGGACACGGAACCGGAAACGCTGTTGGCCTCGATTCGCACCGTCGATCAGGGCAATGCGATTATCGCGCCGAGCGCCACACGCCGGTTGATCGAGAGCATGCTGGAGCACGATGGCACTACGGGCACCGGCGGCACCACTCCCCACACGGCGCCGCCGTCATTCGGCGCGGCGATGGCGGGCGCCCCCTGGTCGCCGGATGCCGCGATGACGCAACCATCGGGCAGCGCGGCAAATCGGACCACGCCGCCCGAACCTGATACTGCGCCGTACACCGACCCCGAACTCGACGAGCTCACCACGCGCGAGCGCGAGGTGCTGATCGAAATCGCGCACGGGCTGTCCAACCAGGAAATCGCCGACAAGCTGTTCATCAGCCTGCCGACGGTGAAAACCCATGTGGCGCATATTCTGGCGAAGATCAACGCGCGCGATCGCGTGCAGGCGGTGGTCTTCGCCTATGAAAACCGTTTGGTCTAGCCAGGCCAAGCTAGGTACTAGATCAAACGGCTATCATCACTTATCACTTATCACTTATCACTCAGGCCTCGGCCAATGCGACCACCGGTGAGGTCCGCAACGCATGCCGCGCCGGAATGACGCTGGCCAGCAGGGCCGCCACCGAGGCGATAACGAGCACCGCGATATTCGTAACCCAATCGAGGGGGAACGCTACGGTTCCGAACAGGCTGAAGACCATGTAGGAACCCAACCATCCGAATGCGGTGCCCAGCACGATGCCGGTCACGCCGCTGACCACGGCTATCAGCAATGCCTCGACGGCCAGGGATCTGCGCAGCTGCGCTCTGGTCATGCCGATGGCCCGCAAGGTCGCCGACTCACGAGTTCGCTCGATAACCGAGAGCATCAGCGTATTGGCCACGCCGATCAACGCGATCAGCACCGCCACGGCGAGCAGTCCGATCAGCATCGCCATCATCACGTTGATGATGCTCTCCCACTGCATGCGTTCGGCTATCGGCCCCATGATCTGCACCTGTGATTGGTCGCCCAACGCGGCCTGCGCATCACT
>CALNAE010000174.1 GCA_937874315.1 uncultured Bifidobacterium sp. | reverse complement strand
CAGATGAGCATCGCAAGGGATGAGGCCGAACGAAGATACCGGCAGTTCCCGGTAACTACCGACGTCGAATCCATGGACTATCAACAGCGACTGTTTCAGGACAAGGCCGAGAATCTTCTACGTGGGCAATTGCGGATCGCCTATGTACTCGGGCGCACGGAGGATCCCACGGAAGCGGAGATTGAGTCTGCGGCGAAGGCGCTCATGAAGTTTGAGACCAACTGGGCGAAGCCGCACGTGACCGATTCCGACATCGAACAGCTATGGTCGTCGCAATTCGATGAATTTCGGGAGAACTACCGCAAAAAAGCAGGGTCCGTGCTCGAAGCCGCACGTAAGGCGGTGGCGGAATGATGTGGCTCGCATACGTCGCGGGATTGCTCACCACGCCCGCCATCGACATCATCCTGCTTGCGATCACCATCCTGTGTCATAGGGGTGATCGGCCATGAGTCACATCAACCAGTTTCCCCAGGCCCGCATTCACGGGCACATCCTCAAACCGGATAGGGTAGGCGCGCGGCAACCCGATCTCGACCCCATCCGTTTCGAGGACTCCGAAACGGTCGCGTGGATGCTCTCGCAGGCCGAGTACATCCGCAGATGCCGCGCCTGCGAACCTGACCCGTCTCCGGAGCCGAAGCTCACCAAAGCAGAACGCAACCGTGAGGCGTACGAGCGGCGCAAACGACTCGACCCCGGGTATTACTCGCGTGCGCAACGCCGATGGAGGAAACGTCATGCCGACCGGTAACCGTCGCCCATTATGGCTCCGCACCGTCTGCACGCCCGGCAACCTCGCGCACCTCAAGGCCCGCAGGTGCGACGGGTGCGCCCAATGGACGCTCACCTGCGAGAGCGACGTGTGGGAGTCGTACGATCCCGGGGTCATCACCGGCGCGGACCTCACCGTGGCAATCATCCTCGACAGGCCGCTCACCCGCCTGGAATGGTTCCCCGGATTTGGGCAGGCGCGGCTCATCGACGAACACATGAGCCGCACTCTCGACCCGAAAGCCACCTACCTCACACTCCACCGTTGCGGGCACACGCCCATCAGCCTCACCCCATTCAAACCACCGAAACGGGCCGTCACGAAGAACACGTGGAAGAGCGACGCGGAACCCACTATTGAAGACATCAAAGCGTTCGAACGCGTTTGGAAGACACCTCTCAGCAGATTGGAGCAAACCGGAAAATGAACTGCCAGCACTGCAACACCATCATCGGGAACGACCAGGAAAACTACACGCTGTGCGCGCGATGCGAACTGAGATTCGCCGGACTCCTCATGCAGGCCGCGCGCGACATCACGCCGTTGCATGACAGTCTCGACGCGACGCTCCACCCCGGCGGACACAGCCCCGTCCGCATCCAACCATCCACACCACCCACACCCATACGATTGGAGGTCCTCGACCTCATCGACCTGCTGGACGCCGTCACCACGGAACTATGGGCGAGGCTACACGGGGTCGACGCGCTCACCCCACAAACCACGCCAACCACACCGCTGTCCGAGCGGCTGTTGGATTGCGCCATGCACCCGCGGCTGGCGTCACTCCCTGACAGCGGCATGTACATGACGCAAGTGCAACGCCTCGGCCAGCAGATCGACCGCACCCTCGACCCGCCCGAACAACGCCGGGAAATCGGCCCCTGCGAACTGTGCGGCACCATGCTCACCGCCGGGCCCGACGATCAATGGGTCACCTGCCAAGTCTGCAACCGCGAACAACGCACGCTCACCGCCAAACTCCACCGACTCCAACTCCTCTGCTTCGACCGCACACAGACCGGCACCGCAAGCCAAATCGCCAAAACATTCACGCATAGCGGCATCACCCTCAAACGCCATCGCGTCACCATGTGGGCGCAACGCGGCAAACTCACCCCAACAGGCAAACGCGACGGCAAACCAACCTACCTCTACAGCGACGTCTACCGACTAACCATCGCACCCGCAGCTTGACAAAAACCGTTCCGTGACCGACAATTGAAGTAGCACAACTATCGAAAACCCCAGCCACAGCGCCGGGGTTTTCGCATATCCACCCCCGTAAACGTTCGGCGCAGCCATGCCACCACCAATCCCACGACAACTCGCCACACTCGAAACACAATGCCGCGCTCAAGCCCGCATCTACCAACAACAACCCGCCGACCACACCAAGCAAGCCCACCAATACCAGCAAGCCGCAAACCACATCCACGAGGCCATCACCAGCCTCACTCCGTAAGCCGAAACGGCCACCGCGAAACGCACCGGAGACCCCATGAAACACACCACCAAACCACTCACCACACACGAACTCCAACAAATACGCCAACTCCACAGCCAAAACCTCAGCCTCAACGAAATCGCCCGACGCCTCCACCGATCCAACAGCACCATCGGAAAATACGCCAAACAAATGGGCTTAAGCTTCGACCGTGCGGCCACGGAAAACGCGACCAAGGTGAAGCAGGCGGATGCGGCCGCGCTGCGCGCCGACCTGAAACTACGCTTGTTGCATGAGGCTCAATCGTTCATGGATGACCTGCATAAGCCGCAGGTCGTGTACTCGTTCAATCAGCGTGGGGATTACGTGGAGCATGAGCTTACTAAGCCTCCGCCGGCGGACGCGCGGAACATCATGACTTCGGTGGGGATTGCTCTGCAACGGTCGATTGAGTTGGAGCGTGTCGATCAGTCGAGTGAAACCAGTGTCACCGTGATCGACGAGTATCTGAAAACATTGGGAGTCCAGTAAACGGGAGGTTCCATGCCATTGTTGGAACCTTTGACCGGCAAAGCCGCCACCGCCGTGAACATCCCCGACTGGGCGACCATAATCGCCTACGACGGTGCCGTTCGCTCAGGTAAAACCGTCGGCGATCTGCTCTACTGGGTGAAATATTGTTTGCACGGGCCGCAAGGTTTGCTGCTGCTCGGCGGGCGTACCGAGCGTACGATAGCCAACAATCTCATCCGACCATTGCAAGCATGGTTCGGCGCACGGAGCATCGTGTACCGTCAGTCGACGGGCACGTGCACGATCTTCGGTCGCGAGTGCCTCGTCGTCGGATTCAACGACGCGCAGGCGCAAACCAAGATTCAGGGTCTCACGTTGGCGGGCGCTCTCCTGGATGAGGCGGCGACGATACCCGAATCCGCTTTCACCATGCTCGTCAGCCGTTTGAGCGTTCCCGGCGCGCGACTGTTTTTGACCTGCAACCCGGAAGGGCCCGAACACTGGCTGAAACGCAAATGGCTCGACCGCGCACGCCGCTGGATCGACAAGAACGGCGTTCAACACCACAACGACGATAAAAACACGCTGAACCTGTACCGCGTCACGTTTATCCTCGACGACAACACGTGGCTCGTCAACAACAACCCCGATTACATCAGGGAATTGAAGAAGCAGTACACGGGGTTGTACTAC
>CALNAE010000173.1 GCA_937874315.1 uncultured Bifidobacterium sp. | reverse complement strand
CCACCCGCTTCGGCGTACGTCACCGGCAGCGGCTGGCCGATCGAGGCGTGTTGCGGCGCGCAGCGTAGAACGACCGTCATCGTCAGACCGCCTCCGGGGGTGTCCTCGGCTACGAGCTGCCCGCCCATCGTTTCCACGAATCCTTTGGACAGCGCGAGGCCCAACCCCAGCCCAGTCGTATTGTCGGTGTCTCCCAGCCGTTGGAACGGCGTGAATATCTGGTCCTTACGCTCGTCGCAGACACCCGGCCCATAGTCCACCACCCGTATTTCGACCGTGGATCGAAACGCACTCAACGAGATGCCGATACGCCGTTGCGGCGGATTGAATCGTTTGGCGTTGAGCAACAGATTCGAAATGGCCCTGCGTAATAATGGTGGATCCGCCGACACCATCGGCACCGGCACCGCATCCAACGTGACCTGCGAAGGACCTAATTCCAATTCATCCAACGCCGCGACGATGACCTCCTCGGGATCGGTGACCACCAATGAAATCGGCAGCGCCTTCGCGTTCAACCTGCTCACATCCAGCAGATCGGTGACCAACGTGGTCAGACTCTTCAGCCCGCCGTCGACCACATGGAGCAGCTCCTGACGGTCGCTTTCCCCCAGCGCGCCCTGATCCCCCATCAACCCGCTGATCGCAGCCGTGGCGGAAGACAACGGACGCCGCAGGTCATGACTCAACGCGCTGAGCAACGCGCTGCGAATCTTATCGGCGGCGGCCAATGGCTCCACCTCGTTGGCCTTACGTTGCAGATCCTCATGGTCAAGCACGGTTTCGAACTGGGTCAATATCGTGGAAAAAAGTCGTTGATCCTCAGCCTCGATATCGTTGCCATACGTCAACAGACGAGCCTTGGAGCCCGCCAATTCATAGACAGTCCGGCCGTCATCACGAGCCGTGGGATCGACGTCGCCGCGGCTGTCGCCCGTCGTCTCACGATGCGGAGCCGTCTCCTCCACACGCGTCCCATCCTCGCGCTCCAACACCACCCGGGAGAAGCCGAATGCCTCCCGGGTGCGGGCGACCAATGCTCGCAGAGAATCGCGGCTGCGCAACACGCTTTCGGCGAGCGACGACATCAACTCCGACTCGGCCCTGGCTCGTTGAGCGATGCGCGTACGCCGTTCCGCGCGGTCCACCACATAGCTGGCCAGCAATGCGATCAGCACGTAGAGCAGCAACACCACGACCCCCGAGCGCTGGGCGATGTCGAAGGTGCCTGCCGGCTCGATAAAGAAGTAATCGAGTATGACTCCCGAGGCCAGTGCCGTGAGCACCGCTGGAATGACCCCGCCGATCATGGCCGCAAGCAGCACGACCACCTGATTGATCAGCACGTTGCGAGGCATATCGAACTCGTCACGCCAAAGCAGTAGCAACATCGTGGACAATGGCAGCGCGACCACCGAGAACAGCACACCGAGCAACTTACGCTTCAACGGCAGAATGCCATGGAATCTGGGCAGCTTGAGCCCACCCGACATGTAGGTATGCGCCACCAGATGCACGTCGATGGCACCGGAGCGCCGCACCAGATTAGCGGATACCGAGGGTCTGCCCAGTGAACGGCTCAACGAGCTTCGGCTTGACACGCCGACGACGATCTGAGTGGCGTTGACGGCACGCGCGAATTCCACAAGCGATTCGACGATATCCTCGCCGATCACCTCATGAAACGAGCCTCCCAGCTTCTCCACCAACGCCCGCTGTGCGCTGAGCAATCCGACATGCCCGGCATGCAGACCATCCGAACTGGTGATATGCACCGCCAGGAGTTCGCCGCCGCCGGAATGTTCGGCAACCCTTGCGCCGCGCCGCAACAGCCTCTCGCCCTCCGGACCGCCGGACAACGCGACGACCACTCGCTCACGGGTCTCCCATTTCTCGTCGATGCCATGATCCTGACGATACCGTTTGAGCGCCTCATCGACGTTGCCCGCCAACCACAGCAGCGCCAATTCCCGTAGCGCGGTGAGATTGCCCATTCTGAAATAGTTGGACATCGCGGCATCAACGCGATCCGGGGCATAGATCAAACCGGACGACAGCCGTTCGCGCAGCGTCTGCGGAGGCAGATCGATGACCTCGATCTGATCGGCGCCACGCAGAAACGAATCGGGCACCGTTTCGCGCTGCATGCTGCCCGTGATGTCATGGACCACATCGTTCAGCGATTCGATATGCTGCACATTGATGGTGGTGATGACGTCGATCCCCGACGCGAGCATGTCCTGCACATCCTGCCAGCGCTTGTCATGGGGCGAGCCGGGCACATTGCTATGGGCGAGCTCGTCGACCAGCGCAACCGCCGGATGCCGCTCCAGAACCGCGAACAGATCCATCTCTTCGAATACCTTGCCGCGGTATACCACCTTACGGCGCGCCACCGCCTCCAGACCCTTGGCCTGGTCCGCGGTGGCCTTGCGGCCGTGCGACTGCAGATAGGCGATGGCGACGTCCTCGCCCTCATCCTTCAGACGGTGACCCTCGCGCAGCATCGCGTACGTTTTACCCACTCCCGGAGCGGCGCCGATCAACACCTTCAGAGAGCCTCTGGCGACCTCGGCCATATCGATTCCTTTCCGACGATGCGCAGCATCCGCCGACCACACTATCCCAAACGATCAAGCGCCGCATTGAGCTCCAGGACGTTCACCCCTTCCTCACCGATGAAGCCCAGACCACGATGGGCGGTGCATCGTGCGACGAACGAGTCGACCGTATCCACGCTCAAACCACGCGCCTTGGCCACCCGGTTGACCTGGATATCGGCATACGCCACACTGATCTGATAATCAAGTCCCGATCCGGACGCCGTGACGGCATCGGCGGGGACCTGGCTCAGGCGAACATGTTCGCGCCTGGCCACTTCGATCCTCCGTTGCCCGATCAGCGCAACCTGTCCGGCGTTGAACGGCCCAAGGTTTGATGCGGAAGAATCAGCCGCATCATATGGCGAGGCTTCTCCCGCGGCATTCGCCGTCGCGGAGGGACGGGATTGGAAATATCTCGCCAGCGCCCTGCCCCGAGCATCCGTGAAGGACTGACCGATGTATATGGAACCGATGACGACACCGCGGGAATCGGTGAGCAACGACCCGCCGGCCTGCTCCGGAAACGCGAACCGGCCGATAAGACTCACGGCACCCGTATATACGACGCCGATCACCACGGTGAGCACCACCATGGCCTTGAACGCAGCGAACACGCTGCGCATCCGTAACGCGATAGCAGATTTCATCACCACACCCCTTTCTCTCGTTCCCGCTTAGAATCCCGGAATCAACCGGACGAACAGATCTATGAGCCAAATGCCGACGAACGGCGCGATGACACCGCCCAAGCCATAAAGCCGAAGATTGCGAGACAGGATTTTCCCACTGCCCTCGGCCCGATATCGCACGCCCTTCAGCGCCAACGGAATCAGCACGGCGATGATGATCGCATTGAAGATCACCGCCGACAGCACCGCGGAATACGGCGAATGCAGCCCCATGACATTGAGCATCCCCAGACCGGGGAAGTTATCCATGAACATGGCGGGTATGATGGCGAAGTATTTGGCTATGTCATTGGCGATCGAGAAGGTCGTCAACGCACCGCGCGTGATCAGCAGCTGCTTGCCGATGCGCACCACGTCGATGAGCTTGGTCGGGTCGGAATCCAGATCGACCATGTTCCCGGCCTCCTTGGCCGCCGACGTGCCTGAATTCATCGCCACTCCGACATCGGACTGCGCGAGCGCCGGGGCGTCGTTCGTACCGTCTCCCGTCATTGCGACCAACTGGCCCTTGGCCTGCTCGGCCTTGATGTAGGCGAGCTTGTCCTCGGGGCGGGCCTCGGCGATGAAATCGTCCACGCCAGCCTCGGCGGCTATCGCCTTCGCCGTCAGCGCATTGTCGCCGGTCACCATGACGGTGCGAATACCCATACGCCGCATATCGGCGAACCGTTCGCGCAGACCTTGCTTGACGATATCCTTCAGTTCGATAACGCCGAGAATCACAAAATCTCCACCGACTTTCTCCTGCGCCACCACCAGGGGGGTCCCTCCCGCCATGGAGACGGCGCGGATCCGGTCATGCAGATGGTCCAGCACGGCTTGCGGGATTTTCGCTCCCTCCCCGTCGATCCACGCTTCGATGGCGGAAGCCGCGCCCTTGCGTATGCGCTCGCCGCCCGGGATGTCCAGCCCGGACATGCGCGTCTGCGCGCTGAACGGCACGTCGACGGCACCCGGCACGGGGCTGGGCCGTAGACCTTCGGATTCGGCCAGCGTCACGATCGACTTTCCCTCGGGGGTGGAGTCGGCGAGGGAGCTGAGTGCTGCGACCCTGACCATATCAGGATATTCGATGCCGTCCAGAACATGGAAGCTCGAAGCCTGCCGATTGCCATAGGTAATGGTGCCCGTCTTATCGAGCAACAACGTCGTCACATCGCCGGCCGCCTCGATGGCTCGTCCCGAGGTCGCCAGCACGTTGCGCTGCACCAACCGATCCATGCCCGCGATGCCGATGGCGCTAAGCAAGGCCCCAATCGTCGTGGGGATAAGGCAGACCAACAGCGCGACGAGCACCGTGAGCGACACCGTGGCATGACGGTAGACGGACATGGGTTGCAGGCAGAGCACCACGACGAGGAAGATGATCGTCAGCGAGCTCAGCAGCACATCCAGCGCGATCTCATTGGGGGTCTTCTGTCTATCGGCCCCCTCGACCAATGCGATCATCTTGTCGACGAAGCTTTCGCCGGGCTTCTGCGTGATGCGTACGATGATGCGGTCGGACAGCACGCGGGTGCCGCCGGTAACCGCGCTGCGGTCGCCGCCCGATTCACGGATAACCGGTGCGGACTCCCCGGTGATGGCCGACTCATCGACCGATGCGATGCCGGAGATGATGTCACCGTCACCGGGTATGAGTTCACCCGCCGACACGATGACGACATCCCCACGCGTCAGCTCCGAGGAGGGAATCTCGATGGCCGGCGTGATCCGCACATCGGGATCACGGTCACGATCGTAGCCATGAACGCGACGCGCGGGCGTGGTCGTACGAGTCTTGCGCAAGGCGTCGGCCTGCGCCTTCCCGCGTCCTTCGGCCACCGATTCGGCCATATTGGCGAACAGGACGGTGATCCAGAGCCATAGGGCGATGACCCACGTGAAGGATGTCGGCGCACCGGACCCCCCACGCAGGGAGGCATCCTGCGGAACGATCAGCTGGACGATGCCGAGCACCGTGAGGAACAATGCGCCCGTCCATACGACGAGCATCACTGGATTATGCCACTGCACCCGCGGGTCGAATTTTCTGAACGCGCCCGGCATGGCGCTGAGCAGCATGCGTCCCATCCGCGCCGGTCGGCGTTGGGTGGACTGCGGGGTGGACTGCTGAGTGGACTGCATAGTGGAAACCGCATCGGACATAGCTACACCAAACCTTCCGCCAACGGTCCCAAAGACAGGGTCGGGAAGAACGTCAGCGCCGAAATGACGATGATCACGAAGATCACCAAGAATATGAACAGCCCGTTATCCGTTCTCAACGTGCCGGCCGTGGTCGGTACCACGTCCTGGTTCGCCAAGGAGCCGGCAAGAGCCGCGGCCAGTATGATCGGCACGAAGCGACCGATGATCGCCGCGACGGCGAGCGAGACCGTGAACCATGGCGTGTCCGCGTTCAGGCCGGCGAACGACGAGCCGTTGTTGTTCACGGCCGATACGAACGCGTAGATGATCTCGGAGAAGCCATGAGCCCCGTGGTTGACCTGTTCCCCCGACCGCATCGCACCGGGAACGACAAGCGTCAGACCGGTTCCCAGCAGCACGGTGACCGGCATCACCAGAAAGTAGAGCGAAGCTAGTTTCATCTGCTTCGGGCCGATCTTCTTACCGAGGAATTCCGGGGTGCGCCCCACCAACAGACCTGCGATGAACACGGCCACGACCGCCATCACGATCATGCCGTACAGCCCCGAGCCGACGCCACCAGGCGACACCTCTCCCAGCATCATGTTGAGCATGAGCATCATGCCGCCCAGCGCCGAAAACGAATCGAGCGAAGCATTGACCGCGCCCGACGACGTGCCGGTCGACGTGGTGGCGAACAAACTGCTCCACACCAGGCCGAACCGGGTTTCCTTGCCCTCCATGGCCGCGCCGGCCAAACTGGCGGACGGGGTCGACGAGAAGGATTCGAACCCGATCAAGATGAGGAACGATCCCGCCCATAGCAATAGCATGACCGCCGCCAGAACCAGTCCCTGCCGCGTGTTGCCCACCATTCGTCCGAATGTGCGAGTCAGGCACACCGGAATCGACAGCATCGCGACGATCTCCAACAGGTTCGTCCAGATCGTGGGGTTTTCGAAGGGATGCGCCGAGTTGGCGGCGAAGAATCCCCCGCCGTTCGTACCCAGCTCCTTGATGATCTCCTGCGAGGCCACGGGCCCGCCGGGAATGCGCTGCGTGCCGCCCGCCAGGGTCGAGATGGTCTGGAAGCCATCGAAATTCTGCACCACGCCCAATCCGATCAGCGCAATCGCACCGACGAAGGAAATCGGCAGCAGAATACGACAAACCGAACGGGTCAAATCGACCCAGAAATTACCGATCTCCATACGCTGTTTCCATGCGAATCCGCGTATCAGCACTATGGCGACGCTGAGACCGACGGCCGCCGAGACGAAATTCTGCACGCACAGCCCCGCCACCTGGACGCTATAGCCAAGCGTCGCCTCTGGAGAGTAGGCCTGCCAGTCCGTGTTGGTCACAAACGAGGCGGCCGTATTGAACGCAAGCAGCGAAGGGACCGCGCCGAGCCCCAAGGAGTACGGCAGATATTGCTGCAGCCGTTGCGATCCGTACAAGACAAGCATACCGACGAGCGAAAAGGCCAGCACGGCGCGCACGTAAGTTTTCCAGGGCTGGTTTCTGCGTGGGTCAACCCCGACGATGCGATAGAGCCACCGTTCCGGCGCCAGGTCCTTGCTCGCCGTGAACACCCAGGCCATGTAATCCCCGAAGGGTTTGTACATCGCGGCAAGCAGAACAAGGACGAGCGCCATCGCCGCAAGCGCATATGCATATACCATAAGAACCTCTCGATTTCACTACACCACTACCACGGTTTGGCAATCACAACCGCTCGGGGCAAATCAGGGAATAGGCCATATACACCAGGCCAAGTAGCGCCAGAATTCCCGCCACATCGTTGAAAACGACGATCATAATCCGTCCACCGCCCTCGTCAACACATCAAGTCCGATGAAGATCAATATCGTTGCAATGACGACAATGAGATCGAGCATGATCCACTTCCTTTCCTATGGACATCTGCACAGTCTCAGGGCGAATTCATTCTCATTCACCGGCAATCCATTGACTGGCAATTGACTGGCAAT